>DAIMNW010000254.1:0-3077 GCA_036719905.1 Chitinophagales bacterium
CAGTTACTACCGCTTTAATCATTTCTTTCTCTGGGGCTGAAATATCAACAATGGCATAAATGTGAATATCACAAATTTTCATTTCGTCAAGAATGTCAACTACATTTTTATACCTGCAATCCGAATTAGGTTTAATGAGCACAATCATTTCGCGTTTATCAACCGGGAAGTTGGGATTGTTTCTTACTTCCTCTTTTCTTGCAAGCAAGGCCTTTCTTATTCCTTTTGCACCATCGTTGAAGTACGCTGTTTCAATTTTAGTGTTGGCTGGATCCTGCCCGGTTCCTTTATAATAGAATATTCGGTCTTTATCCCCCAAAATAATGGTTAGCGCTTTTGACTCTGGAACCTTTTGTTGCTCGTCTGTTTTGGTTTTGTCGGGCATATTCAGTTCCATAACGTTTGGTTTACTGAATGTGGTGGTTACCATAAAGAAAGTTACCAGTAGAAATCCCAGGTCAACCATGGGTGTCATATCTACTCTAGGGGAACTCTTTTTCCCTCCGCCTGTATTAATTTCTGCCATTTTAGTTTATTTTTTCTTTGCTGTTAATGGGTTGGCTTCTAAATTGGTAACAAAGCTGAATTTGTTGGCGTTTTGTTTCTGTAAAATTGCAATAATAGTCTGCAGAGCTGGGTATTTTGTATCAACATCCCCCTTTAAAGCGATTACTGATTTAGGATTAGCCCGTCTAACACTGATTACCCAGTCGAACAATTCGCAGCGGCTGAAATCACTCAAGGTATCAACTGGGATACCCGGCGATTTGGCATTAAAGGCGTCACGGTCGTTAGGTGCCATATTGAGAAATTGTTTCATCTGATTCATTGGAACGCCATATGGGCCTATGATAGAAAAAACCTGTAATTCCTCGGGTGTAAATTTTACACCATATTTCTCACCCATTAGGCCAAGTACTTCTTTACGAATTGGTTGCTGGTCGAAATCCATAAATGCTCTACCATCACTTCCGATACTGATCACCATCATATCCTTATCTTTAGTAGGGCTCTGTACTACAGAGGATGGAATATCAACTGTGAGGGGCTCTGGAGGGCGAAATTTTGTTGTTAGCATAAAAAACGTGAGCAGCAAGAACGCAACATCGCACATGGCCGTCATGTCCAAGGTGGTACTCTTACGTTTTATTTTTATTTTTCCCATGATTGGCTCTTCATTATAACTTGGTTCAACTGTTCACTCTGTAAGATTCAGTTTCTGAAAAATTCCATAACAGGTAAACCTTGTCAGGTTAAACTAATTAGTGTTTTGACGCAAATGTCTGAGTAATGGTAAATCCAGCCTCTTCAATGCCATAGTTCAAATCATCGATAGATGAGGTGAAGAAATTGTACATAATGATGGCAATAGCAGAAGTTCCGATACCTAAAGCTGTGTTAATCAACGCTTCAGAGATACCTGTAGAAAGTGCAGTAGCGTCTGGTGCCCCAGCATTGGCCATGGCCGAGAAGGCACGAATCATTCCTATTACCGTTCCTAGTAGTCCCATTAATGTGGCTATAGAGGCAATGGTGGCAATAATGGTTAAGTTTTTCTCCATCATAGGCAATTCTAATGAGGTAGCTTCTTCCACTTCTTTTTGAATGGCTAACACTTTTTGGTCACGTGTAAGATGGGTGTCAGCACTCATTTCACTGTATTTATCTAAAGCAGCATGCACCACGTTTGCAACCGAACCTTTTTGCTTGTCGCAAGCAGCAATAGCACCTTTAATGTCGTCACTTTCTAATTTGTACTTAATGCCTCTCACGAAATTGGCTACTGAACCACTCCCTTTAGCTTTCATAATGGTCATCATGCGCTCAATAGAGAAGGTTACTACCACTAATAATAATGTCATAAGGATAGGTACAATAAATCCACCTTTATAAACAATACCCATAAAGTTACCGGGCATTGGTTTGTTTTCGGGATCGCCGCCTTCAAAATTCGCCGGATTGCCGAGAATGAATTTAAAGATGATGAAAGAAACAATAAGAGCTAGAGGAATAACGATCATAGCCAGCATTGAATTCAAACTTTTTCCTTGCGGTTGGGCACTTGCCACTTTGTAGTCTGCCATTGTGTTTGTTTTTAGTTGAAATTTTATTTGGTTAGAAAATTTGATTTTTAAAAAGGGATACAAAAATACTTTTATTGTTGAGAAACGCAACTCTATCTATATTATTTTTAGTTAAAGAATAAAAATACTCCATCTTGGCAGTTTAGTAAGGCCTTCTGAAATTGGAAGTTCAGTTGAAGTGAAGCAAATGTTTACAATTTAACTTCTGTACTTTATTCAATAACTCTACAAATCTTTCTCAATCCGTTTTCATTGCGTTACTTTGCACAAACATGCCTGTAATCACCTTCATAACAGATTTTGGAATAAGAGATTTCGAAGCAGCTATGCTTAAGGGCCTCATGCTGCAAACCATTCCCGGCGTTCAATTTGTCGATATTACGCATGGTGTTACTCCATTTCAGAGCATTGAAGCTGCCTTTATGCTTCGAAACGCCTTTCCATATTTCCCTAAAGGCACAATACATTTTATTGGGGTTAATATTTTCGGAAGTTTGACGAGCAAGTTGGTTGTATTACAGCATCAAGAACAATTTTTCATAGGGGTAGATGATGGCTTGTTTTCTCTTGCCTTTGGGACCTTGCCAACGGCTTATGAAATATGCACCCCAGTTTTAAAAGCTAACTTTCGGCAACAGATTGTTGAAGCTGCTGCAAGCATAGCTACAAAAGGCAATATTGACACTAACCGATATAAGGAAGTAAAACTTGTGGAGAAGAGGCTGCCATCGCCTATGCTTCGCGATGATCAATTGTTTGGGCAGGTAATTTATCTGGATGGATTTAGAAATGCCGTGACGAATATCAGCCGACAAATTTTCGATCAGGCTGTAAAAGGCCGACCTTTTAGGTTGTTTTACAAAGGACTTTTTGATATCACAAGTATAAGTGAACACTATTACGATGGACCAATAGGAACCCCCTTATGTTTGTTTAATAGTCATGGCCTGCTTGAAATAGCAGCCCGAAATTATCAGGTGGGTGATGTATATG
>DAIMNW010000255.1:0-3067 GCA_036719905.1 Chitinophagales bacterium
ATATTAAGGATGTGAATTGGTTAGTAATTGCTTTAAGTTTGTGAAAATTTTAAAATGAAATGGATTTAGAATTATTGAATAAAAACGGATTTTATGATGTTGAACTAGATCCCACATTGGATTTGTTTGAAGAAATAAATAAATTAAAGAAGGAAAAAAATGCTGTTTTATTAGCCCATTATTATCAGGGTGCAGATATACAGGATATAGCTGATTTTATTGGTGATAGTTTGCAGTTGAGTCAGGAAGCTGCAAAAACCAATGCAGATATGATTGTTTTTGCCGGGGTGCATTTTATGGCTGAGACGGCTAAAATTATTTCACCTAGTAAAAAGGTTGTACTTCCAGATTTAAAGGCTGGATGTTCATTAGCTGATAGCTGCCCACCTAAAATGTTTGCCGAGTTTAAAAATAAATATCCAGACCATGTTGTGGTGAGTTATATTAATTGTTCTGCAGAGATTAAAGCCTTAACTGATATTGTTTGTACTTCTAGCAATGCCGAAAAAATAATTAATAGTATTCCTTCTGATAAAGGAATCATATTTGCGCCGGATAAAAATTTAGGCGCTTGGCTGGTTAAGAAAACGGGGAGGCCAATGGTTCTTTGGAATGGGGCGTGTATGGTTCATGAAATTTTTTCATTAGAGAAAATAGTCAAGTTGAAGGAACGTCACCCAAATGCTAAAGTGTTGGCTCATCCAGAATGTGAAGAGGCAATTCTTAATGTGGCCGATTATATTGGAAGTACTACCGGAATTTTAAAATACTCACAGCAAGACTCTTCAACAGAATACATAGTAGCCACCGAAACCGGTATTCTACATCAAATGATGAAAACTTCTCCGCAAAAAACTTTTATTCCGGCTCCACCCAATAATGGTTGTGCCTGTAATGATTGTCCGCATATGAAGCTTAATACATTAGAGAAAATTTATTTATGCATGAAATACGAGCAGCCAGAAATAATTTTAGAAGAGTCATTGAGAAAAAAAGCAGAGGCCTCTATTTCGCGAATGTTAGAAATTAGTAAATAGGTTAAAATTAATAAGGTGCCAATTATCCTTTTTATTTATCGGGTTTACGCGTTAGTATTATTTATAACGTGCTTATTAGTAATTATGCCGTTTATTCTTGTGGCTATGATATTTGGCGTTGATAGAGGTGGTAAAATAATATTCTCCATCATTAGATTATGGGCGTATGTATGGTTTACACTAGTGGGTATACGATGGAGAATTATTAGAAGTAAGAATTTTGAACATAAGCACGAATCATATATTTATGTAGCTAATCATGCTTCCTATCTGGATGCCGCTATTATGTTTCTTTCTATTAAAGGCCAGTTTCGTGCGCTTGGAAAAGTTGAAATGAAAAAGATACCCATATTCGGATTTCTGTATGATTATGTTGCTATCACAGTGGATAGATCTAGTAAAGAAAATCGACAAAGAAGTGTTCGATTATTGAGATATGTTTTAAGAAAAGATATTAGTATAGTTATTTTTCCAGAAGGCACATTTAATATGACCAATAAACCATTAATTCCATTTTATGACGGAGCCTTTCGTATTTCAATTGATACAGAGACCCCGATTGTGCCAATAGTTTTTAAAGGAGTTCAAAATGTGTTGGCTTGTGATACCTGGTTTAAACTTAACCCGGGTAAAATTACGGCTGTCTATTTGGAAACACAGAGACCTAATGGTTATACCCAGGAAACTCTTGAAGAGTATAAGCAGAAGATTTATAGAAAAATGGAAGAAGCACTTGATAGTTAAACATAGCTTTATTGTGAAAAATATTCTCTTTACCGCTACACTTACAATTTTATTTACTTCCGCTTTTAGTCAAGAATGGAAGGAGACCGGGGTAGCTACCTATTATGGAAAGGCAATGAATGGAGCTAGGGTGGCAAGCGGTATTAGGCTAAACAACGATAGCCTTGTGTGTGCTCACCGAACACTTCCTTTTGGCACTTTAATAAAAGTAACCAATTCGAAAAACGGAAAATCAGTGATAGTAAAAGTAATTGACCGGGGGCCTTTTGTAAAAGGACGTGTTATTGATTTAAGTTTCGCAGCAGCTGATAGTATTGGAATGTTGCGCAGCGGACTTGCGAATGTAACGCTAGAGAAAATTTTAAAATAATCCTACTGCACCACCACCACTCCATTATAAATGTGTGAGGCACTCTTTAGTTGATAAAAATAATTGCCAGCACTTAAACCTTTGGTTTTAACACTTACCGCTTCAGTAAAGTAGTGAGGCTTTTTTACTTTCTTTCCATCAGCATCAAAAAGTTGTAGCTCAAATACTTCATTTGGTGAATGGGTTATAAAATTAATTTCTTCACCGGCACTGATTGGCTGTGGGTAAACAGTAATATGATTAGTAACCACAGCATCATGAATGCCTACAAATGAAGAACCGCTTTCATTAGCAATCACCACTTGACCAAGCGAAGAGAGAGAGCTAACATTTGTAAATGAAAGATTCCCATCAGCACCAGCCACAGCATTGCTTGCACTTGCTTTTGCCGAACCCCAAGTTGCCCCGTCGGCCATAGTAGCACGT
Source organism: Chitinophagales bacterium (assembly GCA_036719905.1). Classification (GTDB taxonomy): domain Bacteria; phylum Bacteroidota; class Bacteroidia; order Chitinophagales; family CAIODY01; genus DAIMNW01. The sequence continues at coordinate 2,578 of DAIMNW010000255.1, forward strand.
GTATAAAGTTTAAATAAATTTGCGTTAGCGGCATCGGCTGCGCTCACATAACCCACTTTCGCAAAATCGATAGCGCTTAACCCTACCGATGTTTGGTTGCTACCATAATTGTCTGCCACCCAATAGCTTCGACTAATAGGATCGGTACCGGGCTTTTGATCGGGCGATAAATTAATTCGGCTTACAACCACTTCACCATTAGGATGGGAGGAGGTGAAATTTAAAGTAGCACCCGTGTTACCAAATGTTACCGGGCCAGAAGTTGCAACTGTTAATCTAGAGCTATTTCCACCGCCAAAAGGACCGGTGGAAGTGGAACGGGTTGCAGTAGCATTGAGTGAAAGGTGATTAAGTCGGGCTTTGTCTAAAGCCTGTCCAGCTGTTTCATTAAATTGATAATATGCCAAAAGTCCGGGATCGGCAGTTGGGTTTTTTGTTAAATGCATTTGTTCACGAACTTCATCTTGAGTAAGCGAACGATCATAAATAC
>DAIMNW010000256.1:0-3061 GCA_036719905.1 Chitinophagales bacterium
GTGCCCCTACTCAATAATCTCGTTCATCGGGCAGAAAACCCAACTCCACGTTAGCCTCCACGGTATCCATCCCATCCTCTTGCAACTTATACGCCTTCAATTTATTCAACAAGCCTATACCGCGGCCCTCCTGATTCATGTAGAGCACTACTCCTTTCCCTTCTTTATTTATCATTTCCATGGCATGATGCAATTGCTCACCACAATCGCAGCGCATGCTACCTAAAATATCGCCCGTAACACACGACGAATGCACACGAACCATCACCGGTTCTTTCGAAGTCCAGTCGCCTTTTTTCAACGCCAGATGGGTCTCGTTTGTATTCAATTGTCGGAAAGCTATCAACTCAAATACGCCCCACTTAGTCGGCATTTTTACTCTAACTTCTTCTTTAATCAAACATTCTTTGGCTATTCGGTATTTTATTAAATCTTCAATAGAAACTATTTTCAAATCGTGTTTCTCTGCTATCTTCATCAACTCGGGCAAACGAGCCATGCTGCCATCTTCATTCATAATTTCAATCAATACGGCAGCAGGTTCAAACCCTGCCAATACCGCCAAGTCGACCGAAGCTTCGGTATGCCCGGCCCGGCGCAGTACGCCGCCTGTTTGCGCTTTGAGTGGAAAAATATGTCCCGGACGGCCTAAATCGTGCGGCTTGGTATCGGGATTTACAAAAGATTGCAAAGTCTTGGAACGGTCGTGAGCCGAAATACCGGTGGTGCAGCCATGCCCTAGCAAATCGACCGAAACCGTGAAAGGTGTGCTATGAACGCTGGTATTTTCAGTTACCATCATATCTAAATTAAGTCGACGGCAAATATCATCCGACAAAGGGGCACACATCAACCCTCGACCTTCTTTGGCCATAAAATTGACCAACTCCGGCGTAGCATTACGAGCAGCGGTTATAAAATCGCCTTCGTTTTCGCGGCTTTCATCATCTACTACTATTGCCAATTTACCGGCTTTGATATCGGCTATGGCTTCTTCTATGGAGTGGAGCATTTTTCTATATGACTATTAAACAAACGTAAAATCGATTACCTTAAAGGTATTGCAACGGCAAAAGTACGAAGGTGGGGTGGGAATAAAAATATAATCTTCATCTGTTTTGGCCATTGAATTCTACCAATTAGTCAGATATATCTCAGCAACAATCCCTTGGAACTTAATATTTGTTTGTTTGAGTATGAAGAAATCTAAGAACGCTTCTGCGATTGAATTATACAATCCCCTCTAACGCTTAGTTGGCTTCCATGCACCGGAATTGTTTCCACGAATAAATTGTACAAGCCCAAGAAGCAGTGCCACATTCATCAGTAAGAAGTATGATAGTGTACGCAATATTTTTATATTTATTTGTAGGCCAGCCAACAGCAAATCCAATGCAGCCAATGCCAACAACAATAGTGAAATGCCTAACAGTAGTTTATAAAGGAGAATACTACGGAACAGGAACAGCAGGCAAATAAAAGCTGCTGCCAGGAGCAAAGGAGTTATCCATCGTAAAACTTTATGCGACCAAAAAGCAAAGCCCAGGCGGCCATAGGGTTGCATTAAGTATTTCCAGAAAATAAACAGGTTCTGAAAATTGCCGGTAGCTATTCTTTTTTTTCGACGAAATTCTTCCCATAAATTACCACTCAATTCTTCGTAGCATAAAGCCTCTATGGCATAAATACATTTTTTCTTTTGGTTATGCACTTGCATGCAGATATAAAAATCATCAACAATCAAATGCGTTGGCAAGGTTTGGAAAAGGCTAGCTCTTATGGCATAACAAGCACCAAAAGCCCCCATCAAGGAGCCATGATTTATACCTTCGAGATATTTTATTTCATTTTCGCGGCCAATGTAATATTGTTCTAATTCTCCAATAGGGCTATTGTGCACCAGTTGATTTATTACATTGGCACCTACCAATCCTATTTCTTCATTTTTAAAATGGATGGCCAATTGTTCCAGTGTCTCAGGATTAAAAATAATATTGGCATCAGTGAATATCAGCAGGCAATCATTGCCAAGTTGGGCTTTTGCTTGTTCGGCCAATAGATTGATAGTGGCTGTTTTGCCACTGCGGTTGGGCAAGTGAGTAAAATAGAGTTGTGGATGCTGCAGTTGTAGCTGTTGCACTATGGGGCCTGTGGCATCGCTGCTACCATCTGAACCTATAAAAACAAAAAGTTTATCAGCTGGATAGCCGGTAGCAAAAACACTTTCTATTTTAGCGGCTATCACTTTTTCTTCGTTGCAGGCCGCAATCAACAAGGCTAGCGAAGGCAGGTCTTCTTTATCGGTAAAAATGATTTCGTTGTTCTTTTTTTTAAACGTAACCCACCGCAGCCACAATGGATACAATAAGTAACTATGCGCCACAGCCAGCAAGCACAACCAAAATAGTAGTTCCATGGTTTTATTCATCCTGATGTGGTTAACTGAAAATTGCCAATAGTGTGCCGCGTAAAAGAATTAATTCAAATTAATTTGTTCCAAGAAGTTTCGCATCAATTGCAGGTTGTCAAAATTTTGCTCTATAAAGGTACGAGCCGCCTGGCCTATTTTTTTGCAATTATCCGGATTTTTATAACAATCGGTCACAGCTTGCTGCCATTGTTCAGGCGTATCGGCTATAATAATGTGTTGGTCAGGTGTGCAGCCAATGCCTTCTGCACCAATGCTGGTTGAGATAATACATTTGCCCAAAGCCATTCCCTCAATAATTTTGATACGCATGCCACCGCCCGAAAGCAGCGGCACTAGCATAATACCCTGATTACGGATAAAAGCTTTTGCGTCAGGCACTTCGCCATACACTTTTACACCTTCCCTATTCTGATGCAGCAACCAATCGGGCATGTTTCTACCGGCAAGGTGCAGGCTAGCGGCTTTATTGGCCTGTTTAATCAAAGGCCAGCATTCATCCAAAAACCACATTATGCCTTCCACATTTGGCTGCCACTCCATAGCGCCTGTATGAGAATGTTGGCCTCCATGCGCAGCCTCTCCACACCCAGAATCGCCCACATAGACACTGGCAGGCAAAACGTATATGGG
>DAIMNW010000257.1:0-3054 GCA_036719905.1 Chitinophagales bacterium
AGCCAACCCTAGTCCTGTTCCTCCAACCCGACGAGTGACCGATGAGTTAACTTGAACAAATGTCTGGAAGATGTCGCACAATTTGCTTTTTGGAATACCGATGCCGGTATCTTTTACCGAAAAACGGATAACAGTAAATTTTTTATTTGAAGTGACTACCAGAGCACTTAATGAAATTTCACCAGAAGGTGTAAACTTAATTGCATTACTTAACAGATTAAGTATTACCTGATTAACACTTCCTGGTTTACCGCTGATTAGATCCGGAATTCTTACATCGATTTCGTAGGTTAGGGTTAAATCTTTTTCGCTAGCAGAATGTTTAAGCACTTTAATGCATTCTTCTAATAGTTTTCTTAAATCAAAATTAACTATACGTGCCTCCTGTTGTGTTCCAGATTCAATCAAAGAAAAGTCTAGAATATTATTCACGAGTTCAAACAAATTTTTAGAATTGATTTGTATGGTCTCCAGATATTCTTGTTCACGTTCTTCTAATTTTTTATTCCGCAACAACATTCGGGTAAGTCCAATAATAGAATTTAGTGGTGTGCGGATTTCGTGGCTCATGTTAGCCATAAATTCTTCCTTAAGTTTGCTGCTTCGTTCAGCTATCTCCTTTTCTTTCTGTAATTGTAGGTTTTCATTTGAAAGTTCTATCGAACGTTTTAATTCAGTAATATCCCGTGCAGTAGCATAAAGCAAGCCAGAAGCAGCATCTGGCTGCGTATTCCACGATAACCATATGTAGCTTCCGTCAATTTTTCGATACCTATTCTCAAACTGAATGGTGGAATGCCCCTGTGATAACTTTTCAATTTCTTTTAGTGTAGCCGGAATATCTTCAGGATGAACATAATCTAAAAAAGGCCTACCCAATAAATCGGCGTCGACATAACCTAATACTTTGCTGAAGGTGGAATTTATTTTTAGAAAATAGCCTCCTACACTAGCAATACACATAAAATCTAAAGAAAGATCGAAAAATTTTTGGAGCACTTTTCTGCTTTCATTCAATTCTCCCATATGTTTTCGCAGAGTAATTAAGGCTACTACCTCACGAGCAAGCAATGCAAGGGCTTCTTTTTGTTCGTTCCTGAGCAAATGTGGTGCATTATCCATTACACATAAAGTGCCAAGGGCATTTCCGTGTTCATCAATCAGTGGTGCTCCGGCATAAAATGAGATATTTGGGGTTCCTGTCACAAATGGATTATCTGCAAAGGTGGAATTGAGATGCGCATTTTCCACCTCATAAACTCCTTTATCCATAATGGTATACTGACAGAATGAGATATCCCGAGAAGTTTCACTCAAATTTATGCCTACTTTAGACTTAAACCATTGCCTGTTTTCGTCAACCAAACTTATAAGCGCAATGGGAGTGTTGCATATATTGGATGCCAACTTTGTAATTGCGTCAAAATCTTCTTCCGGTGGTGTGTCAAGAATATTATAATTCTTTAACGCATGCAACCGCTCTTCTTCATTTTCCGGAATTGGTAAAGGCTCTACCATATCTTATCATTAACCAGTGTTATTAAACCACCAATTTTTAAACAATCCCATTAACTGTTGTTTAAACAATTATTCATCTTAGATTGATGGTAGTAAAATTACAAGAGAATGAAGGCAAATACAAGTTTCTGTTGATATTTTTTATTGTTATCAACGATTGACCTTTAAGCTATTCTGTTGCTGGAACCAAAATGTAGAGCTACTTCTTATCAAATCGAATACTACGACTAGTTTGAATGGAATTCAAGGTCAGAGAATAAATACCTGCTGGTAATTTAGAAACATTTACATATTTGAGATCTTGTGTTGAATTGCTTGCAAGAGAATAAACAATTCTACCAAGTATATCGCTGATTGTTAAAGTGTAGGGTGCAGAAATATTGGCGCTGATTTCCAGATAGTCGGCTGCAGGATTAGGATAAACCGAGAATAATTGAGCATCAACTTGTTGAACCGATGTGGCATTTCTCAAATCAAAAGCGAAATTACCCGGTGATACGCCAACAGCGAATGAATCCTTTGGAAATCCATTTCCGTAATAGATAAATACTTTTCCAGTGCTGGTAAAGTCGGTTACACCACAATAAATATCATTATTAATTGGATTAATTTCCATCCCATAAATGCCTTTACCAATATTAACAGGCGATAAAGAAGCAGAGGAATTAATATCAAATCTTCCGATGGCAATATCTCCAAAAGCCTGATAAAATACCTGATCACCGGCAGCATTGGTGCATAAGGCAGAGGTGCTACATCCGGTACCATTAACTACCGAGGTGGTACTCTGAAGGCCGCTTTGTATGTCTATAGTTGAAATAGAAGCAGAAGTAAAGTCATTATTATTTACCGTAACAATTTTACTATCGCTCAACACAATGTTCTCCGGATTAACAGCACCACCGCTCAAGCTAATTTCTCGTACATACGTTTGTTGAGCAAGGTCCACAACTCCAACAAGACCTTTATAATTTCCCCAATCAAATCCATTGTTGATAGCAATGTAACATGAATCGTTTCGAATAACCATTCCTTCCGAGGCAAAACCGGGTCCATTATTGACAGGCAATGAATAAATGAAACTCATGGTGTTTTTGTCAAAAACTTCAAAATAATCGGTAAAGGTTTGCATAAATTCACCTCGGGTTGCCAATAACTGATTATTCCAAATCGCCAGTTTACGTACTCCACTTAGGTTAATTAACCCAGTTTGGGCGTAGGTATTAGCATCGTATCGTATTATCTTATTATCGGCCGCTACATATATGTTGCCGTTATCTACTAGTACATCTGTTGCAAAACGACTGCCACTAATAAAATCGAAGGTGGTATAGGCTCTTGTTGAAGGATTGTAAGTACCCACAGTAACCGGCACCACCTGCTGCTGGTTATTATAGTCGAAATATCCTTCATTGAGTACAATTACCTGATGCAGGTATTGTTGAGCGTTAGCCTGTAGGGTAATAGCGATAATGAGAAGCAGAAATGGTAATATTCTTATCATAATAGTTGGTTTAAGTATCCGATAGTTATCGG
>DAIMNW010000258.1:0-3030 GCA_036719905.1 Chitinophagales bacterium
GGTAAGTATTTTTCAGCCACTCATAATCGCCACTATTTTGATTCTTATTCGGAATTAAAATAGCAATAGGGCTGCCGATTGATTTATGCTCAAACACACCCGAAAGAATTTCAAAGCTATCTGTCTCATTTCTCGAGGTGGTAAGCGTTGACTGTCCGGGTCGCCTGCGATTCAGTTCTGATTGGATAAAAGTGGCATCTATTTTCAGGCCGGCCGGGCAACCATCTATCACCGCACCTATGGCTGGGCCATGTGATTCGCCAAAAGTGGTAACCCGAAATAAATGTCCGATGGTATTCATGATTGATTTAACGATTTCGAGTTAAAGAAACGAAAAAATTGTTAAGCAAAACAACAGCTACGATAGTAGAATAGAAAAGTTGCATTTATGAAAAAAATAAACAGCTGTAAGAATCCAGTGCGGTGAGCAACGTGGAGTTTATCATGGAGGTCTGTATAATATGAATGCAATAAGTTGGCACCCACAGAAACTGAACAACATTATTCACTTAAATAATCGAATGGCATGGAAACCATTACTCACCTTCGAGAGGCTCTTTCCGGAGCTCTTGACTTTTTTTGGCGACGAAACAAATCCTATAACTGGTTAGAGATATTTCTGCATCTGGTGTTCATTATCACCATTTGTTATGCTGTAATTCTGTTTCTGGGTTAATATGGAACACATGGGATGGGCCATCACTATATTAATTGTGATTCTGATCAGACTATTTTATTTTATCCGTTTTCACAAATAGAAACTTCTATTTTTGCGGACTTAATAAAATAGTATGCTATCTATAGAAAAAAGTCGTGCCGCAAAAATAAAAACATTCGACGCCAATGGTTTGGCTGCTGCATCCTCCAATATTTTTGGACTACCATTTACCGCCGAAGAAAGCGATTTGGTTTTGCTCCCCATTCCTTGGGAGGCAACTGTATCCTATCAAGGAGGTACTGCCGATGGACCGGCTGCAATAAAAGCTGCATCGGCTCAGGTGGATTTATATGAACCTATTAATCCTAAGGGATGGCACAGGGGCATAGCCATGCTGCCTGAGCTTAAGAATTTAAAAAAGTTAAGTAAAAAGTTGCGCCCACTTGTGGAAGAACAAATAGAAAATCTGGCAAGCGGAAAAACAAATAAAAAATCGGATGAGAATTTGGCCAAAATAAATGCCGGCTGCAGGGAAATGAATAATGCTGTTTACGAAATAAGCAAAGCATTATTGGCCGATGGAAAAAAAGTGGGTTTGGTAGGCGGCGATCATAGTACACCGCTTGGTTATATAAAAGCATTGGCCGAAGAACATAAGCAAATAGGCATTTTACAGATAGATGCTCACTGTGATTTACGCCCAGCCTATGAAGGGTTTGAATTTTCACATGCCAGCATTATGTACAATGCATTAAAAATAGATGCTGTTAAAAAACTAGTTCAAGTAGGCATTCGCGATTATTGTGAACAAGAATATTTATTAATAAAAAATTCGAAGGGACGAGTACAAACATTCTTTGATCGTGATATGAAACACGATAGCTACAAAGGAAAAACCTGGGCCAAGCAATGTGATGAAATCATTAAAGCCTTGCCGGCTAAAGTGTATATCAGTTTTGATATTGACGGACTTGATGCCAAGCTATGCCCACATACCGGTACAGCAGTGCCAGGCGGTTTAGAATTTGAACAGGCCGTTTACTTACTAGAGCAATTGCATCATCACAAAAAACAAATAATAGGTTTTGATTTGAATGAAGTAGCACCCGGCAAAGATGAATGGGATGCTAACGTAGGCGCACGTTTGCTATTTAAAATGTGCAATTTGATGTTGCTGGCAAAATAGCTATTTCTACCAAGCACTATGTATTCTTCCACCGCCAATTACTTCATCGCCTTCGTAAAACACGGCTGATTGGCCGGGGGCTATGCCTTGCACACGGCCGGCAAACTGCACCAATAATTTATCGTAGCTGCTATTTTGTAGCGTAGCCATGGCACCTTTATCCTTATAGCGTATTTTGGTTAATGCCTCCAATCCGTTTTCAATGGTGGCATATTTTTGCATGGTGAGTTTATGTACAAACATTTCACTTCTATCCAATGCATCTTCTTCGCCTAGTACAACGGTATTAGTTGCAGGTATTATTTCAGTAACAAACATGGGCTTGCCCAATGCTACACCCAACCCACGGCGTTGGCCAATGGTATAAAATGGGTAACCTTCATGAGTGCCTAACACATTGCCATAGGTGTCGGTAAAATTTCCTCCGGCTACTTTGTCTTCTAATCCTGTTACACGTCGTTTTAAAAACCCACGGTAATCATTATCGGGCACAAAACATATTTCATAACTCTCCGGCTTATTGGCCACTTCATTATAACCTGCTTCTACGGCCATTTGACGAACATCGGGCTTTACCATTTGGCCCAATGGAAATATGCTGCGGCGAATGGCATCTTGTGCCAGCCCCCACAATACATATGATTGGTCTTTGTTGGCATCCACTGCTTTGCGAACAAAATGCCGCCCATTCAATTCGCCTTTACGAGCATAGTGTCCGGTGGCTATAAATTCACAGCCTAGGGCATCGGCTTTTTTTAATAAAGCATCCCATTTTATATGCGTATTGCATAGCACACAGGGGTTGGGTGTACGGCCGGCCAGGTATTCATCTACAAAATCGTTGATTACCATTTCGCCAAACTCCTCTTTTATGTCTAAAATATAATGAGCAAATCCATTCTGCACGGCTACAGCACGGGCATCGTTTATGGTATCCAGATTACAACAACCGGTTTCTTTTTTGCTGCCGCCACTAGTAGCATAATCAAATGTTTTCATGGTAACGCCTATTACTTCATAACCTTGGTTATGCAGCAGTAATGCCGCCATTGTACTGTCTAAACCGCCACTCATGGCCACCAATATTTTTCCCATTTTACTCATGGCGCAAAGGTAAGTTTTTTATAACTCGTAAAGATTGGGGATAAAGCCTAGAGTGTATGTGACGTTTTTCCCACTAGAAAAT
>DAIMNW010000259.1:0-3022 GCA_036719905.1 Chitinophagales bacterium
AGCGCACTATGAAACGGGCTTCTTCAAATATTCCCTCCAGTTTTTTTAACGTAATAGCATTACATTTAAAACTCATATCTTTAATTTAGTGAAATTATTGTTATAACGAACGCAACTTCAAAAGCGTATTATTTACTTTGTAAAAAAAACAATCATGAAGCAGCTTATAGCTATCATCTTATTCACATTTCCACTTTTTATTAAGGCACAAACTACCAAGTTGCCGGTTTTTAATGGCCAGATAATTGCAGGCTTTAATGCTTCACAAGTAGATGGCGATCAGTTGGCCGGTTATGACAAAGTTGGTTTACGTGTTGGTCCTGCAGTAAGCGCCAGAATTAAAGACAAATTTGGCCTAACTATGGAAATACTATACACCCAAAAAGGAAGCAAAACCAAACGAGCCGATCAAACTTTAGATTATAATGGAAGAATTTACAAGCTGGCGCTTAACTATGCCGAAATTCCCATTTTATTTAACTACACTGATAAAGGACGATTAAGAGTAAGTTTGGGAGGAAGTTACAGTCGATTAATTACGGCGAAAGAAACAATATACTATCCTTTGCTAAGTGTCAATGTTGAAAATCAGGACGTAACCGATTTGTATTTGCCTGCCGATTTTTGTTGGATTGCTGATGTGAACTATCTCTTATCGCATCATCTTGGGGTGGGCCTGCGATCTGATTACTCTTTGCTTCCTATTAGAAACAATGGAGGCCTGACCGCCCTTAACCCAACTAGCAATCCTTTTTACCGAAGCCGCCAATACAATAATTATATTGGGGTGTATTTTGATTATCAATTCAACGATACCTGGAGTAAGTGATGCATTTTAACTATTTTTGCCGCTTACAATAATTGAATGAAAATAGAGGATAAATACGAAGCCGTAATTGGTTTAGAAGTACATGCTCAACTATCAACCAACAGCAAAGCCTATTGCTCTGATGGAGCTGCCTTTGGCTTGCCCCCTAATGAGCAAGTTTCTCCTATTACCTTAGGTCACCCGGGTACTTTGCCGGTGATGAACAAACGCTCAATCGAATATGCTATTAGGATGGGCTTGGCACTCAATTGTAAAATTAGGGACTACAACCAATTTGCCCGTAAAAACTATTTCTACGCTGATTTACCAAAAGGCTATCAGATTACACAACACACCACCCCTATTTGTACAGATGGTCATGTGTTTATTAAAGTAAATGGTGAAGAAAAGCGAATAGGCATTACGCGTATTCACCTTGAAGAAGATGCAGGTAAAAGCATACACGATATTGATCCATTTAATTCACTCATTGATTTAAACCGAGCAGGCGTTCCTTTGATTGAGATTGTTACTGAACCTGATTTGAGAACTGCGGATGATGCCTACGAATACCTAACCCTAATACGAAAATTGGTTCGACACCTGGATATTTGCGATGGCAATATGGAAGAAGGTTCATTGCGCTGCGATTGTAATATTTCAGTTAGGAAAAAAGGAGCCGAGAAATTTGGAACTAAGATTGAGGTAAAGAATATGAATAGTATTCGAAATGTGAAACGAGCCATTGAATTTGAAATACAGCGGCAAGTGAAAGCCGTGGAAGCTGGTGAAATACTAACCATGCAAACTCGAAGTTTTAACGCTGCCAATGGAAGTACCACGGATATGCGTAGTAAAGAAGCGGCGAACGATTACCGCTATTTTCCCGAACCAGACCTGCCACCCTTTGTAGTAACAAAGGATCAAGTTGCTTCCATTCAATCAGCTATGCCATTGCTGCCTGAGCAATTGAAGTCAAAATTTGAAAAGGATTACGGGTTAAGTGAATATGATGCTGCTGTGCTCAGTGATGAAAAAGAGATAGCTAACTACTTTACCGAATTGACTTCTTTAAATAAAAATTATAAAGCCTGTGCAAACTGGGTGATGGGAGGTGTAAAGAGTTATCTTAATGAGAATGCTATTTCAATTTCTGATTTTCCACTCACACCTAAAGATATTGCTTCACTAATCACCATCATTGATGAGGGAAAAATTTCCAACACAGTTGCCTCACAAAAAGTTTTCCCGGCCATGGTCTTGGCACCAGGCAAATTGCCGCTGACTATCGCAGAAGAACTGAATTTGGTTCAAAACAGCGATACAGCTGCCATTGAAGAACTGGTGAAGGCAGCTATCGCAAAATTTCCGGACAAGGTGGCCGAATACAAGGCAGGTAAAACTTCTCTTGCCGGATTGTTTATGGGTGAGGTGATGAAACTAAGCAAAGGTAAAGCCGATCCCAAAATAGCGAACCAAATGGTGGTTGACCTGCTCAGTAAATCCTAGACTAGTCAGTTATTAATTCTCTAACCTTAATTATCGAAGATGAAACAATGCAAATGGTTACTAGTCTTGTTGTTCGCATTTAGTTGCCAAAATCCTTTCTCCACAACAGGATATCATATTAAAGGAAAAATTGAAGGGGCCGGGGGGCAAACAGTCTATCTCGAGGAAATTGTTTATGGGGAAAGTACCATAGTGGATACTGCACTAGCAGATAATTCAGGAAAATTTACGTTAAAAGGTAATGTGAAAGATGAAGGTATTTATCGCCTACGAGTAGGTGCATTGGCACTCAGGCAGAGTTGCTTTTTATTATTAGGCAATGATGAATTGGAAATAGAAGGTACTATTAAAAATATAGAGCAACTTCGATTTACAGTCAATTCGTCACACAACAAAGTTTTCAGAGGGTTTGTTGATTCGTTGTACGCTAAAAATGCACGTATTGATACGCTCAGATCTATCTATCTCATGGTGCAACGTACCACCGAATCAGATTCAGTAAAAAATTTAATTAAGGCTTCATTTGATCGCAATTGTAAATCATATGTTGACTACTATACCCAATTTACTGATACTACAACCTCTTTACTCAGCGGTGTTTTTTCCTCCAGTTTATTATTGCAGAGTGATTCTATCAGTGCCAGTTCACTTGAAGTAGCAAAACGATTAGGGAATCGATTACAGTCGAAAATGCCAGAGTCTAAG
>DAIMNW010000002.1:0-35187 GCA_036719905.1 Chitinophagales bacterium
ATTACTCTCTGCTGGGGTTGATTTTCCCTCAACTCCATCCTATTCATCACTTTATCAAATGCCTTTAACAGCTTGAACAAGGTTATCGAGTGTATTTCGTGCTCGGTATTAAACTCATCACCTATTTCGGACAATTCACGAGTCAAGTTACCACGGGCAATCTGCTGTACCCTTCGCTCTTCCAAAGTCTGCAGTTCAGGCAGGGTTTCTTTGAAACGCTTGTATTCCATCAGCTTCTGTATCAACTCGGCACGTGGATCAATCTCGTTGCCAAACTCATCTTTTTCTTTACGCGGAAGCAGCATTTTAGCCTTAATACGCATGAGCGTAGCGGCAAAGAGTATAAAATCGCTTGCCAGCTCAATATTCATCACCTCCATGTGATGGATGTATTCTAAAAAGTCGGCTGTAATTTTGGTAATAGGAATATCCTGAATCTCCAGTTCGTCTCGTTCAATAAAGAACAAAAGCAGGTCGAAAGGCCCTTCAAACTGAGGCAGTTTTATTTCGTAATTAGTAATTTGACTCACAGTGGCAAAGATAAAATAATGTTGTAACCGAGGCTATAAATTAACGCAAACTCGGCGAATTGGACGGCAATAGGTGGTTAATTTGGGTTTTTCTTAGGTTCTCGTTTGGGCCGCCTCACCAGCTCACCGCCACAATTGGGGCAAATTGTTTTCAAGGCCAGGTAACACTCTTCGCAGTAGGTGCATTCATAGCTGCAAATGAAGGCTAATCCATTGGCAACCAAATCTTTGTTGCATTTCTCACAGTTCTTCTTTAATAGTAAGGCCATGTTCAATAATTATATAAAAGAGGATTTCCATCGGCAAGTTTAAGCTAATTTGTTGTCAGACTAAAGTTAATAATCAACCTATTGTACTTTACCAACTTTAAATAAAAACGCTCTAACCATTAATTAAGCGTATCTTACACGAAATTTAAACATTAACATTAAAAAAAATGCAAACAGGTACAGTAAAATTCTTCAACGAAACTAAGGGTTTCGGATTTATCACCCCATCGAATGGCGGTGAAGACATTTTTGTTCACAGCAGTGGCTTAACCGGAACTATCTACGAAAAAGATAAGGTGGAGTACGAAGAGCAAAAAGGCAAAAAAGGAATGAATGCAGTTAACGTAAAAGTTATAAACGACTAATCATCGGATTCACAATTTTTTAAAAAGACATTTTCTTCACGGAAAATGTCTTTTTTTATTGTCAAAATTTCATTCTACCATTAATTGAATTTTATATGCCAAACAGATATTTTCTTGCATGTTCTCTCCTTTTGCTTTCGGTTGTTTTTTGGCCGAACACTATACAAGCACAAACCAAAAACACCCATATAGAATATGAGCAATACGAAAATGGCAAACTGCAACCCGATCGAACGATTAGTTTAATTACAGATGGAAGTCTATCAAGCATTGTGAATTCATCCACACCCGAACTGTTTTACATCGATTACAAAAATCGAAAGACCATAAAAACCGGAGTGCTGGCAGGAAAATCTTTTGCAGTAATTACTTCATTCGACTCACTTCCGAAAATGACATCCACTGCTGAAACCGATACAATACTGGGCTTTGCATGCAGAAAAATGAAATGCGAATTGTTTTCAAACCGAATTGAACTTTGGGTTTCGGATCAGGTTGGTATAAATGCTTCACCCAGCATTTCATTTATTCCTGAAAAGGGATTGGTGCTCAAGTATTCGGTCAATGGTTCGCGAATGGTGGTGGCAAAAACGCTCGAAGCTACTCATCAACAAATCACTTTACCGGGAAATGAATTTTTAAAAGTGAATGAATCGCAGTATGCAGCCGCTCAAATTAAATCGCGATATACTTCCATCAAAATATTTGACCATGAGAAAATAAACTTTGAAGATTTAGAAACCGATAAAGTCATCAAGCATCTCGAACTAAATTATCGCTTTTCAAAAGGCAATATTATTTTAAAAACCATCCCACTTCCAAAGGATGCTGCAAAGGGAAACTGGTTTTTGAAACTGACTGAATGGAGCAATGGCGACGCCTATGACAGAGTGGGTTCCGTGTTTATGATTCCGGCTCAAAAGGAAAAAAGTATTTATACAGGAATCATCTCTGGCAAAGTTCAACTTCCGATAGATAGTGATAGAAAAGGCGAAAAATATCAGGGCATCATTTCTCAAGATGATTATGCCCCGGCTATTGAACTCATGCGCTTTTTTACCCCCTTTGGCGTAGGGGCTTTTAATAAAAAAAGAATTATTGATGGATACCCTTGGGCCGACTCGGCAGTGTATAAACAAGATATCACAGCACTAATTCCCTCCAATCAAAATGAAATTACAGTGGGCGTTTATATTGGCAATTATGATAAAGGTGGCCACAAGCTGAGTCTCGAGTTAGATTTTTATCCTGATAAAGAAATGCCGGCGGCCGAAAAATATATTCAACCCCTGTTTAATACCGTGAATATTTTAGAAGCGGAAGGGCAGAACTACGGAAAACTTTTCGATACCGACACCCTTAAAGTTGAATTTACTATTCCCGATTCGCTTCAGAACATGAGCTTGCTTTTCACTACCACGGGGCATGGTGGTTGGGAAAATGGAGATGAGTTTGTGCCCAAGTTGAATCAGGTGTACCTCGATGGCAAAGAAATTTTTCATATAACCCCTTGGCGCACCGATTGTGGAACTTATCGACTGCTCAATCCTGCATCAGGAAATTTTCCGGATGGATTATCATCCAGCGATTTGAGCCGCTCCAACTGGTGCCCTGGAACTTTGACACCACCATTTATTGTTCCAATAGCAGCTCTTGGTAAAGGAAAGCACACCCTGCAAGTTGCCATCAATCAGGGCAAACCCGAAGGTGGCAGTTTTAGTCACTGGTGTGTAAGTGGAGTGCTTACAGCCACCTACCACAAATAAAAAAGCGCCGTGGTAAACCGCGGCGCTTCTTTCGTTTTGTGTTTTGAAAAAACTATTTGTGATAAAATTTTTCGTTCACAATTAAACCATTTTCCCATTTCTGAACAGCCACTTGAGCCATTTTTACAGGGGAAGGAGCACCCTTAAACTGGATTTCCATCCAATGTTCAATCATTACCGTGTTGCCATCGGCAGTGGTGGCGAAGCCATCAATTCCCATTCCTAAGAATGATTCCACAGCGCCCATAAAAGCTTCTTCGTGCTTACGGCAAGCATCTTTGCCGCTGCGTAAGTTGTTTTCGCCTACGTCCTCCATAGAAACGTTTTCAGCATAATACTTTTCAAAAGCATCGAAAAGTTGTCCTTTGCCAAGCATGGAATAAATGTCTTGGGATCTTTCTAGATTAGTCATATTCTGTTTTTTAAGTTGTTAAAAATGAACGGCAAAAATGGGGTTAATTCTTCAATTTATATGTTGAAACATGTAATCAAATTGTTAAACTGTGCACAGCTCAATCTTAGATTAACTTTTCTAGAATAAATTTTTTGGAAACGGGGTGATTGTTCGAGTTGAAAGGCTTCCGAATTAATACTTTCCTGCTGCTGATAGTCGATTAAGTACAAGAGAGAAAAGAAAGCAGTTTAAAGTGCCGAAATTATTTCAGATTCCTAATTGGCAAGTGTTTATTAATTACTCCAACTAAATTTAAGATCGTGGCTTAATTGCATGTTTCTTAATTTTCCGTTACATAAATCTCACTTCCCTTCTCTTTAAACTCCTTACTTTTTTCCATCATCGCATTTGCAATGGCTTCTGCATCGAGGTTGGCAGCGTATTCACGTACTTGTTGTGTGATTTCCATCGAACAGAATTTTGGCCCACACATGCTGCAAAAGTGCGCCATTTTTGCATTGTCGCTTGGTAAAGTTGCATCATGAAATTCACGGGCTGTATCAGGGTCAAGTGATAGATTAAACTGGTCTTGCCAACGAAAATCAAATCGTGCTTGTGATAATAAATTATCTCTCAATTGCGCTGCAGGAAATCCTTTTGCCAAATCAGCCGCATGTGCAGCCAGTTTGTAAGTAATTACGCCATCTTTCACATCTTTTTTATTAGGCAATCCTAAGTGTTCTTTTGGTGTAACATAACACAACATGGCACAGCCAAACCAACCAATCATAGCAGCACCAATGCCGCTAGTGATGTGGTCGTAGCCCGGTGCAATATCCGTAGTCAATGGTCCTAAAGTATAAAATGGCGCTTCATGACATTCTTTCAATTGCTTGTCCATGTTCTCTTTTATCAAATGCATAGGCACATGTCCGGGGCCTTCAATCATCGTTTGTATATCATGTTTCCATGCAATTTTTGTCAATTCGCCTAAGGTTTCTAATTCAGCAAATTGTGCTGCATCATT
This sequence comes from Chitinophagales bacterium, assembly GCA_036719905.1. Classification (GTDB taxonomy): domain Bacteria; phylum Bacteroidota; class Bacteroidia; order Chitinophagales; family CAIODY01; genus DAIMNW01. The sequence continues at coordinate 4,352 of DAIMNW010000002.1, forward strand.
AGCATCTGCAATACTTCCAGGGCGTAAGCCATCACCTAATGAGAAGGCAACATCATACGCTTTCATGATTTCGCAAATCTCTTCAAAATGAGTGTACAAGAAATTTTCCTTGTGATGCGCCAAGCACCATTTAGCCATAATAGAGCCCCCACGACTCACTATGCCGGTTACTCGGTTAGCCGTCATTGGTACATATCGCAACAACACACCTGCATGAATGGTGAAATAATCAACGCCTTGTTCGGCTTGTTCAATTAAAGTATCACGATAAATTTCCCAAGTTAATTCTTCGGCTTTGCCCACTTTTTCCAATGCCTGATAAATCGGCACAGTGCCAATTGGCACAGGTGAGTTTCTCAAAATCCATTCACGGGTTTCATGAATATTTTTTCCAGTTGACAAATCCATAATCGTATCAGCGCCCCAACGACAAGCCCACACTGCTTTTTCCACTTCTTCTTCAATGCTGGATGTAACCGCACTGTTACCAATGTTCGCATTTATTTTCACCAAAAAGTTTCTACCAATAATCATCGGTTCACTTTCAGGGTGATTGATATTGTTAGGAATAATGGCTCTGCCTATTGCAATTTCATCTCTTACAAATTCAGGCGTAACAATGGTTGGAATATTTGCGCCATAATTTTCGCCTTTATGAAAATTAGCATGTGCTGCAAATTGCTTTTTCATTTCTTCCATACGTTGATTTTCACGAATGGCAATGTATTCCATTTCAGGTGTGATGGTGCCTTGTTTAGCATAATACAATTGCGAAACATTTTTACCAGCCTTTGCTTTTAATGGCTTCGGAATATTTTTAAAACGAATATCCAAAGTAGATTTATCGTTTTCTCTTTCATGTGTGTAGTCAGCACTGAAATCATTCAGTTGCTCTACATCGCCACGTTTTAAAATCCAGTCACGGCGAAGCTTTGGCAAGCCTTTGTGAATATTGATTTTGGCATTCGGGTCGGTATATGGGCCCGAAGTATCATAAACCGTCAGTGATTTTTTATCTGTTGATTCAACCAATTGCCCATTGACTCTTGCAACACTAGTTCCAATTTCAATTTCTCTCATGGCAACACTAATGTCATGTAATTTGCCTTGCACATGAATCTTTTTTGATGCAGGAAATGGGGTGGTGGTTATTATATTTTCTTTCATGATGTTAGAACGATTTTAGCGTTGATTTTTATCATTAATTAATTTTTGTTTGAGTTATCTCATCAGCAAATTAGAATATTCTTTTTCATCCTCCTTGAGTAGCTTGTATTACAAGTACTTTGTCATTTTCTTTTAAAATTGTTTCACTCCATTCTGATTTAGGAATAACATTATTATTGACGGCCAATGCATAACCATTGGTGTTTTTTATTTCGAGCAAAGAAAATATCTCTGTTGCCGAAATGTTTGTGTTTACTGTTTGTGCTTCGTTGTTTATTTCTATTATCATTTTAAAATAGCACACGGATTTAACGGATGTAAAGGATAAACATAGATTTTCAATCATAAATGAAACAGAATTTTGTTGGGAAAGAAAGAGCTTTTATTTCATTAGCAAATTAGCACATCATCACATTAGCTCATTGTCGCCTCTTTTCCTTTCGCCAGCATTACCTGTTTCAAGTTCAAAGGGTACCTCTCAGACCATTCCATTAGCATATTAGCCCATTGAATGGCCGCCCCTAAAGTTCGGTGCAAAAGTAATGGTTAAATGGGAATGGAGTTGTATTTTTGACATTCTGAATAAAAACCATTCAATTTAACAATGCACCGATGGGCTTGTAATAGCCTAAAGGTTAAATTATACTTATAAAATGTCGTGTGAATCATGTGGTACCAAGGCCGGAAAACCCGGAGGATGTAGAAGCAATGGAGGTTGCCAAACCGGTAATTGCAACAGAATGAATACATATGACTGGCTGCAGGACATGCCGTTACCAACCGGGCAACAGCGCTTTCCCTATGTAGAAGTTTCGTTTAAAAGGGGGCAGCGAAAAGAGTTTTTTAAGAACACGTTGGCTGATTTAATAACAGGCGATATGGTTTGCGTAGAGGGTGTGAATGGATTTGATATTGGTATGATATCGCTTAGTGGAGAGCTGGTGCGCTTGCAAATGAAAAAGCATAATGTTCATGCCGGCAAAGTGGAGAAAAGAATCCTCCGCCTAGCCAATGACATGGAATTGAAGCGGATGGACGAGTTACGAGCTAAAGAGAAAGAGAGTCTAATTAAGTCTCGGGCTATTGCCAAGACATTAAAGTTGAATATGAAAATAAGTGATGTGGAATATCAAGCTGACGGACGCAAAGCCATATTTTATTACATAGCTGATGGCCGAGTAGATTTTCGTGAGCTGATAAAAGTATATGCCAAAGACTTTAATGTGAAGGTGGAAATGAAACAGATAGGCTCCCGTCAGGAGGCTGGCCTGGTAGGTGGCATTGGCAGTTGCGGTCGTGAACTTTGCTGTAGCACATGGCTAACTGATTTTAAAAATGTGAACGTGGGTGCCGCTCGGTATCAAAATCTTTCTATTAATCAAACCAAATTGAGCGGTCAGTGTGGTCGATTAAAGTGCTGTTTAAATTATGAGCTAGATACCTATCTAGACGCTTTAAAAGAATTTCCAAAACAAGCCGATAAGATAGTAACCAAGAAAGGAGATGCCTGGCTTCAAAAAACCGATATCTTCAAATTCCTGATGTGGTATGGTTACCATGGCAGCACCAAGCTTTATCCATTAAGCATTGAAAGAGTAAACGAATTGCTTGCCTTAAATAAAGAAGGGAAACACCCGGAAGATTTGGAAGCATACAAAGAAATATTAGTATTGCCAAAAGCTGATGAAGTGGCTGATGTAGATTTGGTGGGACAAACTTCATTGAGTAGCCTACGCAAAACAGAGCAGCGAAACAAAAACAAAAATCAAAAACAACGGCCTAAACAAAAGGGTGCGCAGCAAGAACGAAAAGCGAATCCTAAGCAGCAGCCAGTCGCCGCCAATCCGAATCAACCATCAAGCCCTGCTCAACAAAAAGGCCCAAACCCGAATCCTAATCAGAAGAGAAAAAATAAAAACAGGAATAGGCCGGGCGGGGGCTCTAGACCAGGAAGCGAACAGAAACCGACCACCTAGTTATTAGTAGTTGACAAAAAGAAATCGCTGCCCTTAAGGAGATGAAAATTAACCGATTAATCCAATTTGCAATTTTACTAACAGGCTTTCTACTGGCAGCTTGTTCTAAGAACGCTGTTTTTGAAAAGAACGTGGATATAAAAGATTTCAAGTGGGCGTATGAAAATCGACTTTTATTTGAAACCGAAATTGCAGACACGTCCAGCTCATACAATATCAATATTAATACTCGTCACCTGGACTTATATACCTATCAAAATATTTGGGTAATGGTACACACAACCAACCCTGACGGATCACTCTCTCATCAACGGATTGAGGTTGTACTGGCTGATGTTACCGGCAAGTGGTATGGCGAAGGATTGAATGGAATATGGATGACCAGCTCTAGGTATAAGTCAAACTTTAAATTCAAGCAGCCAGGGCTGTACCGTTTTGAACTAGAACAAAGCATGCGTATAAACCCTTTGCCGGCCATAATGAGTATGGGACTGCGAATAGAAAAAAACACAAGCAACAACTCTAAAAAATAAGCAGAGAAGAACAAGTTATATGAAAGTTACTGAACATATTGATCGATCGAAAGGGAAAACACAATTATCCTTTGAAGTACTGCCACCTTTAAAAGGTAAGAGTTTTCAATCTATTTGCGATGTGCTTGACCCATTGATGGAATTTAAACCACCATTTATCAATGTTACCTATCATCGAGCTGAAACAGTTTTTAAAAAAGTGGCCGATGGTAAATTTGAAAAAGTAGCTGTACGCAAACGTCCAGGCACAGTAGGTATTTGCGCTTCCATAATGAACCGTTATAAAATAGATGCAGTACCGCATCTAATATGTGGTGGATTTACCAAAGAAGAAACGGAGGATGCTTTGATTGACCTTGACTTTTTAGGAGTTCAAAATGTGCTATGTTTAAGAGGCGATGCTCCACACGGCGAACCTCATTTTATTCCTGAAAAAACCGGACATGCGCATGCAATAGATTTGTTGAAGCAAGCAGCCGATATGAACCGGGGCATATATCAGCAGGACGATTTGAGAGATGCGTTTAGAACCAATTTTTGCCTTGGGGTTGCCGGCTATCCGGAGAAACATTCTGAAGCCCCTAATATGAGCGAAGATATAAAGTGGTTGAAAGCCAAGGTTGATGCAGGGGCCGAATTTGTTGTAACCCAAATGTTTTTCGACAATAAAAAATACATACAGTTTGTAGAAGATTGTAAGAGTGCAGGTATTAATGTTCCAATTATTCCTGGATTAAAACCCCTCACCACCAAGAAACAACTGACTGTATTGCCAGGTGTGTTTAGCATTCAACTACCGGATGATTTAGTAAAGGAAGTATTGCGCTGCAAATCAGACGAAGAGGTGTTTAGCGTTGGAGTGGAGTGGTGCATTGCCCAATCAAAAGAACTCATGAAATTTGGTGCACCTATACTACATTATTACACCATGAGCAATGCCAAGGCTGCTGTAAAAATTGCCAGCGCCATTTTTTAAATTGATAGTCTATGAATTATCCACCAGTCTGTGCATTTATCCCAATTAAGAAAAACTCGGAAAGAGTTCCAGGTAAAAATGTGCGATTGTTTAATGGCGCCCCCCTGTATACGCATTTGCTTCAAACCTTGGAGGCAGTTAACGAGATTGACAAGGTCCTCATAAATACCGATAATGAAGAGTTGGCTTCCGAAGCGACTAAGCGATTTTCTAAAGTGAAAATTGTGATGCGTTCAGAAAAACTTCGTGCCGAAACCACACAAGGCAATGAGTTGATTGATGGAACCATAAACGAAACTCACCACGAACATTTTTTAAAAACACATGTAACCAGCCCACTTCTAAAAGCCGAAACTATTTCGTTGGCCATTAAGCAGTATTTTGAAAATCTGGACAAATATGATTCTTTGTTTTCAGTTACAGAGATAAAAGCTCGTTGTTATACCTATGATTTAAAACCCATTAACCATCAACATGCAGTTCAAATGCTGGGTACTCAGGCTTTGCTCCCCGTGCTTTATGAAAACAGCAGTTTTTTTATTTTCTCAAAAAATAGTTTCTATGGAAACAATAAAAGCAGAATCGGGAAATCACCTTCCGTGTATACAATGTCACCCATAGAGGCTGTTGATATAGACTATGAGGAGGATTTCATTTTAGCGGAACTTATACATCGAAACAAAAAGTTGTTTCCTGAAGTATTTCAATAACTGCTTAACCTTTGTATTCCCCAAATTCGTGGCGTAGCACATCACTGATTTCTCCCAAAGTACAGTAAGCTTCAACACATGAGATAACGGTTGGCATCAGGTTGTCACCTGTTTTAGCTTTGGCAGCTAGTTCGTTCAACAAATTTTTTACTGTATCTGAATTCCGCTCTGCTTTTAGCTTGGCTATTTTAGCCATCTGATTTTGCTGAACGCTCGGGTCTATTTTAAAAATGGAGGGCTTGGCACTCTCCTTTGCTACAAATTTATTTACCCCCACAATAATTTTTTCGCCACTCTCAATATGCTGCTGGTAAGTATAAGCGCTTCGGGCTATTTCATTTTGCATAAATCCTTGTTCAATAGCTTCCACGGCACCACCCATGGCGTCTATACGTTCAATTAATTTTATAGCAGCTGATTCAATATCGTTAGTTAATTTCTCTACAAAAAAACTTCCTGCCAATGGATCAACGGTATCAGTAACTCCACTCTCGTAGGCTATAATTTGCTGAGTGCGCAGAGCCGTTCTTGCCGCAGCTTCTGTTGGCAACGATAATGCCTCATCAAATCCATTGGTATGCAACGATTGAGTACCCCCCAGCACAGCACTAAGTGCTTGTATAGTTACTCGAACCACATTGTTTTCGGGCTGCTGAGCAGTAAGTGTGCTACCACCTGTTTGCGTATGAAACCTCAGCATCTGCGCCTTAGGGTCCGTTGCGCCTAGCGATTTGGTAATGCCGGCCCAGATTCTTCTGGCAGCACGAAACTTGGCCACCTCTTCAAACAAATTATTGTGCGCATTAAAGAAGAAAGAAAGCCGCTTGGCAAAGTGATTAATGTCTAATCCCTTTTCTTGAGCTGCTTTCAAATACGCTTTTCCGTTGGCTAAAGTAAAAGCCAACTCTTGCACAGCATTGCTACCGGCTTCACGAATGTGATATCCACTGATGGAGATGGTGTTCCATTTAGGAAGCTCCTTGCCACAGTACTCGAAAATATCTGTAATAATACGCATGCTTGGCTTTGGTGGATAGATATAAGTACCCCGTGCTGCATATTCTTTTAAAATATCGTTTTGAATGGTGCCGCTGATTTGTTTTAAATCGGCCCCTTGTTTTTTAGCAAGAGCAATGTAAAATGCCAGCAAAATAAAACCGGTAGCATTAATGGTCATGCTAGTGGTTATGTCCTGCAATGTTATACCATCAAATAATATTTCCATGTCTTTCAGTGAATCAATGGCCACACCCACTTTACCCACCTCCCCATCCGCCAGTGGATGGTCGCTATCATAACCTATTTGGGTAGGCAGGTCAAATGCAACACTTAAACCTGTAGTACCTTGGTTGAGCAAAAAATGATAGCGCTTATTGCTCTCCTCAGCACTGCTAAAGCCTGCATATTGACGCATAGTCCACAACTTTCCTCTATACATATCAGGCTGCACACCCCGGGTAAATGGGAATTCACCGGGCAGCTCGTTCATGCTCATGGGTGTGGTGTAAAGCACCTCTATCTCGATTCCGCTATCGGTTTCTGTTTTCTTGATATTTTGACTCATTATATTAAATAATTATAAAAGTCAAAGTTGATATTTTATTCTGAAATAATTTTAACAGATATAAGTACACTTTATTTTTTACTTACATTTTATTTTCAAACTATCTTTATATAACCGTAAACCAAACACCTGAAATTCTATGCCATCTTTCATCTGCCATTTGTATTCTAAAGTATTTGTTTGTATTGCATTGATGGGGTTGTTTTTCTCCTGCTCGGTTTTGAAAAAAAAGCCTGCAGAAATTCCACCGGCCCCTTTACTTAACACTTATTGGAGGGTGACGGAACTCAATAAAGTACCGGTAAAAACCAAAGCTGAAAAAACACCCTATGTCATCATGTACGCCGACAACACTTTTAAGGGCTTTGCCGGCTGTAATGAAATGTGGGGAATTTTTAAATGGATGAATGATAAATTAAAATTCAGCAATACCAATCGTACCAAAATAGCCTGCGACGACTTGAACGTAGAAAGCGAATTTGTAGAGGCGCTGGAGAACAGCGACCATTATTTAATTCAAGGCGACAAGCTATATCTTATTGGCAATGCTGAAATTGTTGCCAGATTAAACGCCATCAAAAAGTAGATATGAACGAAACACTTCAAATTACCATCATACAATCAGTGTTGCACTGGGAAGATATCGGAGCTAACTTGAACATGTTCAATGAAAAAATAAATGCTATTGAATTGGCGACCAACTTGATTGTGCTGCCAGAAATGTTTAACACTGGCTTTTCAATGGCTGCCGCAAAGTGTGCAGAGACAATGGATGGCCCAACAATAAAATGGATGGCTGAAACAGCCAAGAAACAGAATGCGGTGATCACAGGAAGCCTCATCATTAAAGACGGCGATTATTATTACAACCGGTTAATCTGGATGCAACCCGATGGCAACATGTTTACCTATGATAAAAAGCACTTGTTTCGGTTAAGTCAGGAACAGGAGATATACAAAATGGGTGAAAAAAAATTGCTGGTAGAATGTTGTGGTTGGCGTATAGCACCTATGATATGTTATGATTTACGATTTCCGGTATGGTGTCGGAATAGGGCGACTTCCAATTCGAACAGCCCGGCAGAAGAAAAGTATAGAGGCGAATATGATGTACTTTTATTTGTTGCCAACTGGCCTGAACGCCGACAGCTAGCTTGGAGAACGTTATTACAAGCAAGAGCAATAGAAAATCAAGCGTTTGTGGTAGGTGTAAACCGTGTAGGCAATGATGGCAATGAAATTTACCATTCGGGCGATAGTGCTGTTATAGGACCACTTGGAGAGAAGTTAATTGAAATAAATCATCAAGAGGCAATCCATACAATTATCCTCACAAAGAAAGATTTACTTGCCGCACGTCGATTATTCCCATTTTGGAAAGATGCTGACCATTTCAGTCTAATGGAATGATGTTCCGAATATTAATTTTATAGTTTACCTGCTAACACACAGTCTTTCTTACATCGCTTTACTTTTCCATTTATTTGAAACATCTCGGCATAAATGATATAGATGCCATAGGATAATTTACTCCTCGTATTATCTGTACCGTCCCAAGTGAAATGGCCTTCTTGTGGCAATGTTTCATTCTTTGCAATTGATTTTATTAATCTCCCTGAAGCATCATATACCTCTACCTTGGCAGTATAGCCTGGCATATCTAACTTATAGTTGATAGTTAAAATATCATCTACCCCGTCATTGTCTGGCGAAAAAACCTCGGGAGTTAAGGTTAACTCTCCAGTCGTGTTATCATCAGTAAGTGACTGTGAATTTTTATAACCCGGCGTAGCAAAGCCAACAGCCGAAGCAGCGCTATGCCAATTGCTCGGTGATTGAGTGGAGTCATTAAAACGAATGCGCTCAAGACTTACCCCTTCTTTATTATTTAATAATGGGAAATGCCAAGTATCAAAGTAGTGTAATTCGTCTATAATTTCTGTACTTTGATTCATCAGCACCACATAATCTTCATCATCATTAAAACCGGGAAGGGTTGCCATTTCTAAGAACAGAGCATCATCGGGGCATTGATAATTAGCTTTTATATCGGCAATGTTTTCGGTTAAAACGAGATAGCTGTTTGGAAAAAACAGATAACCACTTGCCGGAGCAGGATTGTATGCCACATCAATTTGTCTATCTGAACTTCTGCTGGCCAGCAACATTTTGCCAAGGTCAATTATTTTATCGCTAGTGCTGTAAAGTTCAACAAAATCATAAGAGCCGGAACGTGGATTAAATAGAATTTCATTAATCAAAATATCTCCAGGTATTGCAGGCTCCGCAATTCCAAAACGAGCTGAATTAGACGCTCCAATTTCATTTCCTGTACAGTCTTTAATGTTTTCAGCTGTAATGGTGTATATGGTTTTTGGCAAGATGGTGTTGCTAAACAAAAGGTCTACTGAGTTATATTGAGGCGGCACCACATAGGCAGCAGTCGGTTGCCCTAGTGAATTGTTTACCTGATAATTTGCAACTGATGAAGCCAACCCACCATCAACGGATTCAGAAAAGTACAAACGAACAGATTGATTCGTAAGAATAACAGCACGAATCAATTGTGGGGCTATCAAATCAGGATTGCTTCCGAACACCGAATTTACTTTACCAGGGGTGCCGCCGCTTGGATCTGAACTAGCTTTCCAATTGTTTGCGCCGCCACACGGGTTTGATGGGTCAATCAATTCAAGACTCCATCCACCGCTTTTTTTCACATTGTCGCCATACCAACTATCGGTATATGCAACCGAATTGATTACTGTGCCGGCTTGATTTTTTAGTGAAAGTACATCACCCGTATTGTTTAATGATGGAAGGGAACCAAGACCGTAAACGGTTCCAAAAGGGGTGAAGTTGCTAACTAGCGAAGCGGCACACACAATCAAAAAACTATCCGGCTTAAGAATAATGGAGCTTGGAAAAGTTTGAGAACTACTAGAGTCAGAAAAACTCCAGTTCTTTAAATCAATAGCCACTGGGCTCCTATTGTAAAGCTCAACATATTCATACACCGGCAAGCCAATGCTGGGCGTTGGGTCGGCAAATATTTCATTTATAATAATATCATTGACTGCAGGCACATAATTAGAAAAAGTAAAAACACCGCCGTTTAAAATATTTAGGGATAAGTCCTGAACCCCATTCACTGTGATAGTATAAGAAGCTGATTGAAAAGAGTTGAAAAACGTAAGATGAACAAGTGCATTGTTAGCAGCATCACGTAATGCTACTATAGGGCTTCCTAAGGTTGTCACATTGTAGTTGGCTGTTGTTTGAGATGAGCTTAAACTCACATCTTCATCAAATAGAACATCGAGCGCATTAGGACCCACTATGGTGGCCGACAAAATAGAAGGAGGGGTTATGTCAAATTGATAGCCACCAATATACACATCATCAAAATAAAATTTATCGCTTCGAGTGGATGTATACAAACAAACAAAACCGAAGTGGGCTGTTGTCGTAATAGAATTGTCAGTAGCAGTCATTTCTACTTGAAAATTGTGACCGCCCAGAGTATCACTCCATACTGTCCAATTACCAAATTGATCGCGGCGAACTTTTATTCGTAATGTATTAGTGGTTGCTGCAACATGTCCTGGAAGCCCACCGCCAAGATAAGTGATCAAAGGCCCATTTTGCTTGTAGAGTTGAATAGAATCTAGCGAACCCAATGTGCCCATCTGCAAATAATACCCGTTGAGTAAAGGAGAGGTAAGGTCGCTCTGATCGCTACATAAATATACTCTCAGTTGATTGGAGGTAGAAGGTGAAAAGTCCATTTTCATCCAAAATTGCCACTCGGCTGTATCTATACGATTGTTAGTTGTACTTAGATAAGCGGTATCGGTTGCTGCAGGAGCATTTAGATGCAACTGCGAAGCTGTATTTACTTCAAACTTCGCCACATCACCTTGCCAACTTGGGTTACTTGTAAAATTATTGTCCGAAAAATTATCGCTTACTTGTGCCCACAAAGAGTTATGGAAGAGGATGATTCCACCAATGAGTAGAATAATTTTTTTCATACAACGAAAATATAAAAACATAGCGAAGTTGACTTGCAATTCGCATTAAGATTTTATTTCCCCTTGCCTTGAAAAATGATTAGCACGGTATAAATCATTATTTTAAAATCGAGGGCCAGGCTCATGTTTTCGATATAAAGCAAATCGTATTTCATTCGCTCAATCATTTCGCCTACACTGCTGGCATAGCCAAATTTTACCATGCCCCAACTTGTGAGGCCGGGTTGTACTTTTTGTAAATGTTTATAGGCCGGATTTTGTTGCAGTATTTGTTCAATGTAAAATTTTCGTTCGGGTCGTGGGCCTACCAAACTCATATCTCCTTTTAAAATATTAAAAAATTGCGGCAACTCATCAATTCGCCATTTGCGCATAGTTTTGCCCCAGGGGGTTATACGGCTATCGTTTTCGCTGCTTAGGGCCGGCCCCAATTTTTCTGCATCTACATACATACTTCGAAATTTGTAAATCTTAAATGGACGACTGTTTTTGCCAATTCGCTCTTGAGTATAAAAAATACTTCCTTTAGAAGAAAACATTACGCGACAAGCAGCATAAACCAGGATGGGAAGCATAAGCAGTAATGCAATCAAAGAGGCAATTACATCCAACATTCGTTTTATTTGGCGCTGCCAGTTGGGCATCAGTTCAGGTCGAACACCAATAAGCACAGCCCCCATTACATGATTCATCTTCACACTGCCACTTAAGATATCGTACATGTCAGGAATGATGCTGATATTTACCGGTCGGTCAGCTAAGGCATTAATAAGATGCTGTAGCTTTTCATGTTCGCTTGTTTCTACCGCAATAATTACTTCTTCAATACCGTGCTTTTGTATCACTTGGTCAATCTCGTTGAGTTTACCAAGTTGAGGCAAATAGGAGCTTAATCCATTTTTTCCATTTTCATCAGTATAAATAAAACCGTTGAAATGATAGCCCAATGATTTTTTACGGTCATTTATTTCTTTATAAATATCGATAGCTAATTTATTTCCTCCTAAAATTAAAGTGTTAAAACCAACACGGCGGTTTACCAAATCACGTTTGGTGAATACGAGCAACATATATCGGAATAGAAAATTGCAAATAAAGCTGAATAGAAACAGAGCTAATAACGACTCATAGTAACCTTTAATATCTGGCACATAATCATCGAGCAGCAAAGCAAAAAATAAAATAATGCTACCGACTACCGATACTAAGAGTGACTTAGCAAACTCGGTTAATCGTGATTTGCGATAAATATTGGTGTAACTGCCAACAACAAAATACAAAAAAATCCAAAAAACAGGAACTAGCACTATACCCCAGATTAACTTTGAATCGTTCAACCAAACGTTTTGAAAATGCTTGCCCGGAAATTCAATTACCTGTTTGCGGTAAATAAAAAATAAAATCCATGATAGAACGGCCGACATAAAATCAGACAGTAAATAAACCGTAGGGTGCAGTTTCTTCTTCATCAGGGAGATAGGATAACGGTTTTTCCTGGTGTCTTATTGTGAAATTAATTTGATATTATCCACTAAAATGGTGCCTGCTGCCGAAGTGGCATCTACCTGAATAAATAATTTATAGGCACTAAACTTTAGCTGACCTACAGGTTCGGTTAGCTGAACGTACATTTTATTCCAACCATCCACGTGAGGAGCAATGGTAACTTCCAAAAATTTTGAAATATAGTTAGCGTCGCATACTCCAATTGAAAAAGGAATGTCATTCTTGTAGTCTAGTTCGAGGTATACGGGTGTGCCATTGGTTGGGAGTGGATAAGCTTGAGCCGATACTATTTCTGAATAGTCGCCAAGCTTGGCACTAATTTTACCGGCACCGGTACCTGTTAACACTTCACTTAGCAAACTAGTTCGTGTGATATTTGTATCGCCATTGAGCTTGTTAAAGGAGTTCCCATTTTCAAAATCTTCAATAAAGTGAAAAACAGTATTGGGGGTATAGTGGGTCACTGGCCTTATAGAATAAACTACTCCAGGTGTTAAAGTAGTATCTGTTTTTGCCGATTGATAAAACTCATAGGAAATTCGGTTTTCGGATAAGCCATTGCCTTTTATACCGGCGGTTAATAAAATGGAGGAAGCTCCAGACGCTAGCACTGGAAAAGTACAAGGTAATTGATAAGTGCCAACAGGTTCTCCATTGACATAGGCCCACACGTCAGTAATTTTGCTCGTAGCACTGCCTTCTTTCAATGGATTGTTGACCGACAAACTAAATGAATCGATATGCAAATAAACCGGAATAGGCTCGGCTTTATTCCATTTATTACAAGCGCTTAGGCAAGCCACAAATACTAGGGAAGTGTTTAGTAGTAAAAAGAAGGCTGTTTTTTTTTTCACTGTTTATCTGAAATTAAAATTGAGAGGGCTGAATGTACAATCGGAAAGATAGAATACAACGCCGCCTACATAGAATTATTTTTTTCAATTTTTTTCAATATTTCATAACCAATTTTCATGGCATTATAGCCATCCTGAAAACTTACTGCGGTAGGCGAATTGGTAACAATAGAATCTCTGAACAGTTCTAACTCCCTCTTGATGGCGTTGATATCAGGAGCCGGAGGCGCTTCGAAATGAATGTACTTTCGCTGGTCGTTACCCAGTTCTACAGGAATAGCCCAATCATCATTTTCGGCAGTAGTACTAAGTCGGCATACTTCCGTTTTCTTTTCCAAAAAATCAATTCCAATGTAAGCATCATTTTGAAAAATTCTCATTTTCCGCATTTTCTTTAATGATATACGGCTAGCGGTAACGTTAGCCACACATCCATTTTCAAATTCGATACGGGCATTGGCAATGTCGGGCGTTGTACTCACTATAGCTACACCGCTGGCACTAATTTTTTTCACATCCGACTTTACCATACTTAAAATAATGTCGATATCGTGAATCATTAAATCTAACACCACGGCCACATCGGCCCCACGGGGGTTAAACTCAGCCAATCGATGGCATTCTATAAAAAGTGGGTTTATCTTTCTATTTTTTATGGCCAGAAAAGCCGGATTAAAACGCTCCACATGACCCACCTGTCCTTTTACACCGGCTTGCTCGATTAGGGTGAGCAGTTTTTTTGCTTCCGAGAGGGTATTGGTCAGTGGTTTTTCTACAAATACATGCTTCTTTTTTTTCAAAGCCAGTACCGCATTCTTATAATGGGTGGTGGTAGTACTGGCTATATCCACTGCATCAGCAGCATCAATCAGTTGTTTCAAATTTTTAAACCGCCGAACCCCAATAGTCTCAGCCTTGGCTGCATTTTCATCGTTCGGGTCGTAGAAACCAACGAGTTCTGCCCCTTCAATTTGTTTCCAAAGCGATTGATGAATGCGACCTAAGTGCCCGGCGCCAAGTACTGCTATTTTTAACATGCTGGGCAAATGTACGGTTTTCGATGTTTTATTAATTATGCACTATTTAGCACATCTTTATCCTTACAAATGCACCTACCATGATACCGGCCTACGAATTGATATTGAAAAAAGCCAAGCAAAACATGCGGCTTCTCAAAAACAATTTGGAAAAATTGAGCCGTGCCAAGAATGCTCACAAGCTGATGCCCGAGCTGCACGAAAAAGCGTTTGAAAAAGTAGATTGTTTGCAATGTGCTAATTGCTGCAAAACCATATCGCCGAGGTTTAATAAAACTGATATGCCACGTATAGCCAAATATTTACGAATTACAGAAGGGGAACTGATTGAAAACTACCTGCGATATGATGAGGATGGCGATTTTGTGATGCGGCGAATGCCCTGCGCTTTCCTTGATGACAACAATTACTGCAGCATTTATGATGTACGTCCACGTGATTGTCAGAATTATCCATACACCGATAGCGATGTGTTTTACAAGCAAAAAAATGTTACTGTAAAAAATTGCACTACCTGCCCGGCAGTGGTGGTGGCGTTGGGTGCTATTGACGAGGTTGCAAAATAACGCAGCTATCTGAATCGCAAAATTTGTGACCTAGCTTACCCTACCTTAATCTCCTCTCCACTTTTATCAAATACTTTGTATTCGGTAAGCTGGAAATTTTCGTTGGGTTTTATGCTGATGAATTTTTTGTATTTCATCATCCACTTCATACTCTTGCTTACCAATCCTTTTTTCAAATAGCCATCTACAAACGGGTGTACCTCAAGGGCTACTTTGCTTTGATTGTTATGAATTAGAATGTTGTTTAAGTCACGTTCAATTTGCTCAATCAATAGTATGGATGCGCCTATTTTTCCTGTACCATTGCAAGTAGGGCAAACTTCACTCGTGGTAATTTTTACCTCGGGGCGTACCCGTTGACGGGTAAGTTGCAGAATACCAAACTTGCTAGGTGGCAATATGGTGTGCCTTGCACGATCCACTTTCATGGCATCTTTCAAGGTGTTGTAAAGCAACTTGCGATTGTTCGGGTTTTTTAAATCAATAAAATCTACTACTACTATGCCGCCCAAATCGCGAAGGCGTAATTGCCTGGCCAACTCAGTGGCTGCTTCCAAATTGTTTCGAAGGGCGCTTGCTTCCTGATCGCCTGAGCTGCCCATATTGTGGCCACTGTTTACATCTACTACATGTAGCGCTTCGGTATGTTCTATTATCAAGGAACCACCGCCGGCCAAAGGAACTTCCTTGCCAAACGATTGTTTTATCTGCATAGTAACTCCATAGGCATCAAATATTGGGGTGTTGCCACTATAGTAGTGTACTATCTCAGCCTTGTCAGGGGCTATTTTTTGTAAAAATGCTTTTATATCCTGTTGGATGGCTTTATCATTAACCAGTATTTTGTTAAAGCTATCGTTGAGCAGATCGCGTAGTATGCTACTGGTTTTA
Source organism: Chitinophagales bacterium (assembly GCA_036719905.1). Lineage (GTDB taxonomy): Bacteria > Bacteroidota > Bacteroidia > Chitinophagales > CAIODY01 > DAIMNW01. The sequence continues at coordinate 20,166 of DAIMNW010000002.1, forward strand.
TTAATCTCACTCAATATTTTTTTAGGTGGAGTGGCATTGAGCAACTCCTGTTTCATAGCCTCCCATTTCTGTTCCAAATCGGCTATGTCCTGATGTAGTTCGGCCGTGTTCTTTCCTTCGGCAGCGGTACGTACTATCACCCCAAAGTTTTCGGGGCGAATGCTTTCAATTAGTTTTTGAAGACGTTGCCGCTCTTCTTTTTGGCCTATTTTTTTCGAAATAGAAATATAATTGTTGAAGGGCGTAAGCACCACGTATCGGCCTGGCAAAGAAATTTCGGCATTGAGCCGTGGGCCTTTGGTACTGATAGGTTCTTTAAGAATTTGAACCAGCAGCGGTTGTTTACTTTGCAATACCTGACCTATTCGCCCTATTTTTGGATTTTCGGGCTCAATAGTAAAACCTTTTAACCCCTTAGGGGTGTTGCCTGCCAAGGTGGCTTTAGTAAATTTTTGTAGGGAGCGAATGTTGGGCCCAAGATCAGTGTAATGTAAAAAAGCCTCCTTGTCGTGACCTACTGCCAAAAAAGCAGCGTTCAGACCGGACATTATTTTACTAACCTTGCCTAAGAAAATGTCGCCAACATTAAAGTTGCTGTCATTTGATTCGTAGTGTAGTTCTACTAGTTTACGCTCTTCCATGAGCGCAATCTCTACCCCACGTTCGGTGGAGTTTACAATAAGTTCTTTATTCAAAATGCAATAAATTTTGTTGCCCCGGGAATGGCCATTTTCCGAACCGTATCAGTTTGAATTATTTCATCGCATCAGATACAATAGCGAAAACAGGGTAAACATCACTTCAATAGTAAATTAACAGTATGCAAAAAGGGGATTAATCTTTTGTACCGATAAAACACTTTTGAAACCAGAAAACTTCTTCGTCGTTAATAAATATAGCTTTGTTGCTATATGGCTTACTTACACTCTCACGTTTGCTGAGTAGGAAGGCCGGAGCTTATTTATTACGTTTTTTATGACGATTCTTACGCAATCGTTTTTTGCGTTTGTGAGTGGCAATTTTGTGACGTTTTCTCTTTTTTCCAGAAGGCATGATTAATAGATAAGTTTGTTTTTAAAAATTGATTTATACTAGAATTTAATTCTTTAAAGCAGCGACCATGGCTTTTAGCTGTTCGCGAACTTTAGGGTCTTTTTGATAATTAATGGTATGTTCAAGGGCGGCGGCGGCTTCACTTTTCTTTCCTAGCGCCTGGTAAGCATCTGCTAACTTCAAGGCAGCCTGTAGATTTTGTGGCTCACCTCTTGTAACTATCAACAAACGCTTCACGGCTTTCTCATATTGCCCCGAAACGACCGCAAACTTACCTAAAATATAGTTAGCTTTCAAATTGTTAGAGTCTTTTCGTGTTATGGCTAGCAATATTTGTACGCCATTCATTATCTCTCCTTGTCCTTCCATATAGGTTTGGGCTAGAAGTACCTGATTATCAATATTGGCCGAATCGAGTTCGATGGCTCGTTGTAATATGTTAACAGCATTGGCCGATAAGGTACGGGCAATTGAGCTATCGGCGGCCGTGGTAAAGGCTCCAACCAATCGGCGACCGGCATCGTTATAATCGGCTAACTGCTTGGTTTGCAACGCTAATTGACGGCTATATTCTGCCGAAATAATTTTGCTACCGGCACTATCCCATACTGCTATGAGTGAACGTAAAATGGTGGGCACTTCGCTGCTTCGGGCCGATTTTAATCGATTTTCCAACTCGGTGATTCGTACTACATACTCAGCACCTATCTGTTTCTTAGCATTGGTAGCCAAGGGCTCTATCTTTATGCCATTGAGGGCTGGGGTTTCCAATGTGGCATTGCCAGGGGCGCCTGCATTTTTGGGACCCGATGTGGGGCCCAGAAAGTAAAGTAATGCTATTAACAGAACGGCCAGTAAGGCCAGAAAAAGGGGGGACTTAATCTTCAAACTCCTTCTTTATATTTTTATCGTCGAACTTCTTACTTTTTATTTCCTGCATAAATTCTTTGGCCGGTTTAAATGCCGGTATATGGTGTTCAGGAATTTCAATGGCCAAATTGCGCTTGATATTACGGCCTACTTTGGCAGCTCTTTTTTTTAGGATAAAGCTTCCAAAGCCACGTACATAGATGTTTTCGCCGCTTTTCAAAGTGTCTTTTACTTCTTTGAAAAAAGCTTCGACGGTTACCAAAACATCTACTTTGGATACGCCGGTTTTCTCGGCTATTTGGTTAATTAAATCTACTTTGCGCATGGTGCAGAAATTTTAAGTTTTTGATTGGGAAAAAAAACATCAAATTCCCCGTTATAACTTGGACTAATTTTTTTGTATCACGGATGCTCAAAAATAATCAAAAATTATCAATTTTCAAACACTTTAAATCTAATATCATTAAATAATACTTATAGTAAAGGGTTGTAATTGAGGGCTTTAAAACTAACAAATCAGTAAATCACATCATTTTACCATGCAAAACTATTCTTGGTTTAGTAAAAAATTATTGAGCTGGCATGCCCACGAACCTCGTGAATTGCCATGGAGGTATACCCGAGATGCCTATAAAATATGGCTTAGGGAAATAATCTTGCAGCAAACCAGGGTGGCTCAAGGCTTGCCCTATTACGAACGCTTTATTTCTAAATACCCGACGGTTGGCCAGCTGGCGGCGGCTCAAGAAAAAGATGTTTTAAAGCTTTGGCAGGGCTTAGGATACTATTCCAGAGCTAGAAATCTGCTATTTACTGCTAGAGATATTGTAAAAAATCATAAAGCCAAGTTTCCTAAAGGCTATGATAAGTTGCTCAAACTCAAAGGCATTGGGCAGTATACTGCGGCGGCTATTGCGTCTTTTGCTTTTGATGAACCTGCGGCGGTGGTTGATGGCAATGTTTATCGTCTGCTTAGCCGTGTGTTTGGCATTGAAACCCCTATTGACAGCACTCCGGGGAAAAAGGAGTTTGCTGCACTGGCACATCAACTTCTAGACAAAAAACTACCTGCCGACTATAATCAGGCCATTATGAACTTTGGTTCAACAGTTTGCAAAGCCGCCAATCCGCTTTGCCAAACCTGTGCCTTTAAAAGTAAGTGTGTGGCATTTAACTCACAAATAATTGACTTATTGCCGGTTAAGTCAAAAAAAATTAAGCTCAAACACCGCTACTTTCATTTTTTGGTCATTCAAAACTCCAAAGGCGAAGTGTTCTTTGAAAAGCGCACTCAGTCAGATATTTGGAAAGGGCTGTATCAATTTCCGCTACTGGAAAAGCAGAATGAAAAGGAATTTGAAACCCGGATAAACGCAGCAACTTTGAAAAAACTAAACGTGACCACACAAGCTAAAGGGGGTATAAAAGAAATTTACTCAAGCACCCAATTGCTCAGCCATCAAGTATTGCATGCCCGGTTTTTTAAAGTGGACGGCAATTTTACAAACCCTCTAAAAGGCATGGTTAAAGTAAATCTGAAGCAAATGAACAGTTTGCCACTACCAAGAATGCTAGCCGATTTTGTGGCCAGGCATTGGCCCCAATAATAAATTACAAAGCCGGCACCGATCCATCGAGCAGACGGAAATTATTGGGGTAAAACTGCGGACGCTCAACAAACATATCGGCGTTGCCAAACCTTCGATGCATAACCATTCGGCGAATGCTGGCGGTTAGAAAAATATAGGGTTGTTCGTTGTACACTATCTGTTGAAACTGTTTAACAAATTCAATGCGTCGTGATTCATTGGCACAGTATCGGGTTGAATCAATCAAGGCATCTGTTTCAGCATTTCCAAAACCACCAAAATTGGAACCATTGTTTTTCCACGAATCGGTGCCCCATATTTGGGCAAAATCAGTAGACGTTGAGTTGCCGGCCCATGAGCCCAGCATCATATCAAAATCGTGATGCTTCGCCTTATCGATAGCCACCGATGCATCCATCATGTTTACTTCTGTTTTTACCCCGGCTTTATAAAAGCTTTCTTTCATGAGCATGGCCATCTCTTTCCAATCGGGCGACGAATTGTATATCATAATTTCAAATTCGAGATTAGTTTTTTGGCCATTAATCATTTTTTCACGTACCCCATCGGCATCTTTATCTTCCCATCCGGCATCGGTCAATAGTTTTTTGGCGGCCTCCATGTCCAACGGAATAGGAGTGAGCTGCTCATTAAATTCTCGTTGTTTCAATTGCTGAACCGGCCCTACCATCCTTTGTGCCTTGCCTTTGCTTAGCACATTTACTATATCATCTACCGGTGCAAGCAAGGCCATGGCTTTACGAACTGCCTTGTCGGTAAAAATCATCTTGTGCTTTATGCCATCGGGCTTCATATTCATGCAGGCGAATGTATAGTTGAAAGTGGAAATAAACTGGCTATGATAATTCACATTAAATACCGAATCGGCCTGCATTTCCAGCAAAGCTTTGGTACTTAAAAAAGGGTTTACATCTACCGCTTGCGCTTTAAGGTCCAGTTTCTGAGCGTTTACATCTTTGTTTATTTTAAAAATGAGTTTATCGGGGTAGGCATGCTCCCATTCCTTGTCAGATTTAGCGCCCCACCAATTTTGTTTTTTTACCAATACCATCGACTGTCCGGGATCCCAGCTTGCCCATTGGTAAGGACCGGCGCCGTGAAGTTGGGTTATATCGTGACCATATTTATCATCGTTAAACGTGGCAGCCCAGGCTTTTAGATCATCGTGCTTATTGGCATCAAACAACTTATCGGCAAATTGCTCAAGAGAATAGTGCGATAGTACATCGTTGGGGTCATAAATCTTGCGCTCCATAATGCAGTAATCAGTCAGGAATACTTTGTTCTGAATATACACCTGACGCATCTTGAATACAATTTTTGAATCGCTCAGGGTTTCCATGCCAATCAGATTTTTCAAATAGGGTTTTGCCTGCGGATTGTTGGTAAGCGGACAGGCATTGGCCTTCATACTAAAAACTACATCTGCGGCGGTTATAGGTGTGCCATCGTCCCATCTGGCTTCGGGCCGTAGCGTATAAGTATAGCTTAAATGGTCGGCCGATTCTTCGGGCTGGCCAACGGCCAAATCGGGGTCGCAGGCGTTGGTGCGCAGGTTGGTGCGCATTAGATATTTTTGGGTAAATGAATTCAAAAAGGAACGGTCGCTAGTGTTACCATTGGTGGGGTGCATATTGTCGGGTTCGCCTATTACGTTGATTACCACTTCATTTTTATGACTCCACTGGGGTTGAAAATCTTTTGCATCAGGATTGTGTATGTAGAGGAGGGTTGACACCACCATGTCATTGCCACCTTTTTTATCTGTTAAATGGCATCCACTTAACCCAAAAACAAGCAGGACCGGTAGCAAACCAATGGGTGATTTATTGATTTTCATATTCTTATAGATTTGTTTAAAGCAATTTACCTTAATAAAGATAAGCACCTGCCTTAAGCAAATGATTTTATGATGGGCAAAACATCTCCACATGCCAATATTGAATTTTCTATATTTGAGTAAATTAAGACTCACACTATGTTTGCTACTCTTTCATTTAATTTTAAGTCAGTTACGAAAAGCTTCATACTAAGTGTATTGGGTTGCTGCATGTTTTTGAAACCAAGCTATTCTCAGGGTGTGTGGGCGCCCCTGGGTGGTAGCGCCGGCTTAGTGGCCAACAATATTGTGCAAGCCCTTTGTTATGACCCCTCAGGCAATGTATATGCTGTTGGCGATTTTAGCAATGATAGTTCAAAACGCTATGTGGCCAAGTACGATGGCACACAATGGACCGAGTTGGGCGGCCACAATTCACTTAAAGCCAATCAGCAACTACTCACCGTTGCTGCCGATAAGGCAGGCAATATTTACACTGCCGGCAGTATGACAAATTCATTAGGACAATGCTATGTGGCCAAGTGGGATGGCACTCAATGGACCGAGTTGGGTGGCCCCAATTCGCTGATGACCAATGGTGGTTTTGTGTTTACTATAACTACTGATAAGTATAATAACGTGTATGCAGGAGGCTCTATTAAAAATGCTACCGGGCAGTATTATATAGCCAAGTGGGATGGTACCCAATGGACCGAAGTAGGTGGGCCGGGTGTATATCCCGGTTTCTTCACAGGTTACACAAGGGCCATGTGTGCCGATACATTTGGAAATGTTTTTGCCGGTGGCGATTTTTCTAATGCCAACTCGTATCATTTTGTAGCCAAATGGGATGGCACCGCCTGGAGCGAACTTGGTGGCACCAATTCATTAGGGCAAATTGATTATTGGCAAATAATTCTGGCCCTTACTTGCGACCGCACAGGCAATGTATATGTAGGCGGCGAATTACGAACCACCTCATTGAAACGATATGTGAAAAAATTTGATGGCACATCTTGGAGTCAGTTAAATGGCGCCATTCCGCTAAACGCTAACAATATGATTTTGAGCCTTGCCACCGATAATTATAATGGTGTGTACGCCTGTGGAAACTTTACCGATGCTGCCAACGACACCTATGTGGCTTATTGGAACGATACGTTATGGAAAAAACTGGGCAACGCCACCCCTTCAGGCTCTAATGGAAGTATGAGTGCCGTAATTTTCAATCCCTATACAGCCAAAGTTTGTGTTGGAGGGGGCTTTCCTAACTCATTTGGCCATCTCACAGTATATTCATTTCAAACCAATGTACCTGTGCTTACAACTGTGAGTGATGTGCCGGTGAATCAAACTTACACTGAATCCATAGCAGCGCCTAATCCATTCTCTCAAAAAACGGTTATCAATTTGGAGAAAATAAACCAAGGGGAAGGCATTGATTTTCGCTTATACAATTCCATTGGTGCCATCTGTAAAACCTTGAGCATTGCCGGAACAAGCCAAATAGAGATTAACAAAGAAAACCTGACTCCGGGCCTTTATTTTTTTGAAGCCTATCAGGCCGCTGGTAAAATTGGCCACGGTAGGCTCATGGTTGTTGAGTAATTTCTGCACAGCAAATTCATAAACCGATAGCCGAATTATTTTTACTTTGCATTCGTGAAAAAAGAATTGGCCATACTATTGTTGATTGTTACTGCCATCAGTTGTAAAAAACTGATTAATGGCGATGCCCATGCCAATCAGCCACCCGAAACCCATACCTTAATAGATACAATTATTCGCAGCGGCGCCAACCGCCTCAATTCGCAAGTACATATACAATGGTGGGGAAGCGATGTGGATGGTTTTGTAAAAGGCTATCAATATACTTTTGCCAAAAACATTAGCAGCTCAACCAGCTGGGCATTTACCAGCAAACGCGACAGCATTTTTTCACTTTCCACCCCTCCCGGGCAGGACACTGCCGATTTTTCTTTCTGGGTGAGGGCAATTGATAATCAAGGTTTGGCCGACCCAACTCCTGCTCATTTAATCTATCCCGTTAAAAACACAGCACCAAATGTTAGCTTTCTTCCGGGTATCTACAATCCCAAGAAAACTTTTCCGGTAGTCAGGTTTTACTGGAAAGGGTACGATTTGGATGGCGATGACAATTTGCTCCGCTATGAACTTATTTTTAACGACACCACCCTTGCGCCGGCGCAGGTTGATGCCAGCACCACGAGCGCCATTTTTGAAGCTGCCAGCCTGGCTACTTCAACAGTAGCCTGTAAAATTTACCCCAACAATAATAGCTCAGCCATAGCCACTCAGGTGGCTAACTTTAAACTGAACGCCAACAATGTTTTATTTGTGAGAGCCATTGATAAGAGCGAAGCTAAATCGGCATGGGTAGGCACCGATACTTTTTTTGTAAAAAAACCAAAAGGTAATAAACTACTGGTTGATGCCAACCTGATTCCCTCTTCCACTGCCACCCAGTTTTATGCTCAGCGCATGGCCACACAAGGTTACACCAATCTAGATACCCTGCAGATTTTTGAACAAGCGGCTGGTGTTTATACCCAACTTTCGGCCGATAATGCTACCCAGGCCAAAGTTTTTGAACTGTTTGATTTGATAGTTTGGTATGGCAACACGGCATCGTCGTCATTGTCCTTAACCCAAAAAACCACCACACCATTTTTTAATAAGAATGGCAAAATGTTTATGGCCTTGTATGTCAATTCATTATTCGATGAGCAATCCTCGTTTCTGAATTTCACACCTGCCCAATCACTTGTTTCGCCGCCTGACACCAATTTGATATTAGCCACCGATTCGTTGCTTAACCCATTGGTGAGCGGCTGGCCAATTTTAAAATCTACTTCATACGTAGGGGTGGTAAAACCCATGAATCTCTTTCCTGGCTCGGTACCACTCTATTCTTCGCATCTGTCAGCCAAGGATATTGTAAACAACCCCCCTCCGCCATATCCATTGTGGGCAGGCAATTCTATCGTATTGGCCGAAAGGAAAAACCCGGGCAATAATCAACCCAACTTTATCCTAAGTACCCTATCGCTTCAAACCCTGGACGGAAATGCCAACATTGATTTGCTTTGGGACAAGGTATTAGCCGAATTTGGGCTGTAATCAGAACATAAAAAAATGCCGTTCCAATTTCCGATTAGTAATGATGAACTGGAAGATTTATTCAAAGAACTATCCGTTCTTATGGATTTGCATGGCGAAAATGAGTTTAAGGCCAAATCCTATCAGGCCATTTCCTTTCAAATAAGCCGATTGCAGCAGGAACTAAGCATTTTGGAACCTGAGCAAATAAAAAAAATTCCAAGCCTTGGCAGCACCACCGGCAGCAAGATTATTGACATTTTTAATACCGGCCAATTGCCGCAGCTAGATGAATTGCGACAGAAAACCCCCGAAGGACTCTTTGAAATATTAAAAATAAAAGGATTAGGGCCCAAGAAAGTGCGCTCCATTTGGCAGCAATTAGAAATTGAAAATATAGGGGAACTAGAATACGCCTGCGAAGAAAATCGTCTCAAAGATTTAAAAGGTTTTGGCGAAAAAACACAAACGGCCGTTCTGGAATCTATCCAGTTTTTGAAATCAAACCGCGACAAATTTTTCTACTCAGAGGGAAACACAGTGGCCACACAACTTCTAGAAATAATAAGTCACGAACTCCCCGATGCTCAAGTGCAACTTACCGGTGAACTGCGCCGCAAGTGTAACACCTTGAGTGCTATTGAATTAATTACCACAGCCGAGCCCGAACAATTGGAGTTTCTGACCGAGTTGGAATATATTTCAGAATGGGAGCCAACAGAAGAAGGCTGTTCAGCAAAATTTCTTCTGCGGTATCCAATTAAAATTATTTGCTGCCCCGAAGAAGAATTTGCCATTCGTTTATTTTTCAGCACCGGTAGCGAAAAACATGTAGAGCAAATCAATGTTTCTACCATTGAAACCTATAAAGATGAAACAGAAATCTATGAAGCAGCAGGCTTGTCTTTTATTGAACCCGAACTTCGAGAAGGCACCCATGAGGTGGTATTAGCCAGGCAAAATCAGCGTCCTATACTGCTTACCGATTCAGATATAAAAGGAGTAATTCACCTGCACACCAATTTCAGCGATGGCAAAAACACCCTGAAAGAAATGGCCGATAGGGCAATTGAGTTGGGCTACCAATACATGTGTGTAAGCGACCATTCGCAAACAGCCAGCTATGCCGGCGGCCTAAGCCCACAACGCGTTATAGAACAGCAAGTTGCAATAGAAAAGTTGAACATAGAATTGGCCCCGTTTAGAATCTTTAGTGGTATTGAGTCCGACATATTGGGCGATGGAAGCCTCGATTATACTGAAGATGTACTACAAACGTTCGATTTTGTAATTGCCTCAGTTCATCAGAATATCTATATGAATGAAGAAACAGCTATGCGCAGATTGCTCACGGCCATTAATAATCCATACACTACTTTCCTCGGCCATCCAACCGGCCGCCTGCTTTTGTCACGTAAAGGCTACCCAATAAACCACAAGGCAATAATAGATGCCTGTGCCAAAAAGGGGGTGGTAATTGAATTAAATGCCAGCCCTTATCGGCTTGATCTGGATTGGGCATGGATACCTTATGCTATGGAAAAAGGTGTTTTAATTAGCATTAATCCCGATGCACACAAGCTAAAAGGCATCGAAGATATTCAATTTGGAGTAGCTTCGGCACGTAAAGGAGGCCTTACAGCCTCCAATTGCTTTAATTATAAAACCGCCACAGAGGCTAATCGCTGGTTTCTTGATAGAAAAAGAAAGCTATAGGTTTGGTTTTTTTGCCACTAAAATTATCTTTGCAGTCCCTTAAAAATCGTGAAAGTGGAATTTGAGAAGAGTTTTTAACACTTCTCTTTAGTAATGATTCCGTAGCTCAGCCGGTAGAGCATAACACTTTTAATGTTGGGGTCCTGGGTTCGAGTCCCAGCGGGATCACAAAAAAGGATTGAAAACTGACTGTTTTCAATCCTTTTTCTTTTTGCCACAAGCTAATTCTCAAAGTCAAAAGCCGCTATTTCAAAATTTAATAATCTTCAATTTCAAAATCATTTTTGCACCCAATCTGATATATAAATTAGCAGTATGACATTAGTCATATGCCGCCCAATCGTTAGAATCTATATTTATGGTATAATTTATTTGACTGGTGGTAATAGAAGATATTAAACTTGGAAATGTTAAGTTATATAGTCAGCAATATTATTATGCATTAATCAAACAGTGGTAAATATTTAAACATGAAAAAAATTTTAGTACCAACAGACTTTTCCTCTGGTTCCATGGATGCCATTCATTATGCCATTGAAATAGCCCTTACCCAAAATGCCGATATCATTTTGTTTCATAGTATCATTCCTGTTTATAGCGGCGATACCAGTACTTATGCCATCAACTTTATGGAAGAATACTATGATTACAAGAAAAAGGAATTAGACAAACTGGTTGAAAAAATTTATAGAACCAATCCGGCGTATAGAAAGATTAAAATTAAAGCAGTTAGTAATCTAGGATTTACTGCCGAAAATATTATTCTAACAGCTAAGTCAAATAAAGTGGACCTGATTGTTATGGGCACAAAAGGGGCTACCGGGTTTAAAGGGCTTATGATAGGAAGCACCGCTGGTGGTGTAGTTTCAAGAAGCACAATCCCTGTGCTAGTAATTCCGGCCAAAGCCAAGTATCATAAACTGAAGTCGCCATTTGTGTTTGCAACCGATTTCACAACTCAACCTAGTAAAGGTTCAAAGAAGATATTGGAAAATTTTTGCTCGTTGACATCCCACTGCACTGTAAAGCTTGTTCATGTAGTGGAATCAAAGAAGGAGCTTTCTGATGAAAAAGCCATTACACAATGGACAAAGGCTCTTCAAGGTATTAGCGTTCAAGCTGAAACAATCATTCATCCCGATATTAACGAAGCTGTAAACAAATATTCTAAAAAAACAAAAGCTGGTATGACGATTATGGTTTCACATCATTACAATATTCTAGAAAGAATGATTTTTCGAAGCATTACCAAACATGCGGCTTATAATGTGAAACTGCCATTGCTTGTGCTTGTAAAGTAAGATTTCTATTAGATCTTTTGCCTTAAGTCGAAAGGCTAAACCCCTGTTCGTTTTGTTCTGACAAGGTCCAACTACCTGTAACGCTGGTTTCTAACCAAGCCTTACCGGATTTTCGTACAATCTGAATACGAAGGCCAAAAGATTCAAGAAACACCTTTTCCAAATCAGCAACCGTCATTTGTGGAGTTATACGTATAACTCCATTATTGTGCTTTTCACGGCATTCACCAATAAGTAGAGATGGTGAATTAATGCTCTTGAACCTTTTTGATTTTCCGGTGATGGTCGGCTCGGTAAAAAAACGAATTTGGAGATAAGGGAATACCTCACTAAACTCTGACTGAATTGTCAGTATTTTTTTAAAATCATTAATTGCTATTTCCATTGCGGATTACTAAATGTTCAAAAATAAGTTCATCCGCAGGGTTATCCTATGACGATAGTCATTAGGGCTATTGACTTGGCGCATTAATTACGCAAGTTGCTCAGTTTCTCGGGGTGAATTATAAAAATCTGGCTACCTTTTATATCAATTAACCCCTCACTCTTAAAGTCGCTTAATGTTCGAATGGTAGTTTCGGTGGCAGTGCCGGCTAGGTTGGCCAAATCTTCACGAGTAATTTTAACGCTGAAGGGTTGTGTTGTCTCATCTTTATAGCTATTTAAAAGCTTTATTAGTGAGTCTGCCACTCTTTTTCTAACTGAATTATAAGCCAAATTAAGTAACTGGGTTTCTTTTTCAATAATTGAACCTGAAAGCAACTGAATAAATTTTTTAGCGATAGCTTGATTTTTATAAAGAAGTGAATTAAAATCATCAGCCTGAATAAAACATAATTCACTGGATTCTAACGCTTCGGCACTTTCTCCGTATTTCCCTTCTTCAATTAAGGATATATAACCCAAAAAATCACCGGCACTATGGAGCCCGGTAATAAACTCTTTACCGGCTTCATGTTTTTTAAAGGTTTTCACCTTTCCCGATTTAATAAAAAATATTCCTTTTGGATATGCGCCTTCTTTATAAATAATCCCCTTTTTTTGATAAATCAATGGCTCGTCCTTCAAAGCGGCTTTCTTAAAATCGTCTAAATTGCGAATATGTCCTAACAGTTCACCTACACTTTCGATGCTACTTGAAAACTCTTTTTTAAGCAAATCGATTTTTCTGAATCTGCTTTCTATGGCATTTAAAAGTTCTATATCATCAAATGGTTTCGTTAAATAATCATCAGCACCCATCTCCATGCCTTTTCTCAATTCATCGCGTTCGGCTTTTGCTGTCAAGAAAATAAACGGAATGGTAGCTGTATCTTCGTTTTTGGACAGTAGGTGCAACACACCATAACCATCTAAAACAGGCATCATAATGTCGCAAACAATAAGGTCTGGATGTTCAGCCTGAGCCATCTCAACACCTTCTTTACCATTTCGGGCGGTTATCACATGGAAGTTGGCTAGCTGCAATATTTCAGCAGTATTCTCTCTCATGTCTTTGTTGTCTTCTATTAATAAAATTTTTTTCATCATGGTTTGAAGCTAATTGTAAAAGTGGTTCCCACATTCTCTTTACTGGTACATTCAATAGTGCCGTTCATCAATTCAATGTATCTGGCAACAATGTTTAGGCCTAATCCGGTGCCTTGTATATGCGTAGCATTATTGGCCCTAAAGAAGCGTTCAAAAAGATGTTTCTGATCTTCTTCTGGGATACCAACGCCCCTGTCAGTCACTTCAAGAAGAAACTCTGTATAAGACGCTTGAGATGTGACTAAGATTTGGCTATTGTCCGGGGAGAATTTAATGGCATTATTAATCAGATTAAACAAAATGTGACGCAGCATTTTTTTATCTGTATTTACATATGAAACACCCGAATGTAAATAAATAATTTTCTGTCCTTCTTTAGTTGCTAATTGCAGGTCTGCAATAATTTCGTCAATAAATGATTCAAGATTAAGCGATTCTGGCATAAACTGTTCTTTTCCTTCTTCAAGCTTACTCACCGATAAAAAATCATTAAGTATATCAACTAAATTGCTAATAGAGGATTTTATCTTATTAATATGGGTCCTTTGTTTTTCAAGTTCATTCAACGAACCGTATTTAGTTACCAATGAAAGCGATGAGAGGATGGTGGCTAATGGAGTTCTAAATTCGTGAGAAGCCATAGAAACAAAACGCGACTTGAGTTCGTTGAGTTCTCTTTCTTTTGCTAGTGCCTCATGGAGCTCCCCCTTGGTTTTTTCAAGTTCGTTAATTGCCTCTTCTAAAATCAACGTTCGTTTTTTTACCTGATTTTCAAGCTCTACTGAGTAACTTCTCTGTTTTTCTTCTGCTTGATGTCGAAGTGTGGTATCTATTATAAATGCAATTACAAAATTACCATTCGGGTTGCTAAATGGACTCAGACTTACTTCAACAGGGAATTCGCTACCGTCTTTTTTTATACCAAACAAATTCATTCCCTTCCCCATTGAACGCGGTATGGGCTGATGTGCATAATGACTTCGATGCTGCTGATGAGAGTTTGAAAAACGTTTTGGTATTAATACTTCAACTGGTTTGCCAAGCAACTCATTGTTCATGTATCCGAATAATTTTTCTAAACTTGGATTACAACGCATGATATTACCGCTTGAATCGGCAATTAATATACCCTCGGTGGCATATTTAAAAAGTTCGTCTCCGCCATCATTTTTTTCAATCATAATATTCTATTATTGATTTCAAGCTAAGATAAGCTTTTGAATTTGATTAATGGCTTTCTAACGCACCGCTGAAACCTTTACAGTTGAAGGACTATGGCAGCAACTCACCTCACCAGAACTTGTTTTTATTTCTGGGCTTAAGTAGGGGATACCTAAGCCTAGGCCCCGAACTATCAAAATGCTACCAACTATTAGCATAATTACTGGATAAGCTTTTCGAATATGCATTCTAATACTATAATTAAGTTTACTCCCATAAAAAGTTACAAGAGCCATGGCAGGGAATGTGCCTAACCCGAAGAAGGCCATAAATAAGACACCACTGATTATGTGGCGGCTGGTTAAAGACGTTGCAGCCGCCATATAAACCAGACCACACGGCAACAAGCCATTAAGTAATCCAATCAATAATAAGGATGCGTTATTACTCGAGCTCATTAGCTTGCCAAGTAGAGTTCTTATAATCTGAAAATGTTGAACTTTGGTTTGTATTGCATAGCCACTACTACCATGCATAATAATAACATAAAGAATGATGACTACACCCATACAAATTGATAACCATTGCTGCCAGCCAAAGTAAGAAACGGAACTTCCTATAACACCAAATAAAAAACCTAGAGTGCTGTAAGTAATAATTCGACCTGTATTATAAAGTATGGTGCCGTTAATTTTTGACCAAAAAGTATTTTGCTGAATGGGTAATGCTAGCGCCAATGGGCCGCACATGCCGATACAATGAAAGCTTCCTAGAAAGCCCATTAATACTGCAGGTAGTAGAACTGAGTAGGGCATGTCAAAGAATAATTCGTTGTTGATAAT
>DAIMNW010000260.1:0-2987 GCA_036719905.1 Chitinophagales bacterium
CCTGAAGCAAATACTAGTTCAGTGATATCTTTTCTTATTGGCTTAATAGTTCCAACTCCCCTTGAGTTGTAACCAACAAAAATGCTTGAGAGAATACTGAGAGTGAAAAAGTATTTCAACATGATTACTTTATAAGTTGGTTAATAAGAATTTTGGCTCGAACAAACCGAGCGGAAGCTTCCTTCGTTGCTCGATTAAGGCTGTTTGTTAAAGTTTCATTGAACGAGGTTAGCAATTCGGAAGAGCCAATAATGCCTGCTTTAAACAATTGAAGATTTTTTTGATATGAATCGTTGGAAAAAGATTCAATCTGTGAAGCCAACTGCCAGCTTTTTTGTGCCGATTGAAAATCTAGCATAAGTTGATGATTGAGTATGCTGTCTTGCAAAGCTGCATGATTGAGAGTATTAGTGGCTATTTGCAAATTGATTCTATTGTTGCGAACGGTCGCAATTTTGTTTACATCTGGAATAATGGGTAAAAGCATTTTTAGTCCAACAAAGCTTGATCTATAAAATGGCTTATCATCCAGAAATTTATGGTTGGTGCTTTGCATCCAAGCCAAATTACCCACTACACTTATTGTAGGCAAAAACCATTTTATGCTCGACCTTAATTGTGATTTTTCATATTCTCGTTGCCAGTACGCCTGCTTTTCGTTCAAATTAAAATTGGGATAAGATGGGCTGGCCAAATTAGTTGCATTGTCAGTTTTAACATTGATCACCAGTTTAGTATGGAGAGGTAAATCACATAGTAGTATTAAATTTTCTTTCTGAATTTCGATTTGAGATTCTAGTTGCTGAACTCTATCGCGAATGAATAGCTGATTAGAAAGAACATTATTTAATTCTTGTGCTCGAATAATTCCTTCATTGTGTTTATTCGAGTAAATGCTCACTAATGTATCAGCATTCTCAAGATTTTTTTTCGATATATCTAATTGCCATTGGTAAGAAACAATGTTAAAGTAACAAGCTGCCAAGCTTTCATATAAATTCTTTTTGGTGATCAGATTGCCGGCTTCTGTCATACTCTGATATGTCTTAGCAGTTTTAATCCTTCCAATAATATTGGGATTGATAATATCAAACTGAGGTGATATTCCGACATTGGTAATATACTGCTGACCAAACGTGACAGCACGGTAGCTACCTGATGGGCCGCCAAATATTTCGGCCGGAATAAAACTGGTAGTTAATTGCAGATTGTCGGTAAGTGAGGCATTGGCATCGGCCTTAAGGTTTATAACGCCAACTTTAGCTGCAAGCAATTGATATTTGGCTATCAAGGTTTGTTGTTCACCGTTCAGCAAAGCTGTATTGTGAGTGTTGGCGTAGCTAAATACATCTTCTACTTTGGTAAAAGAAATTATTTCTTGTGCTTTTGCAAACTGGAATGAAAAACTAAGAAAAAGGAGAAGAAATGTCCGCATCTGCTTAACGTATATTGGGTTCGATAAAGGTAGCCAATATTTTTAAGGCGTTAATCCAACAATGTAAAGCAATCGTTAATCAATAAATTAACAGTAAATCAACCAGGCCAACCAAACGTGAACCTAATGGCTAAGCCAAATTGGTCTTCATCAGCTCATGCTTAAAGTGACCAATATTTTAATTCTTTAATCTTGCCACGAAAAATGCCTTTGATATCAATCAATGCTGCCTTTTCTGTGGTTATTGACTTAAAGTAGGTCTCATCCAGATTTATATAATCACGATGATTAACGGCCACAATAATGGCGTCATATTTACCTTCCGGTTTATCAATAAGACCAAAACCATACTCGTGCATTAACTCTTCACTATCAGCATGTGGATCCACCACATCTACATGTACACTAAATGATTGAATTTCTCTAATTATATCGGCCACTTTTGAGTTGCGTATATCGCTCACATTCTCCTTAAATGTGGCGCCCATCACAAGTACCTTAGACTTTACTACATCTTTACCTTCATGAGCAATTAACTGAATGCATCTTTTGGCCACATATTGTCCCATTTCATCATTTATTCGTCGACCACTTAGAATTACTTGTGGATTGTAGCCCAGTGCTTCGGCTTTATAGGTAAGATAGTATGGATCCACTCCAATACAATGTCCACCAACAAGACCAGGGAAGAATTTCAAGAAATTCCACTTGGTACCGGCAGCTTCTAATACTTCATAAGTATTTATTCCCAAACGTTCAAAAATTTGAGACAACTCATTCATTAAAGCAATGTTCACATCACGTTGGGTATTTTCAATAATTTTTGCTGCTTCCGCTACTTTTATACTGGTAGCACGATGAATTCCGGCGGTAATGATTGACTCATATGTTTTGGCAATCATATCAAGTGATTCGGCATCGCAACCGCTAACCACTTTCTTGATTTTTGTCAAGGTTTGTTCCTTGTCTCCCGGATTAATTCTTTCTGGAGAGTACCCAATTTTAAAATCTCCATCAGTCAGTTTTAAACCTGAAATTTGTTCCATGACGGGTAAGCAATCTTCCTCGGTACAGCCCGGGTAAACCGTTGACTCAAAAACAACATAATCGCCTTTTTTCAAAACCTTACCAATTGTGGTAGATGCCCCCAACACGGGTTTCAAATCTGGTACATTGTGCTCATCCACCGGAGTAGGCACGGCCACTACAAAAAAAGTAGCCGATTTCAGGTCCTCCAAGTTATTGGTAAAATGAATATCTGTATTGTGAAACGCAGTTCCGTCCAATTCTTTGCTAGGATCAATGCCCTGCTTCATTAAATCTACTCTTGCCTGATTGATATCGAACCCAATTACAGATAACTTTTTTGCAAATTCAAGTGCCAGGGGCAAGCCAACATAGCCCAATCCAATAACGGCCAGTTTTGTTTCCTTTGCTTCTAATTGTTCGAATATATTCTTTCCCATACCTTTTTATTGATTGACTGTTTAAATTACAAAAGTTGGTCTAATGGGGGCAAATATATTTCTTTAATTTCTGATTGTATATTAAT
>DAIMNW010000261.1:0-2957 GCA_036719905.1 Chitinophagales bacterium
ATGTTTGATGGCGCAATTTCCTTATTAGAAGGGGTACGATATTCTGCAGCCGATATTACTTCAGGCAATTTTTACACAGCGCCTGATGTGAGTAGCCTTACGGTTGATTATGATTTTAAATACAGCCATACTACTGCCCGTCATCCTTTTTATGGATTATGGTTTGCCGGCAGTGGGGTGGGCACCAATCTGAACTTTAGAATGGACATGAAAAAAGGTTTATTCATCAAAGCAGGTATCAATCAAGCCGGTATGATTAAATTTAACAAGAATGTACAAACTATGTCGGCTTCCGGAAAATTAAATTTTAAAGGTATTGAGGTCAACAATCTGCTCGATGCTAAATCGTATGCTATCAGCAATGGGGCTTATGATTTTTTGATTAAAAATTTTAAACCTAAATACCCTAACGAACCATTAACTGCCAATTTACCGGCCATTGCCTATTTACAGGTAGGTAAAAATTTCAGTGAATCGAAGGTGGTTTTTGCAGGCATAGAGAAATCAATATATCGCTACGACCATTGGTTGTTATATATTAACGCTGCGTATCGATTACAATGCGCTAAAAATGGCAACACTACCTGGCTTCAAGGAAGAATTGCCTACGGGGGCTATGGCACGTATCATATAGGTGCAGGTATTGGAGGCTTATGCAACAAAAGTCTAGTTTGGGGTATTGGTACCAATGATTTGCAATGTTTAGTATTGCCTAACAAAAGTAATAGCGCTTCAGCTTCTGTAAAATTGGGTGTGTTGTTTTAAGCTCACATCATTTCAGCCCATATTTTGCCTTGTACTTTTCATTCAGCTGCTTTTGCTGATTGTCCAGATTGACTTCTCTACCTTGAATAAAAGCCATCACAACATTCGATGTTTTCATATCCAAGACGTCGCCGGTGCTAATGATAATATTGGCATCTTTTCCAATTTCAATACTGCCGGTACGATTATCAATACCTAATATTTTGGCAGCATTTAAAGTGATACTCTGAAGAGCCTGCTCTTTAGTAAGACCATAAGCTGCAGCTGTACCGGCTTCAAATGGAAGGTTGCGCTGATTGCCGCTAAAATCGCGATGGCTTAGGCAAAACAACACCCCTGCTTTTTGTAATTGACCAGGTTGCTTGTAAGGTTCTTGAATATCATCATCTGAATAGTTTGGCAACGAATGAACGGCCGGCAAAATCACCGGAATTTGATTTTTGAATAATTCATCTTTTGCCAAATAGGCATCTTCAGCATCTACGATTACTCCTTTCAATTGATAATCATGGATGAACTGGATGGCCCACAAAATTTCTTTTATGTTATGTGCATGGAGAAAAACTCGTCGATTGCCGTTAAACACCTGCTGCATAGATTCCAGTTTAAGATTTGTTTTTTCGTGCGAAGGTTCGGCACAATACGCTTTTGCTTCATTAAAAAAACTGCGCAAATCGTCCAGTTGTTTTTTCCATTGCTGATTGGGGTCTTCTTTCTCCTTGCTCTCTTCCGGCATTCTTCGTGGCGACATATTGGGCAGGCGAATGTGCAAACCCATATCAGTTGCATAGGCAGCATCTTCCCAGTTCCAAGCGTCCAATTGCACTACCGACGACAGTCCGCTGATGAAACCACCTTGTGGAACCGTTTCGGCCAACAGCACCCCGTTCGATTTTACGGTGGGCACTATTTTCGAATCAGCATTATAGGCTATCAAACTTCTTACGGTTGGGTTAAAGTACCCAACTTCTGCATTGTCACGAGTGGCTCGGGCCTCTTCAATTTCCACTAAACCCAACGAAGTGTTAGGTGCAATAAAACCGGGATAAATATGCTTGCCTTCTAGCTGAATAACCTTCGCATTGGCATTGCTCATTTTTACTGTAGTCATATCGCCGGCGGCTGTAATTTTTCCATTTTCAAAAATCACGTACCCATTCTGAATAACAGCGCCAGTGCCGGTGTGCAATACGCCACCCAATAGCATAATACGCTCCTTTTGCGGAGGCGCAGGTGTGGGATTTTGCGAAAACGCAAATTGATGACAAGCAATTAAAATAATGAAAAGAGGAAGGCGCATAGAGTAGTTGGCTGCTAAAGTTGGAAAGCGTTTATTTTTTCAAATGTAAATCCTTTTTCACTAAAAAATTGCAGCGTTCCGGGCAACGCCACTTTTAATCGGTCTAAGGCTTTTTCGCTATCATGAAAAAGAAAGATATCGCCGCCTTGAATTTTTGCATCCAATAGGTTGCTTAGCGCTTGTTGGCCGGTGATGGCGGTGTCAAAATCGGCACTTAAACGGCTCCACATTATAATTTTCATCTGTGGAAATTGCTGCTGCAGTAGGCGTATCTGGCTTTTTTTAATTCTACCATATGGAGGGCGAAACAATCCGCTGCCGGTAAGCGGTTCGGTAGTGGAAATTTCCTTGAGATAATCTTCATCGCTGCACTTCCATCCATCAGGGTGATTGAAGGTATGATTGGCAACGGCATGCCCCTGATCACATATCTGCTGAAAAGTATCGCCGTGTTTTTTTATGTTATTGCCAATGCAGAAAAATGTAGCCAGTGCCTTATACTTTTTCAGTTCTTCCAATACCCAGGGTGTAATGGTTGGGTGAGGTCCATCGTCGAAGGTGAGATAGATTTTTTTTTCGCCGGGATGATGAGGCATACGCCAAACCAGCTGAGGATAGTACCAACGTAACCAGGCAGGCGGCGATTTAAAATAGGTTACCATTTTATTTTGCCAGCCTTTGACTTTTTTTCTTCAATTGCTCTTCTTCCTTTTTCTTGGCTTCCTGTTGTTTGCGCATTTCTTTAGTAGCCGGGCAACCATCGCCACGGGCCACCGCCTTATTGTGCCGGGCTACGGCTTTCATCTTTTGTTTATCGGCTCGGGCCATGCCATGATATTTGCCATAAAAAATCCGGCAGCCTGATGAACTAATCAACAATGAACTTAGCAAT
>DAIMNW010000262.1:0-2952 GCA_036719905.1 Chitinophagales bacterium
GTTCGGTATTAGCTGCCCAGCTAAGCTGCACTTCTTGGTTAGCATTTACCGGAGTAACGCTAAAATTTTGACATCCCTTAAAATACTGCTGACGCAGAGATACATCGCCCATAAAACCGGTATGCACATTATTGACGGCATAGTTCTGCGGATAATAAAGTGAATTATTGTACTGCGAAATTTTAACACATTCGCCAATTGGTAGGCCTAGCGCCATATAATGATAAAACCAATTGGGGCGGCCGGCCCATGAATTGGTAAGCACCTCTCCTGCATTGGCCAATGGCGCCCTCAAAAAATTATCCTGCGAATCCCAATCGCCAAAGTAGCTGCCAAACAGCATGCTAAACGTACCATGTAAACTGCCCGAAGCCAGCGAACCGGTACTGCCTACCCCACCTGCACTGGTATAAGTACCACCACCGCATCCATAGCTCCAGAGGTACGAATCGTTCTGCATATCGGTAATATAATCGCCGGCCATACAGCTATCCCAGCTAACATTGCAAAGTCCATTACGCCAGCCATTTTGGGCAAATGCTTCGGAGCTGAAATAGCCAAAATTATCATCTATAAGCATGCGCTTTCGAGGTTGAAAAAGCGCATATTTAAAATTCAAATCTTTTTGAATGTATTGCTGAATGAGAGCGGTATCGCTTTGAGTAAACGATGGCAGATTGGATAAATCAATACGTCCGGTTGCTAACTCCAATGGCGATGATAGGTACGTCTGATCAAATTTTCCATCGCCGGGAATATTTTGATTTTGAGGACGTGAAGCTGTGGCATTGTTTACGCTGTTATCAGTCCAAGGGTCGTCGGTATCGCCGTAGTAGGCATCGCATGGCCAAGCCCCTAAGTGATCGGGGTGACCATCGGGGTTTTGATTGCCGCTATATGGTACAGGTACATGCCCTAGAATCACTAGCGAATTTAAAGTTGGGTTGGAAGCTTGTGCAGCCAATATTTTAGCCTTTATAGAAGTAACGGCTTCATTTCGTCCGGTATAAACGGTTATCACTTTCCAACCATCAGCAATAAAACTCAGCTGCAGATTACGAATAGAAGTGGCAAGTGGCAGCATATAATTACTATCTACTAAAAGCAATAAAGCCCCATTGGCTGTTACAGTCGGCAAATCGATTCCGGCATATACATACGACCTGGGTGCATTGGGCGCCACCGAATTAGCCATTACCACATAATATTCATATCCAGTTCCTATTGCGACCGAAGTATCAGTAAAGCCGGTTGAAGTGCTGGGCAAGCTTGCTCTCGGTATTCCAAATGAGATGGCCGATTTAGTTTTGCGGTAAAGATTATAGCCCGTTGCGGTGGCTGTGAATGGCCAACTCAACAGAATTTGTTTTGGAGATGAACTCACACTCACACTAATAGCCACACACATATCAGAGCAAAGCTGGGCATGCGCCAATGTAACTACCATGCACAAAAGCAAAGCTGAAAGCCATTTTTTCATAAGCATTATATTTTGAAATTTTATCGCTGCAAATTTTGGTCAATCCTGTCGCCCCAGTTTTGCCGAACATTATTATCATCTATCTTTTGTGCTCCATTACCAGCTTTCTTCAATTCATACCGCCAATTGGGATTTTGAATTTCATTTCTGGCATCGCTGTGCAGTAAGCGATAGCGGTTACTTACTAAATCGGGCTGATAGAAAATAAATTTCACATTGGTTTGTGTACCTAAATGGTAGTAGGTCCAGATTTCGTATGGTGCGGCATTGGATTCATGTTCTGATACGGTACGGTCGTTTGGAGGACCGTATTTCAAGTACACTCTACCTCGGTCGGTTTGGAAACCATAATCTATTTGTGTTTTAAAGGCCGATTGAACAATTTCCAATTGTTTTTGATAGTCGAGGAAAGCTGAAAGCGGATCAGCTGAGTTTTTCTCGGTCCAATAATTATAAAGGAATCTTCTTAGTCGGGTAGAATCGGGCTGTTTGACACGTATCATATTATCAATAAATATAACCTCCTCCGGATTAGAAACCGGACGAAGCGAACGGATATGGTAAAGCAGTTCGGGGGTAGTAAAACGGCTCACAAAGGTGTAATTTAAGTCTATATCATCAGCTCCTATAGTTGAATTATCGGCTACCACAGTTTTACTTCGCTGAAAAGAAATGGTTTTAAAAGTCAAAGTTTTATTTTCCTGATTTCTGATTTCAACAGCCAAAAAATAATTGCCCGATGGCACTTGTGCAATAGAAATAGAATGCAATAAAGGCGTCACTTCTTCAGGCTCCATTTTCATGATAGCGGCAGTGTTGCTTATCACATATTTTTTTTCAGCATGATAAATAGCATACTGCAGCAGGTAGGGTTTGCCGGCTGCGGCTTTTTCACTGTGATAAATTTCGGCATAAAATGAAAGTGTATCAACCGTAGCCGGATAAAAATCAATCACATAAGGCGTGATATCAAACCCACTCTTGGTGAGTGCCGTTGCCTTATCGGCCTCGGCTGGTCTAAAGCCCGAAACCAGTTCAATACTGGAAATGGACAGGTCGGTAGAATAGTTAGGAACGGTGACTTGCTCTGTTAAATTAACGGGTACTTCTCCTTCTACCTCGGCATTATTGATTTGCAATTCCACTTCGTATTTACCGGTATCCAACGAAGTGCGCTTTAAATCAATCTCATTAAAATTGAGGGTAGTTAAATCGCTCAAAGGATGGGTATTGAGTTGATACTTTTTGAACGTGACTATTTTATCTCCCTTTTTGAAAAATAGGGTGACGGCCAATTTTCCTCCATATTGGCCGGATGGCAACTTTTGATAGTTGATGGATTTGGCATAAATAGAAAGATACGTTTCTACATAAGGTCCACTTCCCGGTTCATAGAAACAGCAATTATGCATTTGCACATCCAAAGCGGCAAACATTTTCATGGGCCACACAAAAACCAACAAGACTAGTAT
>DAIMNW010000069.1:0-10492 GCA_036719905.1 Chitinophagales bacterium
AATAAGATCAAGTAAGTTTACAGGAAAGCAATTTGTAATCGACAAAGGCGAAATGAAAGCTGGTATCTACTTTGTACAAACCATGGACGAAAAGAATAAGGTAACCAACAACAAAATTATAATACAATAAGGCTTAAAAATAATAATAGACAGGCAAAGACTAGTTAGAAATCGTTTAGGTTTACCGATAGAAGTTTATAAGCTTACTTAGATCAAATTCATAAGAAAATTCTATTTTCGAAGTATAAATCATTTAGAGATATTTAGCAAGTTCAAAAAAAAAAACCGTCAGAGCATGACGGTTTTTTTTGTTCAATCAGAAAACCTATTATGGCTTGATAAATAAATCAGCCTCAGCTTTAGGACGAGTGACTAAGCCGGGTAATTTTTTACCTCCACCCATAATGTAATGTGTGGTCCAAAAAGCGTAAATGTCTTTATTCGGGGCCTTGCTATTAATGAGTCTGTACAAGGTATCGCTGCCGCCTGTATTCCAGGCAAATGAAACGAGTGCATCAAATTGATTCTGCTTTACCGCAGTGGTAAGTCGGGCGGCTACCATCACTTCAAATTTATGAAGTAGATTGAGCAATAAATTGTCGGCTTGTGCTTGAGTAATCTTATCTCCCTTCATTACCTTATGGCCATCGGCGTAGAAGGTATTGCCATAGCCAATGGTCCATGGGTCGCCACCGGTGCCGGGGTCTGGATAAGCGGTCAGCCTGCAGCCTTCAAATTGTTTGATTAAATTGATTCCATTTAATGATGTGTTCATAGTTTGTTTTTTAAGGTTAGATTAATTAATTCTGACTGGTAGGTAAAAATAATAAAATCATCATAACTTACAGCAATTGTTTAACCGAAGAATTTATGTTGATTTTCACCCTGCCGGTACAGAACATCGCCAAAGTTAACCTTCATGATTACGCGATTTAGTATTAAAAGAACCGATTCATCTGATCAGGATTTTCAAAAACTGGTCTATTTACTGGATCAAGATTTAGCTATCCGGAATGGTGAGCTAAATTCATTTTATGCAACATACAATAAACTAGATTCCATTAAGAATGCCATAGTCTATTACTTAGAAAATACCCCTGTTGGATGTGGGGCTTTTAAATCTTTTGATATTAATGCAGTTGAAATCAAAAGAATGTTTGTGCTTTCTAACTATCGGGGTCACGGTATTGGTTTGGCTATTTTAGAAGCATTGGAGCTGTGGGCTGCTGAGTTATCCTTCAGTGAATGCGTTCTGGAAACAGGGCACACAAATCCTGAAGCTAAAGCACTATATAAAAAATGTGGTTACCAAATTATTCCAAACTTTGGGCCATACATAAATGCCGATAACAGTGTTTGTATGAAAAAATCGATTGACAGTAATAGAATAAAAGCATCTAACTAGTGGACAATACTATTTTTGAAAAAATAATTGCTGCTCCCACTTCTTCAGATATTATTTGCAAACCAAGGAAATGACCAAAATCAAAACTTGACCTCATCAAAAGAGAATTCTGAACTAAAAGAATTATCTAATTAAAGAACCAAAAACAAATCACATTTTAAATAAAACAAATGGCTACAAACATTCAAATTTCTCAAGATTTAACCAACAAATCAATTCACATAACTGTACCATTCAATTCCCCATTGATGACGGTATGGAAAGCGTTTACCGATAACCAATCATTAGAACAGTGGTGGGCTCCCCTCCCTTGGAAAGCAGAAACTAAAAGTATGAAGTTTAAAGTAGGCGGCTACTGGCTGTATGCCATGGTACGCCCTGAAGGACAGAAGCACTGGGGTAGAATGAACTACACCGAGATAAATCCAATGAACTACTTTTGTTTTGATGATGCTTTCTGTGATGAGAATGGCAACTACAATAAAGAACTTCCTGCTTCTAGAGGGCGCATTAGTTTTATTGAAGAGACTAACAGAGTGATAGTAAAATTTGACACCATCTTCCCTTCAGAAGAAGATTTAGAGAAAACAATTGAAATGGGTTTTGAACAGGGAATCTCTATGACCCTTGAACATCTTGATGAGCTTTTATCCGAAAACAAAATTTAAGGCTCTGCTCAGAATAGTTTCTCCTTAATCAAAGTGTAATTTATTCTATTTGCGTAACCTCGAAAATCTGGTTAATAAGCCAATGTAATCAATATCTTTGCGGCTCTAAAATCAAGAAAAAGCCGACCGTGAAGTACACCGAAGAAATCAAGAAACGACGAACATTTGCTATCATTAGCCACCCCGATGCCGGTAAAACTACCCTTACGGAGAAGTTTCTGCTCTTTGGAGGTGCCATTCAAGTGGCAGGCGCCGTAAAGAGCAATAAGATTAAAAAATTTGCTACCAGCGATTTTATGGAGATAGAACGCCAACGTGGCATATCGGTGGCCACATCGGTTATGTGTTTTGAATACAATGGCATTAATGTAAACCTGCTGGACACACCCGGTCACAAAGATTTTGCAGAAGATACGTATCGAACACTTACGGCTGTTGACTCGGTGATATTGGTAGTAGATTGTGTAAAAGGCGTTGAGGAACAAACAAAGAAACTGATGGAAGTGTGCCGTATGCGAAATACGCCGGTAATTATTTTTATTAATAAAATGGACCGTGATGGTAAGAACCCATTCGACTTGCTGGATGAATTAGAATCGAACCTGAAGATAAAAGTACGACCGCTGAGCTGGCCTATCAATATGGGTTCGCAGTTTAAAGGCGTTTATAATTTGTATGATAAAACCTTGCAGCTTTTTCAAGCCAAGACAAAAGACGAAGAGAAACAAATTATTAATAACCTGTCAGAAAGCATGCTCGACGAAACCGTGGGTGCTGCTGACGCCACCCAACTGCGACATGATGTGGAACTGATAGAGGGTGTTTATGAACAGTTTGATGTAGAGCCTTACCGTCGTGCCGAAATTGCTCCGGTATTTTTTGGCAGTGCCATGAATAATTTTGGTGTACGCGAATTGCTAGAAACATTTATTCGAATAGCTCCTACCCCTCTGCCCAGACATACCAGTACACGTGATGTGGCACCGGATGAAGATAAATTCAGTGGCTTTGTGTTTAAAATACATGCCAATCTGGATCCTAAGCATCGCGACCGTATAGCCTTCCTACGAGTTTGTAGTGGCAAGTTTGAGCGCAACAAGTTTTTTCATCATGTGCGCTTAGATAAGGATGTGCGCTTTAGCAGCCCATTTAGTTTTATGGCTCGAAATAAAAGTTTGTTGGATGATGCCTACCCAGGTGATGTTGTAGGACTGTTTGATACAGGTAATTTTAAAATTGGCGATACGCTAACCGAAGGTGAAAACTTTTTCTTTAAAGGCATTCCTACTTTTTCGCCCGAAATATTTAAGGAAGTGGTGAACAAAGATCCTATGAAGACTAAGCAGCTGGAGAAAGGAATAGAGCAATTGACAGATGAAGGCGTAGCTCAACTCTTTACCCAAAACATGGGGCACAAAAAGATTATTGGTACAGTGGGTGAACTGCAGTTTGAAGTAATACAGTACCGCCTACTGCACGAATATGGAGCCACAGTAAGCTTTGTGCCATTGCCCTACTACAAAGCTTGTTGGATAGGCAGCAAGGATGAAAAAAAGCTGGAAGACTTTTGTAAGTTTAAATATAACCTGCTGGCAAATGATAAGGATGGCAACCTGGTTTATCTGGCTCAAACAGAATGGTACCTGAATACCGAGCGCAATAATAATCCGGATATTGATTTCCGTTTTACAAGTGAGGTGATGGCAAGTGCTGTTTAAATATGGTTAGGAACTCTAAAATCTTATTATTGGTTGAAAGATTTGAACTTAAGCAAGTACATTAGCTATAGTTCTTGGAGGAATTTTTCGCCCACCAAATCTTCACTTCCTTCCCAAAGCATTTTTGCTTTTTGTTCGTCGTAACTGTCTATTGACGATTGAACCGGTTTTGTTTTATCATAGTATTTTCCACTGGTGGTAACTGCATCAATTAATGCTACTACCGCTTTTGCTGAACCTTTTGGATGATCTGCCAAACCAATTAGCTTAAAAATTAGTTCCAAGAATTTGCGGTACAAATTTTCGCCAGGCTTATGCGTTCTACCGAGATTGGTTGAGAGCATCAAACCGGGATTAATACCATTTATTAGTAGACTTTTAGCGTTCTGTTTGCTCTTCAGTCTGCGGTCAAGTTCATAAGCAAACAGCAACACACAAAGTTTGGAAGTGGTATAAAACGATTGACTTTGCTTTACTAAAGTTGAATTTTCATCCACTTTTGGAAATGCTAATTCTTGAATGGGTTTGAAAACGGCAGGGGCGAATGGCGATTTGTTTTTTGGGTTGTGCAATTCACTTGAAACCATCACTATTCTTTCCAACTGAAATTTGGTAAGCAATAAATTTGTCAGTAAAAAATGCCCTAAATAGTTAGTTCCAAAAGTTGCTTCTATTCCATTTTTCGTGTATTGAAATGGTCCTTCATAGGATATACCGGCATTACAATCCAAAGCATAAATAGATTCAAAGGCAGACAAATCGTCAACGAAATGGCGTATACTATCGAAATCAGCCAGGTCAAGTTGCTTTATTACATATTCTTTGCTTTTATCAAATTCAGGAAAGGCATTGATGGCTTTATGGGTTTTTTCAATATCTCGGCAAGCCATTATAACCCGATAATCTAAATCGAGAAGGTATTTAGAAGTCCATAATCCAAGACCGCTATTAGCGCCGGTAACAATTACGTTTTTCATACAAAAGGTGGTTTAATTTCTGAGTGCGAATTGGTTATGCGAAGGTAGCTGATTGTGTGGTATGGATGCATAATAAAACCAGACTAATGAAGCTCTGTACTTTACACAATAACCTAGCCTGCCGATATTAGGACTTGATAGCTACAATAGGAAAATATGATAGGCACGAGCAAGCGCTGCGACAGCAGCGATAAAACTGGAAACTATTACTTGTCAGTTGCGAAAACTACGCTTGACGGGGGGGGATTCTTTGAATACCATTCACTTGTTTGAGCTTTATGACTGTTTATTGTATGATAAAAGGTGCTCGTTTTAATCTGAAAGGTGCTCGTTTTAAACTGAAAGGTGCTCGTTTTAAACTAAAAGGTGCTTGTTTTAAACTGAAAGGTGCTCGTTTTAATCTGAAAGGCGCTCGTTTTAAACTGAAAGGTGCTTGTTTTAAACTGAAAGGTGCTTGTTTTAAACTGAAAGGTGGGCGTTTTAAACTGTACGGTGGTCGTTTTAAACTGAAAGGTGCTCGTTTGAGGTTTACGGGTGGTTATTTGATAATTAATGGTGAGTCTATTCAACAAACTGTGTCAAATTAAAAAATCAATAAATTTGATACACTTTGTTGAACACTCCGTTCATGGGCTTTAATAAAATAGGTAACAACCACTTTGATTTCGTAATAGATTTGGACAAACACTTATCAAAGATGAATGCTAACCCACGTATGCCTACCATCATTCGTCGGTACAAGTTGTGCTTAGCTGTCGGAGGACTAACACCGACAGCGGCTATGAAACTTCTTGATCATTTAGTCTGTCATTGTCCATTTGAATTGGTGCTAACGTTTTGCGGCTTGGCGTAGTGGCAGATTTTTAGCACAAAAGTTCAATCGAAGAACTGCACTTGAACCTACCACAAAACTGTCATACGAAGCACTGCACCCGCCATTACGCCAAACCGCTGTTACCGGCTGAGCTTCATTTTGTCAGTTTAATATTGGCTCCATAAAGCAGTCTAAAAATTCTTCTGTCACGCCTTTAAGTTTCCGTCTTTGGCAAAGTGCATAAAGTTCTTCAACTGCTGAATATGTAAAATATCTTGTGTCAAGGTCCTTAAATTGTGGCTTGTTTGCTTCTTTTATTACCTTGTCTCTATCTTCGTCAGGTGCTACAATTACATATCTTGTCGGGAATGGTGGAAATTTATCTTTGAAATTTTTCATTCTGCTAAGTCCACTTGTTACTCCTGTTGAATGTTCAACTTCCATAACTGCTGGCATTAGTTTTCCATTCTTAAACCAAATGCAGTCTATAAGCAATGCTGCTTGAATTGCATCGTCATAAGCTGTCATTAATTTTTCATCTTTTAATGAAGCAATAACGCCTTCATATTCTCCAATTCGTTTGTTCTGATAAAGTATTCCTTTGTCGTTTTGAGCAATCCAAGTTCTAAAGTTTAACTGTCTGCCAATAAAGTAAAGTGCGATTTGAATTTGAGCATGTCGCCTTTGAACGTCAATATTTATTTCTTTCTGTTCAAAATTATCAGGTAGTACAAGTGAATCATAAAAAGCATCTAAGGCAGGTATTTCGGAAATTACGATATCGGTTTCCATTTTGGCTAAAACACCAAGTTTGTGAGGTGCGTCTGGATTCCAAATTAGGTGCTTGTGTCCGTGTTTAATTGAGGAATGTCCGCCTTTGTTTTCTATTCTTCCTGGATAACAAAAATAAAATTCAGGGGTATGGGCTAAAAGTGCTTCAAAAACGCTTCTTGTATTATAACTTGCTCCTAAAATTCTGTCAATGTTGATAGGCTGATTAGGATTGAAAGCATTTGCAACCCTCCAAATCAATTCACTTGAAATACTCTCAACTTTTTGATTTGCTTCAGTTTCTCCGGCTGAAGGATTCCACCTTTTAATTCTTATCGGACCTTCAGGCAAGTCAACGCCTTCAATTCTTATTACGCCTTTTGTTTTCGGGCTAACGTAATTGTAAACCTGTTTTTTGTCTAACTGGTTTATATAAGCTACAAGGTTACTTGCTGATAATTTCCGCATATTTCAATTCGTCTGATTTAACTTTTTCAATAAAAACGCTTATTGTTTCTGCAAGTCCTTTTGCAGCAAGATAAGGAACGCCATTTCCAATGGTCTTAAACATATTTGATAATGAAATATGCTCTGGGATTATAAAATTCTTTGGTAAAGATTGAATCGCTAATGCTTCGGCAGCAGAAATTCTTCTTGGTTTGTAAGGGTGCAAATGCACTTCATTATTTCCATATGCTGCTGTTGGTGAATATCTCCATCGGTGAAGCCTTTTATAAGACTTTTTCAAATCGTCTCCTTCTTGGATTGACAAAAATTTTGAGAGTCCGGCTCTTGGTTGAAAATAGTGTTCAGCATTAGGGTGATTTTCTACATCATTTTTATCGAACCAATACTGAACGGTGAGTTTTTTATCAATTCCTTTTGGTATTGGTCTTGCTTTGTTGTTTAAAAAAGGCTCTTGTTTCGGCCAATTTTTGGAAAGGATTTCAGTTGCTTTGTAAATGGTTTTTGCATTCCAATCAAATGATTTTAAAATAGGTGAGCCGTTTAATTCCATTCCAAGGTCAGTCAACACATTGCGTTTAAACCCAATCAAAATTATTCTTTCTCTGTCTTGAGGTGCTCCAAATTCAATTGCGTTGATTAACTTCTCTGTCAAATAATAGCCGTTTGAAATAAGTTTAAGTTTTACTTCATCAAAAAAGGCTCTGTGTTTTTTTGTTCTGTAAAGTCCTTTTACGTTTTCAAAAAGGAAAAAGTCCGGTTGGTTTCTTACTATTAATTCTATGTAAGTACCTGATAATTTTCCATTTTCGCCTTCAACACCTTTGTTTTTTCCACCAACCGAAAAGTCAGGACAAGGCGGACCACCTATGAAACCAACTAAGTCAAATTTCTTTTTTGATTTTTGTATGTTTTCTTTAAGTGTTTTAGCTTTTTCTTTTTCAAGAAATGCACAAATGTCATCTGTGCTGTGTCCGAATATTGGTTATTTTATTTTAAGTCCTTTTCTTGAAGCCTTGTAAACTTCCATAAAAGGCTCGTGGTATTCGTTGACAAAAACAGTCTCAAAGCCTTGAGTCGTCTCAAAACCCAAGTCAAGGAAACCTGCTCCTGCGAAAAAGGAAAAGATTCCAATTTTTGTTTCTGTTTTTTCGTTGTCTGTCATAAAGCAAATTTACAATTTATATACTGTCTTTAGTTCGTTGCTGTGTCTTTTTAGCTTTGCCGGTAACTAGTATATACTGGCATCTTTTTAGCCCTTATCCACCCATTTTTGGAAGGCTTGTGGCAATTGATTGTATTCTTATTTCTTTTACAAACTTATTGGTTTTGTGGTTCAAAGTGCAGCGAATGGTGAAATTGTTTTCGCGTTTTGGAGTGCCTAAGGATGGCCCATACGGCTTAGGGATGGAAGGGGACGACAAGCGGACAGCCCGACCCTTCCGCATAGCTTGCTTGTGCATTAGGTACACTGGCTGCTATTCAGAAGGGCTGTCCCTAAAAAATATTACGTTACGAAGATTATGGGTTGTTTTTGATAAATTCCTTTATCCAGCCGGTGGTGAGTGACTTAGGCCGCTCTAATGGGAAACCGAGTGCTCGGCTCCAACAGAGTTGGGCCAATACCCCCAGTGACCGGCTTACGCCAAAGAGCACGGTATAGAAATCGTACTCGGTAAGACCGTAATGCACCAGTAATGCACCACTATGGGCATCCACATTGGGCCATGGGTTTTTTATTTTGCCTTTGCTTCCGAGTATTTCGGGTACTACTTCGTACACGGTCCACACAATGTTTACCAACTCGTCGTGTGGCATATATTTTTTTGCAAATTCCATTTGTGCTGTAAAACGTGGGTCGGTACGACGCAATACGGCATGGCCATAGCCGGGTACTACTTTGCCATCGGCCAAGGTTTTATTTACATAATCGATTATTTGCTGCTTGCTGGGTACGCCGCCGCCTAGCTCTGCTTGCATAGATTGTATCCAACGAATAACTTCCTGATTGGCCAATCCATGAAGTGGACCGGCAAGTGCATTCATACCGGCTGCAAATGATAAATAAGGGTCGGCCAGGCCGCTGCCTACACAGTGCACGGTATGGGCACTCAGGTTGCCTCCTTCGTGGTCGGCATGTATGGTGAGGTAAAGGTGCATGAGGTAATGAAACTCCTTGCCCTCGAAGCCAAGCATGTGGGCAAAATTGCTTCCCCAATCTAAATAATGATCGGGCTCTATATGTACGCCGCCTTTGTAAGTACGGCGATAGATATAGGCTGCTACCCTTGGTAATCGGGCTATGAGGTTCATGCTATCTTCGAATGTGTAATCCCAATATTCTTTTTTGCTCATGCCCTTGCGGTAGGCTTTGGCAAACAATGATTCGGTTTGCATAGCCATAATGGCGGTGGTAAACTGGGTCATTGGGTGGGTAGATACCGGCAATGAATCGAGCACATCGAACACGTGCTTGGGCACTACACTTCGCTTGGCAAATACGGTGCTGAGGTGGTTTACTATTTCCACAGTAGGCAGTTCGCCGGTAAGCATTAGGTAGAAAATACCTTCGGGCAAGGGTTCGTTGCTGCCCTCGGCGCTTGGCAATTTTTCTTTCAATTCAGGAATGGAATAGCCACGGAAACGTATGCCCTCCATAGGATCGAGCAAAGATGTTTCGGTAATTAATGCAGGAATATCTCTCATGCCGCCATACGCCTGGCTGATGGTGATGGTGTCGAGCACCTTATCGCCATGTTCTTTTAAAATGGATTTAACTTCTTCGGCTACCGGTCCGGCTACAGCTTGAAACTTATTTTTTACAATGCCCATGTTTGAATTGAAATAAAATTGTAGTGAAAAATTAGTGATTCGGAATTCGTTTGCAAAATACTAAGTAGATATGAATTAAAAAGAATTTTTGTGGGGATAAAAAGAAAACTTGTTAATATATGCTCTCCTTGTAAATGCGTTACCTTTGTTAAACGATTTGTATAAGGGTTTAATAGCCCCCATGAGCAATTTAACAGCCTAAAAAAATGCCACATAATGCCAATGAACATGAGCTAGAGTTAGAAAAAAAGCTCATCCTAAAAGAATACAGACATTTGCTAAAGTCGCTTAAGTCCAATCTGGATAAAAGCGACCGCCGCATGATACGTATGGCGTTTGAAATGGCGGCTGAGGCTCATAAAGATATGCGCCGTAAAAGTGGCGACCCCTACATTTTGCACCCATTGGCCGTAGCGCAAATAGTGGCCAAGGAAATTGGCCTGGGTCCCACAGCTGTGATAAGCGCCTTGCTGCACGATGTGGTAGAAGACACCGAACTTTCGCTGCAGGATATTCAATTGGAGTTTGGTAAAAAGGTGGCAGTAATAGTGGATGGTCTTACCAAGATTAAGGGTGTATTTGATGTAAGTAGCTCATCGCAGGCCGAAAATTTTAGGAAAATATTGCTCACCATGGCCGAAGATGTGAGGGTGATATTAATAAAAATAGCCGACCGCCTGCACAACATGCGTACGCTGGATCATATGACCAAGGCTAAGCAAATGAAAATAGCCAGCGAAACGGTTTATTTGTACGCCCCCCTAGCCCATCGTTTAGGGCTTTATAATATTAAAAGTGAAATGGAAGATCTGGCTATGAAGTATCTGGAGCCGGAAGTGTAT
>DAIMNW010000070.1:0-10429 GCA_036719905.1 Chitinophagales bacterium
ATGTAGATGCAGCGGTAGGGTTAGCGCCATTGGTTGTGTATCTTATTTCAGCGGTAGGGTCGCTGCATGTGATGGTTACATTTTGTGCTCCTGGATAAAAGCCTGGTGCTAAACCAAACACGGGCATAGGTTCATAATCCAATTGAGCCCCGGTATTGCTAGCATTAGGGGTGGGTGTAGTAAATAAACTCCACGTGGCAGCACCATCTGTCGTTCTTCCTCGGCTATGATTGGCTTGGGTAATTACAGTAGTTAAGGAGTCTATTATGACACCTGCAGGGTCAGCAAAAATTATTTTCTCATGTGCACATTGGGTTAGAGAAAAATTGGTGTGATAATTTGAACCCACCACTGTATTACTTCCGCTTGCCCAAAACAAAACCACCC
The DNA here is from genome assembly GCA_036719905.1 of Chitinophagales bacterium. Lineage (GTDB taxonomy): Bacteria > Bacteroidota > Bacteroidia > Chitinophagales > CAIODY01 > DAIMNW01. Next base: position 388 of record DAIMNW010000070.1, read on the forward strand.
CACCGGCCGGTATGGTAATACCAGCAGGGATAGTGTATTTGGTGGTATTTGATTTCTTATCGCTCAAATGATACCCAGCTAAATTAAACGGGGTAGCTCCACTATTATACAACTCAATCCAATCAGGATAAAGGCCAAAGTTATCAGCGATGGTAGAAACATTAGAACAAGAGTATTCATTAATCACTACCTGCGATTTTGCTGTCCAAGACAACAAGCTTAGCACTAGCAACATGGTCAAGCATGGAAATTTTCTAGTAGCATTCATAGGATGCAGATGGTGACAATTTATTTTTTAAAAATAAGCAAATTTTAACAGCGTGTGAAATTTATATTAACATTTATGGGCGCATAAATACATGTTCAAAAAGGGATCATTTATAATGTAATCTTTCATTTTTGTACAAATATTATCCTACGCATTTGTTGAATACGAAATATATGGTTCATCTCCTTTTGGCAGTTAGCTTATTGTCTAGTACCCCTTCCTGTAAAAATCTATCCGGTAAAACCGAAACCGTAAAAGAAGGAAGACCAATAACAAGGGAAGATAGTTTGAGGCGAATTGCCTCCATCAGAAAACTAATTCATGCCGACCAAAAAGCTTCCCGATTAGATTCGTTGTTTACCCTTAAGTCGCGTATCAATGGATTTAACGGATGTGTATTGGTAGCCCAGTGGGGCCAAGTTATTTACACCAATTGTTTTGGCTATTCTGATCCTGCCACCTATGAACCGCTTACCAGCAATTCTGAATTTCAACTGGCATCGGTTTCAAAACAATTTACTGCCGTAGCCACTCTGAAATTAATAGAACAAGGTACTCTTCACTATGACGATTTGGTTGAAAACTTTTTTCCCGGATTTCCTTACCATGGAATCAGCATACGAATGCTACTATCCCACCGAACCGGATTATTAGATTATATGAATTTTTCTTCAGCTTACTGGCCCAATAAGTCGGTCTTTATGACCAATAATGATGTGATCAATATGATGATTACAAATAAGATGAACGCCGGCCCACCTGATCGTTATTTCGATTATTGCAATACCAACTATTGCATTTTAGCTGCCATTGTAGAAAAAGTAAGCGGCATTCCTTTTCCTGATTTTTGTGAAACCAATTTGTTTAAACCACTTGGCATGAAGCATACCTGGATATTCTCGGAAGAAAATTTGCAAAAACATCCTGAACACACGGTGGGTTTTAATGGCAGAGGAGGTCGAATTAGCTTTGATTTTATGGATGGTGTTACCGGCGACAAAGGAGCCTTTAGCACAGTGGAAGATTTATTCAAGTGGGATCAAGCACTTTATACCAATAAGGTACTGAACAAAAGTACCCTTGATGAAGCCTTTACACCAAGAAGTTTCGAAAAACCAGGTATAAAAAATTATGGATACGGATGGCGAATTATAAGTTATTCGCCCGAGATGAAGGCTGTATTCCATAATGGTTGGTGGCATGGATATAGCAATGCATTCTTTCGTGGTTTAAATGATAAAACTACAGTCATTGTACTCGGCAATAGAACCAATTTTGACAATTACCGAATTCAACCCATACTCGACATCTTAGGGGATAAAGTAATTTCCAATCAGAAAGGTGCGGCCGATGAAGATGAGAATCCAACACCTGGTCAGGAGTAATCAAACAATTCCTACTTTTTGTAGCAAATTAATATCGGGGGCCATTATCTTCGTGCTATGAAATTTTTTCCAAAAAATTATACCCGATTAATTACCCGGCAAGTTAATATAGGGGATTTGATAATAGGCAATGGCACCCCTATTAAGGTGCAAACTATGACCACCACCGACACCATGGACACGGCAACCACCGTTGCACAAACCATTCGCTGCATTGAAGCTGGTGCCGAACTTGTGCGCATTACTGCTCCAAGCATGAATGAGGCCAATAATTTATTACTCATCAAAAACGAGTTGCGTAGCAAAGGATACAAAACTCCATTAGTAGCCGATATTCATTTCACACCCAACGCTGCTGAAGCGGCCGCCCGAATTGTAGAGAAGGTTCGTGTCAACCCTGGTAATTATGTCGACAAGAAAAAATTTCAACAAATTGATTATACCGATGCAGAATATGTTGAAGAGATTGAACGCATTACGGAGCGCTTTACACCCCTAGTAAAAATTTGTAAAGAATATGGAACAGCCATGCGCATTGGTACCAATCATGGTTCGTTAAGTGATAGAATAATGAGTCGCTATGGCGATACAGCCAATGGAATGGTGGAGAGTGCTTTAGAATTTTTAAGAGTGTGCCGAGCCGAAAATTTTCATCAGATAGTGCTCTCTATGAAAAGCAGTAATCCACAAGTGATGGTGCAAGCCTATCGATTATTGTTAGATAAAATGATGAATGAATTTGGCGAATGTTATCCGCTACACCTCGGTGTAACTGAAGCCGGTGATGGCGAAGATGGACGAATAAAGTCGGCTATTGGAATAGGAACATTGTTAGAAGATGGCATTGGTGATACCATACGTGTTTCACTTACTGAAGACCCGGAGTTTGAGATACCCGTTTGTAAGGATTTAGTTTCGAAGTATAATTCTACTGTAGTTTCATCGGTTATCAATAATCAATTTTCAGAAGCCATTTCACCTTTTGAATATTCAAGAAGACACACCATCGAACTAGGAAACATTGGCGGCAAACACCTTCCAGTTGTGGTAGCCGATTTTATGATGCAGGAAACTATACGGCATCAAGATTTACAAAGTATTGGCTACTCGTATAATGAAATTACAGACAAGTGGACCATTGGCGAAGCAGCGGCAGATTATATCTATACAGGTAAAAGAATTATTCCTTTTGCATTACCCGGCACCCTGAAAGTAATTTGCGATTACGAAAGTTGGAAACTGGTTGATGATAAGGAAAAGTATTTTCCTTTAATTACGAATGATGAATTAAGAATGAAGAATGAAATACTTCAACAGCAATCATCCTCACTTAATTTTATTTCAGTAAATACAAATACAATTTCTGCAAAAGAAATAAGTGAGTTGATAAACGAAAAAAGTGTGTTGTGTTTGTGGAGTGATTCATCACACCCTATGCCTTCGGTACGCCAATTTATTTTTGATTTAATAACTACTGGCATTGCAAATCCAATCATCCTCTGTATAGAAAGTGACGACTCAACGGTAGATAAACAACTCATTCATTTTGCTACAGAAAGTGGCGCTTTGCTATTGGATGGCATGGGCGATGGTATTTGGCTGATGAACGACCCATCGAAAATGGTAAACCACGAAGCCAAAGGCCGAACTTATTTGCCCGTAAAAAACAATCATCAGTTTATCAATAATACTTCGTTCAGTATTCTGCAAGCCACCAGAACACGAATTTCAAAAACAGAATATATCAGTTGCCCAAGTTGTGGACGTACACTTTTTGATTTGCAAGAAACCACTGCCAAAATAAGAGCAGTAACGAATCATTTGAAAGGATTAAAAATTGCCATCATGGGTTGCATAGTCAATGGCCCAGGCGAAATGGCCGATGCCGATTATGGCTATGTGGGCAGTGGCCCCGGAAAAATTACTTTATATAAAAGTAAAGACGTAATGAAAAAAGGATTGAGCAGCGATGTAGCCGTTAACGAATTAATTCAATTGATAAAAGATAATGGCGATTGGGTGGATGCTTAATTTGCTAATTAGCTGATGTGATAATTTGATAGTGAAAAGAAATTGCAAAAACGTATAACCCGTAACTATTTATAACGTTCCACTATCATCTCACACACTTCATTTATTTCTTCAAACACATCTTCGTAATCGCTGTAATCGCCATACCACGGATCTTTTACCGACTTGTTTGTGCCCGGAGATATTTCATTTAGAAGCAGTTTCACTTTTTCCATCTGCTCAGGCTTTTTGCTTTGCCGTTCTATATTCTTGTACACGTCGGTGGCTAATGCATAGATAATGTCATATTGCGCAAAGTCTTTGGCAGTGAATTGTCGGGCTCGTTGGTTGCTTATATCGATGCCATTCATTTTACATACCCGAATAGAATCGGGATGTGGTGGTTCGCCAACATGATACGCCTCAGTACCGGCCGAATCGATTTCCCAATCTAATGAATTTTTATTCACCAGATTTTGCATAACCCCATGTGCAATTGGACTTCGACAGATATTGCCAATACAAACGAACAAAAGTTTCATAAACGTGAGAGGTTTTCTGTCAGAGCGTTTTCTTTATCTCTAATCAATTGATTTTTTAGTTCGTCTAATGAGTTAAACTTTTGTTCTGCTCTCAAATAATTAATAAATTCTATTGTCAACTCCTCGTTATATATATCTTGATTGAAATCAAAAATATTTGCTTCAATAGATAATTGTTGCCCACTTAGGGTAGGTCTATTTCCAATATTCAACATGCCTTTATGTTTTTTCTGTCGCCAAATAATATTGACAGCATAAACCCCTTGTGCAGGAAGTAGTTTGCCGTTGTTATCTAACTTAAGATTGGCAGTTGGAAAACCCAACGTGCGACCTAGTTGTTGCCCTTTTACTACCTTCCCTGTCAGAAAATAGTTATAGCCAAGAAGTAAATTGGCTTGCGCTACATGGCCTTGTAATAATGATTTCCTTATTTGTGTGGAGCTAACGGAAATGGCGTCTTCAACCTGTTTCTCAATTTCAATTACCTCGAAATTGTATTTCGATTTCACATCATTCAGGTAATGCACATTGCCGGTTCTGTCTTTACCGAAGTGATGATTATATCCTATGACAATTGATTTTGGTTTGAAATATTTATAAAGAAATTGCTCGACATACTCTTGAGCGCTAAACTGAGCAAAAGATTCAGTAAAGGGAATTACAACCAAATGTCCTACTCCCGTTTTTTTCAACAATTCAATTCTTTCGTCAAGTGTATTTAATAATTGAACTTTTTCTGTGTCTCCATTCAGTACCATTCTTGGGTGGGGATGAAAGGTAAGTATGATTGAGTCTCCATGATGGGAAGTGGCGGCCTCAATCAATTTGGCAATAATTAACTTATGAGCCAGATGAACGCCATCGAATGTGCCTGTAGTGATGGCTGCATTTTTGAATACCGGCAGTGCTGAAAGCGAATAATATATTTTCATCTGATATAGATCCCAAGCTGCTTATTTGTTCATGCGTCTTCCCTTCCATTTAAAACTTCCTACCTGCCCTAATAATCCAACAGATAGAATATACAATATATGTATAGGCTGAGAGAGCAAAAATACGCCAAGCAATTTTTTCTGATTAAAAAAAGTTACAACCCGTTTTAAAAGCAGATATTCAAACATGGATTTGAGTACCAATTCCATGAGAGCAATTTTCCAGTTCAGAAAAGTGAAAACCAAAATGCTTAGGTTAAAAAGATAAGCCATCACCAATATGGCCGTAATACGCTTGTCGCTATAGCTTGTTGATTTGCTTGTCCAACGTAAGCGTTGATGTAAAAATTCGAACACAGAATGTTTAGGTGTGGTAATAACACAGGCATCATTTGATTTTAGAAAATGGATTTTGCCTGGAAATTGTTGTGCAAGTTTATGCATTAAGAACATATCATCACCGCTACTGATGTTGTCGTTACCTCTATACCCATTTACGGCTTCGAATGCAGATTTTTCAAAAAACAGATTGGCTCCATTGCACATATTATTAAAGCCATGAGCGATAGATGCACCCGTAATGCCAATTAAACCTGTGAAATCAAGTGCTTGAAATTGTTGGAAGAAACTGGAGTCGTAGGAATACTTAACCGGGGCAGCAATCATCTTGCTTCCATTTTGCTGCTGAAACGAAAGTAAATTGACTAGCCAGTTGGGAGGCACTATACAATCGGCATCTGTTGTCACAATGAATAACCCATTTGCATTCTGTATTCCATATTCAATTGCTTTCTTCTTATACGCTTGCGAAATCTGACCTGCATCAGCCAATGATATGGTTTTGAAATTTTTCATTCCATTTTTTGTTGCAAATGCTTCTGCCACGGCCACAGTAGCATCGGAAGAGTGATCATCAATTAAAATTACCTCAAACATTTCAATCGGTAAAGTCTGATAAAGAATGCTTTCCAAAAGATGACAAACAACATGTTCTTCATTTCGTGCCGGAATCAATACACTTATCACTTTTCCATTAGCTTGAACGTCCGAACTTTTAAAATCGGGTAGTTTAGTCCAGCCGACTAGATAATACAGCATTAGAATGCAATACATAGCTGTAAGCAGAATGGCTATGGTCCAAAAAATCATTTTGTAAAGAAACTAAGAAGTAATGATAATATTTACTGAAGTGTGAGGTGGTTCTTAGCAAGAGCTTGTTTTGGCAAGTAATCTATTTCCAAGTATCATTTTTTATATTGCAGAATAAAATTCACACTGAATGATGAAGTCGAATTTAAAAATGCTGGCATTAGGCGATTCTTACACCATTGGAGAACTTGTTAAACCTGAAGAACGCTGGACCCACCAGTTAATTGAAATGCTGAAGTTAAAGCATATTTATTTCAGTGAGCCGCAAACCATAGCCACTACCGGTTGGACCACCGACGAACTTCATGCCGCCATCAATCGCGGCCGTCCACCTCATGATTTTGATTTGGTGAGTTTGTTGATTGGCGTAAATAATCAATATCGAGGCCGTACGCTTGAGAATTACAAACATGAATTTGAGACCTTGTTAGAGGAAGCCATTACATTTGCCAGTAATAGGCCTTCAAGAGTTATTGTATTATCTATACCTGATTGGGGGGTAACACCGTTTTGTTTGGAGCATGGAGGAAATCCGGAAAAGGTCGCTACGGAAATTGATGCCTTCAATTTGATTAATCTGGAAGGAAGTAACACTCATGGCGTTCATTATGTTGACATAACACCTATTTCACGTAACCCAGACCCTTCCCTACTAGTTAGCGATCTCTTGCATCCATCAGGTGTGCAGTACAAACTTTGGGCAGAAGCCACTCTACCGTTACTGATCAATCAATTTTAAAGTAATAAAGTTCCTCTTTCCCAAAAAAGAATATTGCACTTTTATTAACAATCAAAGCGTTTCGATTGAGGTATAGTACCAACCTGCATACACATTATTTATTACCTTTGCACCCTTCAATTATTATTCAATAACATTATAAAAATCAACTAAAAAAATGGGCGGAAACAGAACCTTTACCATGATTAAACCGGATGCGGTGAGCAAAAATTATACAGGCGGAATTTTGAACCAAATTTGCGAAGGCGGATTCAGAATTGTGGCTATGAAACAGTGCAAATTAAGCGCCGAAAAAGCTGGCGAATTTTATGCTGTTCATAAGGAAAGACCCTTCTACGGCGAACTGGTAGAATTTATGAGCAGTGGACATATTGTAGCCGCCATTTTGGAAAAAGACAATGCAGTGGAAGATTTCAGAACGCTGATTGGTAGTACCAATCCGGCCCAAGCTGCCGAAGGCACTATCCGAAAAAAATATGCTGAATCTATCGGAAAAAACGCTGTTCATGGAAGCGATTCTGATGAAAATGCTGCTATTGAGGGCGCTTTTTTCTTTAGTGGATTAGAGAAATTTTAATATCGAATTAGCCACCTCGATGGCTTAACTTTGTACTACAATTTTATACCATGTCTGACCTAAGAATTTATTTCGATAATGCAGCTACCACGGCCATAGATGAGAAGGTAGTGGAGGCTATGCTACCCTACTTAACGGATAATTTTGGCAATCCCTCGTCTATTTACAGTTATGGCAGAGAGGTAAGGGCTGGTATTGAAAAAGCAAGGAAAACAGTGGCCAATTTACTCGGTGCCAACCCCGGAGAAATATTTTTCACTTCAGGAGGTACCGAAAGCACCAATATGATTATGCGCCGTTGTGTGAACGATTTGGGTGTAAAGCATATTATCACTTCTCCCATCGAACACCATTGTGTGCTGCATACGGCTGAAGATATCGAATATCTGGGTCGTATTACTTTGCACAAGGTAGCTATTGATGACAGTGGTCGAATTGATATGGCAGATTTAGAATCAAAATTAAAAAGCCTACAAAATGAAAATGTTTTGGTGTCACTTATGCATGCCAATAATGAAATAGGCAACCTACTCGATATTAATGCAACCGGAGACTTAGTACATAAATACAATGCTTTGTTTCATAGCGACACGGTACAAACGGTAGGTCATTTTAATTTTAACTTAAAAGAAATGCCGGTTGACTTTATCACCGGTTCGGCCCATAAATTTCATGGTCCTAAGGGTAGCGGTATAGTCTATATTTCAGACAAAGTAAAAGTTCGTCCGTATGTAGCCGGCGGAGGACAGGAAAGAAATATGAGAGCCGGTACCGAAAATGTGTATGGCATTATTGGATTTGCCACAGCACTAGAATTGGCCTACGAAAATCTGGAGAACGATAAAAAACAGATTGCTTCGGTTAGAGATTACATGAAACAGCAACTTCAGGCTAAGTTTCCATCAGTAAGTTACAATGGCAATCAAGATGGCCAAGCCCTTTACACTGTTTTAAGCGCCGCTTTTCCTCGAAATCCAAAAACAGAAATGTTGATTTATACTTTGGATATGGCCGGTATTTGTGTGAGTGGCGGCAGCGCCTGCAGCAGTGGAGCCAATACAGGCAGTCATGTCATCAATGCTTTGTTCAAAGGACAACCCGACCAGGCCACCGTTAGATTTTCATTTTCAAAGCATAATACCAAAGCGGAAGTGGATTACGTTATGACTAAGCTTAGTGAATTAATTTAAGTGTTTGTATGAAAAAAACTCACATCATTTTATTAGCCCTTATAGTGGTAGCCATTGGTGGAATTTTTGCCATGGTGGGCGATTTTAGTTCTTATGAAACTTTTGCCTCAGCCCGTGCCATTCCCACTTCGGAGTTTCATGTAGTTGGCGTTCTGGATAAATCACAAAAGGAAGAATTTGATGCCGTCAAAGATCCAAATCATTTTGCTTTTTACATGAAGGATAAAAATAATGAGAGCTGCCGTGTGGTTTTTAACAGCACCCGCCCACAAGATTTTGAGCGCAGTGAACAAATTGTGCTCACTGGTAAATGGCAGGATAAGGAATTCAGAGCCTCTAATATTTTGCTCAAATGCCCTTCAAAGTATACCAACAAAGAGGCCGAGGAGCAGGAGTTTAAGTCAAAAAGCTAAGCCCGGCCTTTCACCACTATCACAATTTCCCCTTTTACGGTTTTAGATTTATAGTGTGAGATTACCTCAGCCATAGTGCCTCGGGTATTTTCTTCAAATAGCTTAGTAAGTTCGCGGCTAACGCTTACTTGCCGCTCGGCACCTAAATGAGTTGCCAATTCTTCTAAGCATTTTACCAATCGGTGAGGCGATTCATATAGCACAAAAGTTCGCGGCTCATCCATCAATGACTTTAATTTCGTTAAACGACCTTTTTTGTGGGGTAAAAATCCAATAAACACAAATTCATCCGTTGGAAAACCAGAATTGACCAAGGCCGGCACAAAAGCAGTTGGTCCCGGGAGGCATTCTACTTCTATTCCATTTTCGAGGCACATTTTGGCCAGAAGATAGCCGGCATCGCTTATACCGGGGGTGCCGGCATCGCTCACCACCACTAGTTTTTCGCCAGCTAAAATGCGGCTGATAATTTTCTCAGTAATAAAATGTTCGTTATGCTGATGATAAGCTGTCAGCGGCTTTCTAATTTCCAAATGGCTTAATAAGCGCTGGGTAACTCGAGTATCTTCACACAAAACACCATCGGCTTCTTGCACATATCGAATGCTGCGAAGGGTAATATCTTCCAGATTGCCAATTGGGGTAGGAACAAAAACGAGTTTCATGTTAAAGCCGAGGGGCTGCTTGTTAAAATCAGCCGTTGCTAATTAATTGGCCACAGCTACAGTAATTTCAAAAGATTCCATCACGGCATTGGCCAATAATTTTTTGCAAGCTTCATTCGCTATACTCTTCGCCTCATCGGGCGTTGAAGCCTCTACGTCAAGCGTTATATGC
>DAIMNW010000263.1:0-2932 GCA_036719905.1 Chitinophagales bacterium
TGATGGGGCTTCTGGCGATAATGTATATGGCACCTTTCTATTTATTAGCTCTGGTCAAATGCAATATTATATATATGCCGAAAATAATAACGCCGGCATGTTTTCGCCGGAGAGAGCCGAACATGAATTTTATACGCTAAACGCAACCGCTGTTATACCACAAGTTGGCCAACTTGTAATTAATGAATTTTTATGCAATAATAACAACAAGGAAAAAGATGAATACAACGAAAGGGCTGATTGGATAGAACTTTATAATAATTCGAATGTGCTTCTTAACCTTGCCGGGTTAAATCTAAGTGATGATAAATTAAGTTTGCAAAAATGGAGTTTTCCTGCCGGCACTACACTTAATCCGTATTCCTATCTTATTGTTTGGGCCGATAATGATTCCACACAAAAAGATTACCATGCCTATTTTAATTTGAACAAAGATTCGGGCACCGTTGTGCTCTCAAGTTCTATTTCCGGGGTTCTTGACAGTATATCTTACTCACAGCAATCACCTGATGTTTCCTTTGGCCGCTATCCCAATGGTACTGGAACCTTCCAAAAGATGAATACAACTTTTGCGGCGCAAAACAACAATTACACCTTAGCAGTTAATGAAATTTATCCTAAAAAGCCTCTTATTTTATACCCCAATCCGGTAGCTCACACATTAAATTTAGAAGATGTAAGCTTATCTGACAATATTATTGTTCTTAATGAACTGGGACAGAAAATTACAGTACCTATTCAGCACCAAGACAATAAAACGCTTATTAATGTAAGCTGTCTGCCTGCTGGTATTTACCAAATTAATTGTATAACAATGAGTGGAGATTTCCAAGCTGCTCAATTTGTGAAACAATAGTATTCAGTTAACAATAGGAACCTAATTAATTTAGTCTTTCTGAATAATTTTACAAAACATAAAAAAAACAAACATGTTAAAACGACTCTTCATTTTCTCTGCTTTATTTTTTTTCAGTATCAAAATGTTTAGCCAAACTATTCCCAACTCGGATTTCGAAAATTGGAGTACAGGCAGTGGGCCATTTCCGACGCCAACCGGTTGGGCTATCAATCCTGTTGTTGTCCAGTCGGCTACTGCTCACAGCGGCTCGTGGGCACTGCTATGTAAAAACGATACGCTCTATAATCCAATGAACATGTCGCTTGATACTATGCCTGGCCATGCTTATACAGGTACTCAAACTATGGGTCCTCCGCCTTCTCCAGGTACACCATTTGGTGGCTACCCATTTACTCAGCGCCCCGATAGTTTAACCGGCTGGACTATGTTTGCCCCACTGGGTACCGATACTGCCAGAATTAATGTGATGTTAAGCAAATGGAACACCGGCACTTCAAGCCGCGATGTTATTGGCAGCGCCCAAATTATCATTAGTGCCGCTAGCTGCAATTATCAACGGTTTGCTGTACCCATCAACTATCAAAGTACCAATACTTCAGATACGGCCATAATAGATATAACTACCGGAGGTATGGGAGTTCCATTTGCTATCGGTACCAAATTGTGGGTGGATGATCTTGCTTTTACTTCCATTAGTAGTGGTTTAGCAGAACTGGCAACGAGCAATCTGCAGTATAATAATCCGTTTGGCAACACTTTAATTATTAAGTCAAAAAGCACTCTGCCAATTACACTTTTCGATGTAAAAGGTAGTCTAATAGCAAAAGGAACAACCAACCAAGTCTTTAGAACATCTGACTGGTCAAATGGCATTTATATAGCCCAAATTACTGATTTGAAAAGCGGAACCAAAAGTTCTATAAAACTAGAACGATGTACAGAGTAATTCGAAACACCTTACTGTTTCTGGTAATTACCACATCAATTGGTGTCACATTGGTTTCCTGTAAAAAATCGTCCAATACTCCAACGACGTATACACCGGATTGTAGTGGAACGGCTAAATCATTTGCAAATGATGTATCGCCACTGATCAATTCAAACTGTGGAAGTTGTCATGGTGCTGGGAACAGTAGAGGCCTAAGTATTTTGAGCACCTATTCACAAATCAGCAGCGACAAGAATAATATTAGGGCTCAGATAGTAAGCGGTAGTATGCCACAAAATGGCACCTTAACTACAGCAGAAAAAAACACAATTGTATGTTGGATTGATGCTGGAGCTAAGAATAATTAAAGGCTATTCTAAATTGCGCCTCCCGAATTTCTCAGCAATTTTCTTGAGTATTGATTAGGATTACTGCGATGCTTGAGTTCCTACGTTATTATTTTGTTAGAAGATTGCAAACTCTTTATTAATTCGTTTCGGCAAGCTACCTTATCCAATTGAAAAATATATTGACAAAAATGATCAAGAAGTATTGTCAAATGCTCCAACAAAATTTATTGAAACCCATTATTTAGAGGCACTTATACGGTAAATTAATTTACATCCCTAACAAGAATTATACCTTGCAAATCCGACTTAAAGTTTTGTAAATTGCATTAATTAATTCTGTAGAAGGGTGCAACGTGCACTTCGCGAAATGAGTCTATTGGAATACCCTAGTTAAATACCCGTGCAAAAAACAAAACGCTTACTTCTTTTTGTTGTGCTCAGCATAGCCTGTGGCTTTGAGTCTTTTAGTCAAAGCACTAACAATTTGTGCCCTCCCAATTTCGATGCTGAAATGGGCAATTTCACCAACTGGAACTCTTCGGTAGGTACAGTTGCAACAGGCCCAATCTATTTTTTGACACCCATGCCTGGGGCAACTCCCACTCGTCAGGATATAACACCAACTGGCTATTCTGGCAATGCCGGGCTCGATCCTTACGGATTTTTTCCGGTCATCTGTCCAGCGCCGAATGGCGGCAATTACTCTATTAAACTGGGCAATAGTATGTCGGGATCTGAATGTGAGCAGGTAAAATATCAACTTCATGTGCCTAGTACCAATAGTGACTATAACAT
>DAIMNW010000264.1:0-2931 GCA_036719905.1 Chitinophagales bacterium
TACTTACTCTGAAGGCTACCGAGCCGGTTTGCTCGTGAAATTTTCTCATAAGGGATACATTTTTAAAACCTATGAAGGAGAAATAAATATTGGCGGCATTACGAATGCATCGCCAACCTTAAATGCCAATACCATTTGGCCCTTCTCTGTATCAGAAAAGTTTGCTGCCGACAGACTAATGGGAATGGAAGGCAAATATGTTCGCTTACATTATAAGCAGCGCCTTAAAACTTTTTTCTAGCAGGGGGATACCGATTATTTTGTAGATGAGGTAGAGGTGGTGAAGTAGATGCTGATTATTTTTCCTGCCGTTTTGTTTTCAAATACAATCCTTCTACCTGTGCTCTTGCCCATGGTGTTTTTCGTAAAAATGTAAGGCTCGATTTTATACTGGGGTTGTGGGTAAAGCAGCGCACCCTTATTTCCTCACCCAAAAATTCGAATCCTTTTTTCTCTACCATATACGTAAGTATTTGTTCAAGAGTGATTCCGTGTAGGGGGTTGTTTTTTTGTGGTTCCATTAATTATCATTTAATAGAAAAGCGCCTTGCTTTTGGCTGAGGCGCTTTTGCAAAATTGGTTTAAATAGAAGATTAATTAACCGTCCAAGTCTCCTTACCTGCAATCAGCTTATCCAAATCGCCGGGCTTAGCCATCGCAGATTTTATTTGGGCATGAAGTTGCTCCTCGTAAGTTGGGCGAATATTTTGATAGAACACACCAAAAGGTCGTGGCATGGCTCCTTCTTTATCAGGCGTATCAAACATGCGAACCAATATGCTGGCTTTACCCATATCGGCTTCGTCATGTATCCACAAATCATTGGCCGAGGCGCTGCCATCTGCAATATTTACAATCACGGGCTTAAACCCTTCAAGTTTTATTCCGAATTCGTTATTGTCACCAAATATTAATGGCTTGCCTTGTTCTACCAAAAGGGTGTGCAATTTCTTAGTTCCTTTTTCTGTAAATATTTCAAAAGCTCCGTCGTTAAATATGTTGCAGTTTTGATAAATCTCTACGAAAGAAGAGCCTATGTGATGATGTGCTCGTTTTAAAATTTCTTGCAAATGTTTAGGGTCGCGATCAACACTACGAGCCACAAAACTAGCGTCGGCACCTAAAGCCAATGCGGCAGGATTAAATGGGTGATCTATAGATCCCATGGGCGACGACTTGGTGATTTTATTTTCTTCAGAAGTTGGAGAATACTGCCCTTTGGTTAATCCATAAATCTGATTATTGAAAATCAAAAATTTCACATTCAGATTTCGACGCAGCAGGTGAATGGTATGTCCGGCACCAATACTCATGCTATCGCCATCACCACTGACAATCCAAACATTCAAATCAGGACGGGCGGCTTTCAATCCGCTGGCTACCGCAGTGGCTCGGCCATGAATAGTATGCAAGCCGTATGTATTCATATAGTACGGAAAACGGCTGCTACAACCGATGCCACTAACAAACACGGTGTTCTCCAACGAGGCCCCCACCTGTGGTAGAATGGTTTGTACCTGTTTTAATATAGAGTAATCGCCACAACCGGGGCACCAACGAATGTCCTGGTCGGTTGCAAAATCTTTAGCCGTAAGAGGGGCGGCAGTGGTTACATCGCTCATTGATAGTCTATTTATAATTGTTTCTAATAAATTCTTTTAATTCAACTTTGGCAATAGGGGTGCCTTGTACTTTATTGAAGCCTTTAGCATCTACCAAATATTTGTCGCGTATTACTTTGATGAATTGGCCGCTATTAATTTCGGGCATCAATACGGTTTCAAAATTTTTCAAAATTTCGCCCAAATTAGTTGGTAATGGATTCATATAGCGCACGTGTGCATGCGAAACGCTTAATCCTTCGGCAATCAAATCCATTACACATGATTTGATTACACCATAAGTAGAACCCCAGCCCAGTACTAATACTTTGCCTTTCTCGGCACCCACTTCAATTTTTTGTTTTGGAATATACTCGGCCACCTTTTCTACTTTGGCGGCTCTCATTTTTACCATAAATTCATGGTTCTCCGGATCGTAGCTCACGTTGCCGGTTTCGTGCTGTTTTTCTAAACCACCCAAGCGGTGCATCAAGTCCGGTGTGCCTGGTGTTACCCATGGACGAGCCAGTTTTTCGTCTCTTTTATAGGGTAAAAATTTTGTTTCTCCCTCAGCCAACGCAGTTTTAAAGGCCACTTTAATTTCAGGCAGGTCGGCTGCCTTCGGAAATTTCCAAGGCTCGGCTCCGTTAGCTATATAACCATCGCTCAGTAACATCACCGGTACCATGTGCTGCAAAGTGATTCGGGCCGCCTCCATAGCTACTTCGAAACAGTCGCTTGGTGTGCTGCACGAGATAACGACCACTGGGCACTCTCCATTTCGACCATACAGGGCTTGCATCAAATCAGCCTGTTCGGTTTTTGTAGGTAAACCGGTGGATGGTCCACCTCGTTGAATATTTACAATCAATAATGGCAACTCCATCATCACTGCCAAGCCGATAGCTTCTCCCTTAAGCGCAATGCCGGGGCCCGATGATGTGGTAACGCCCAAGTTGCCGCCATAAGAAGCGCCAATGGCAGCACATACCGATGCAATTTCATCTTCGCACTGCATGGTGCGTACGCCAAAGTTTTTATACTTTGATAAATCGTGTAAAATATCGGATGCCGGTGTGATTGGATAGGACGCCAGGAAAATTGGCAAGCCACTTTTTTGTGAAGCTGCAATTAATCCCATAGCTAAAGACTGATTTCCCATAATGCTACGATAAGTACCGGCTTCAACTTTCGCTTTAGGTACCTCATAGCGATTCATAAATGTTTCGGTAGTGTCGCCATAGTGGTAGCCGGCTGTCAATACTCGAATATTGCTTTCCAGAATATCTGGTTTTTTGCCAAATTTTTCCGTTAAGCAATCAATGGTAAA
>DAIMNW010000071.1:0-10379 GCA_036719905.1 Chitinophagales bacterium
CTGCCGATGCCTTGTTGCCTTCCAGAGTAATATGCCGGGCACTTCGCCGGGCTTTGCCCATATAAAAACTGCTTAGACCAATGCAGGTACCCATCTCAAGTAAGGTGTTAGGCTGTACAAAATTGACTAGCAGAAAAAGCAATCGGCCATACTTATCCGGAATGCTCACTGCTTTAACCAGATGCGATAAGGCAACCGTTTTAGTCACGGTTTGGTTCGACCCGGCACCTAAATCATCCAATGCTATAACTTTATCCTGTGCCATCAATTTTTTTCGAACGAGTTCGGCATCGCTATAAGCATAGTACTGCTTTTTGTCGTGCAATACTTTTTCAGATAGTTCATAAACAAAAGGCGAATGCACCCCATGCAGGTCTTTGGCCTTCCACCGATAAATCAAATATTGCCAAATCTGAAAAATCACTTGCTTCATAGTGCGAAAATAAGATTGTGCTGCTTTTTACCGCTATAAATAATCCTTTGATGAAAATCTTTTCTATTTTTAAGCGTTCAACACCCATAAAATAGAAATCGACAAATGCAGAAACTTGTATTCCTTCTTATTTCCATCTTTCTTCTTCAAGCCGCAAAGGCACAAAATACCGGCTTATATGGCGGTGTTGCTGTTGGCGGAAACAATGTTTGGGTAAGCCATTCCAATCCATTCTGGAGCACCATTCCATACAATGGCTACACGGTGCACCTAAGCACAAACAATAGATTTGTAGGCGCTCTAGGTGCCGATTTAGGATACGCTTTTAACCCACACGTGAGTCTGGTTACCGAACTAAACTATGCATCCATGGGCAATGTATTTTCAGATAGCACAGTTCAAGGAGTTGCTGCCAGAACGCTAAAATCCAGCTATTTACAAATTCCCTTACTTTTAAAACTTACAAGCGGTCACGAAGGAACCGGTTTTTTTGTTGCCTTAGGACCTCACATGGGTATGCTTCAAAAAGCCATGCTGAGCGAAACGGTAGGAGCAAACAGCACCGAGTACGATATCACAAACAAACTCAACGCTAAAGAATATGGGCTGAACGCTTCCTTAGGCATTTCTATCAAAGTGAAATCACATTTGGCACTCGATTTCGGCTTCAAAGGAGTTTTTGGTTTTACAGATATCAATTCACCAAACATTGTCTATACCAATAATTACGTTCCATCGGTGTCAAAAAATGGTTCAGTTGGAATTCGATTGGCAGCCCACTACTTTATTCGTGAGTGGTAAAAAAATGAAGATGAAATTTTATTTTTCTAAATATCACGGCACGGGAAACGATTTCATTTTAATTGATAATCGGGATAAAAAATTTCCTCAAAAAAATTCTAAATTAATAAAGCTATTATGCGACCGCCACTTTGGCATTGGTGCCGATGGGCTTATGTTGCTGCAGAATAAGAAAGGGTTCGATTTTGAAATGGTATACTTTAATTCCGATGGCCTTACCAGTAGTATGTGTGGCAATGGTGGCCGATGTATAACCGCATTTGCCAATGAGTGCGGTATAATAACAGATAATGCATTGTTTACTGCAATTGATGGCACCCATGTATCAGCTATAGCACCCAATGGGGAAGTGGCTCTTAAGATGATTGATGTTAAACACGTTTCGAAAAATAAAACGGGCGATTTTGTAACCGATACCGGTTCGCCACATTATATCAAATTGGTAAGGGATGTAAAGCAAGTGGAACTTGTTAAGGAAGCGACTGCTATTCGATTCAATAAAAAATATAAGCAAGCTGGGATTAATGTAAATTTTGTTTGCCTCGGTCAGAACGACATCCAAATGCGCACTTACGAACGCGGAGTTGAAGGTGAAACACTTTCCTGTGGCACAGGTACTGTAGCTGTGGCATTAGCGCTAAATTCTATCAATCCACGAAAGTGGAAAGCTCCACTTAAAATATCAACACCAGGTGGTGTATTAGCTGTGCAATTTTCTGGCGATAATAAAGCTAGCTACACTAATGTGTGGTTAATTGGTCCTGCAACGAAAACCTTTTCGGGAAGTGTTGAAGTGTAACTGACTTTAGAATGGATAGTTAATAGCCAGATTATACTTTATATCATTTTTCCACCAGCTAGTTTTGAGTGGTTTAATCGTATTCGTGACTACTCTTTCGCCTTCAGGCCTTGCTGGGTCAACTAGTCTAAATCCACAATCCATTCTTATCAAAAAATAAGTAAAGTCCATTCGCAATCCTGCGCCAGCACCAACGGCTAACTGTTTATAGAATTCCGAAGGTATAAATTCGGCTCCAGGCCGCAACGCATCTTTATGTAAGAGCCAAATATTGCCGGCATCGGTAAAAAGGGCTCCTTTAAAATAACTGACAATATCAAACCTATATTCTAAATTGAGAACCAATTTCATATCGCCAGTTTGATTCAGTAACAAATTTGAGGTGGAGTCGCTGTAAGTGCCTGGGCCCACTGTTCTTACTCTCCAAGCTCTCAAGTCATTAGGGCCGCCTCCATAAAATTGTTTAACATAAGGCATCACCTTGCTGTTTCCATAGGCAAATCCAGCGCCAACAGAAGCATGCGTTACAAAATCCTGATGCTTTGTTATGTTCAAATGATAGCTGTTTTCAATACCTAGTTTCACAAATTGAGAGTAGTCTATACCAAAAAATCTAAGTGGCTTCGTAAGGCTGTCGTTATTAAGTTTATTGAGTATTCGATTGAGAGCGTAAAGTGAATTGCCAGCCACGTCTACTATTCCACGAAAGTAATAGTTGTTTTTCTTGTTATTCGTGCTACGTGAATTAAATGTATAGACTTCACTGCCACCTGTTATAAGTACTTGCTGGTAACTGCTTTTTAGAATGGGGTTATTGTCCAAAATTTGATTAAAGGCTTGACTGGGCTTATAGATTTGAATAAAGTTAAGTGCAAAGGGTGTGAATGTTTGATGTTTTTGTGCAGTCTCGTTCCAATCATAGGCCCATGAAAGGCTATTGCTGTATTGGGTGTAGTAATCCATACGCTTAAGTATGGAGTAGGTAAACGATAAACGTGATTTAGGATTTTGATATTTAGGAACTTGTTTTAAGCGAAAAGGAACAGTAAACTTTGGAATTAGCAAGCTAACCCCTGCAGTTAAATCTTTTGTTGAAAGTTGACTGTTTTTGTTTTCAAATGGTGATTCTAAACTTCCTTTCAAATTATAACTTAACAAATCTCCTGTTCGGAAGAAGTTACGAGTGCTATAAGCTAAATTTACAGCACCTCCAAAGAACTCTGCATTCGTACTAGATTCTACAGTAGCAGTATAATCTCTTTTTTTATTTGGTTGCATATAAATAGTGCAGTCTAAATGATTAGCAGAAACTTTTGTGTAGTTTACACTAACCGATTTGTAAATTCCAAGTTCGCTCAAATGGTTAGTTGTTAGCTGTTGTTGTTCAAAATTGAAATAATCATGCGGTTGAACAAAAACTTTGCTTAAAATTAACGAAGGGCGTGTGCTCAGTTTTTTACTAACGAATATATAATTGCTAAAATGAATGGAATCTGAAGTGGAGTATTTTGACGAATCAGTTTTTGTATTCGGAAAAATATAGACCCGATCAACAAAAAATTTCTGATGATAGCCGCTCGAAGGATTTTTTACATTAACTCTAATTGAGATGGGTTTTTTGTTTTCAGCAAAAAGCGAAAGAAGCTGCTGCTTCTTCGTTTTCGCCAAAAGGGTATCTACGGTGTAGAACACATATTCCTGGCTAAATTCATAATATCCATTATTTCGTAAAAGAATTTCAATACGCTCTCTTTCTTCTTTCAGCTTTCCAATATCAAACGGGTCACCAGTTTTGAGCAGTGAATTGAAAGAAAACTGATTAATAAGTTTATCGATTGTGTCGTTTTCTGAATGAAATTCAATATTGCTAAGTACATATAGTTTACCGGTATTTACTTCATAGGTAACTTTACGCTGATAAGGTAGTTTCTTCGTTTTTACATTAACATGGCTGTAAAAATAACCTTTATTAAAAAGGTAATTCTGCATGTTTAATGCTGATCGCAATGTCTTGGTAGAATCATATAAGGCTGGTGGTTCGCCAATTTTATTCTTGATCCACCAATTTAAACTATGCTCTTTTTTCCAATCAAAGGTTTGCCATATCCAGAGTTTTGGTCGGATGTTAAGTACTGGAACCCATTTCACAATTTGCTTGTTTGCAGCCGGCAAGGCAAGCCGTTCTAGTTCGGCTTTTGAAATATTTTTAACACTTATTTCTAGCGGATTATTAATGACAATTTCATTTTTAGCCAGTAAATATTTTCCTTCGGGTAGATGCTTGGATATTCGACACCCGATCAAAAAAATAATCAACACACAAAAGCAAAAAAAATTAGATTTATAAATTACTTTCATTGTATGTTAAGTAAAAGCATAGTTAGCCGTATTCGCTCTCTTGAGTATAAAAAGTTCAGGTCTAAATATCAGTGCTTCGTGGCAGAAGGACGAAAAATATGCCTCGAACTTTTAAACAGCGGTTTTAGTTTCAATCAAATTTATACTACAGCAGAGTTTTATGAGGAAAACAAACTTGCTCTTGCAAGGTTTGATGCTATTATTGTGTTGATTACTAACGAGGAAATGCAGCGCATGACCCATTTGCGAACTGCAAGCCCAATCCTATGTGAATTAAAGCTTCCTGTTTTAAGTCCATCATCTGTTGTGAAATCTGGATGGACAATGATGTTAGATGGAATTCAGGATCCTGGCAACTTGGGAACCTTAATTCGCACTGCCGATTGGTTCGGTATGAAACAAATAATTTGCTCGCCCACTTGTGCTGACGTTTTTGGGTCAAAAGTGATTCAAGCTAGCATGGGAGCGTTTGCTCATTTACCAGTATATTATATGGACTTACAGAGCTATTTGGAATCAAACAACTTGCCTGTGTTTGCTGCTGATCTGAGTGGTGAATATATATATCAAATCAAATTTCCAAC
Source organism: Chitinophagales bacterium (assembly GCA_036719905.1). Lineage (GTDB taxonomy): Bacteria > Bacteroidota > Bacteroidia > Chitinophagales > CAIODY01 > DAIMNW01. The sequence goes on from DAIMNW010000071.1 coordinate 4,976, forward strand.
TTCAGGTATTTTAGTTCTAGGTAACGAAGGTTCTGGAATTTCTTCTTCAATCAACCAATTTATTTCATCCAGAATAAATATTCCTCAATCACCATCGGCTAAAAGTGAGTCGTTGAATGTGGCTGTAGCGGCTGGAATCTGCTGCGCTATTATAAACATTAAGTAATGGATTATTTTAAACTCGAATGCTGTTTCCAATAGCTTTCTACTCTCTCAGCAGCATTTTTTCTAACATTCATATAGAATAAATTATAGTCTCCTGTGTGGTATTTGTTAGGCCTATATGCTAGTGAAAGCAAAACCTTTGGTCGGTGTATCCATAATAAACCATGATGATTGAAAGCATCCACCCGATGCTTTACTATTTTATTGAAGTTATACAATACTGCTCCTTGATTATATTTTGAACTCACCATTGTGTCTCTATTGGTCCAGGCAAGTGGGTTGGTGCAAAGTGAAATTTCATAGTCCCTGCTATCTTTCGGTTCATATCTATTCACGAATGTATTCCATGCCACATAACAATTGGTTTGCGATGGTGTATTGCAGGGTAATAAAAAATTTAGTGAATCTTTTGGTATAGGCATGCCAACTAAATAGGCAGCCACGAGTTGATTCATTAGCGGTTTGCCGGCAAAATAATCGCGAAGTAACCAGTAAGCATGAATAGTGCCTTGGCTATGTGACGCAATAATGATTGGTTTTCCATGGTTGTAATTTTTAAGATAATATTCAAATGCTGATTTAACATCGGTATATGCAAAATTTAAAGCTTTCCACTTTGTCATTTTGTCTTCAGTATAAAAGGCATAGAGGTGGGCTTGCCGGTAGTAAGGCGCATAGATATTTCCACAGCGATTAAAAACACTAGCTTGGTAGAGCATCGTTGACTTCTGAGTTCTTTCGTTTATTTGATTGTTTCTAATATCTGCATTCCATGCAAAAAACGAGTCAGGTATTCCTGTATAAGTTGTGGGATGAACCCAAAAAACGTCAATCGATGTGTCTAGAATTTCATTATTTATTCCTTTAGGAACGTTATCGCAATAATCATAACGATTGGGCAGGGCAGACCAGTTGGATTCTATTGAATAGTCAGGAATTGGGGGCTTGGAGCATTTGTCAAATTCAGAATGAACAACAGGGCAATGAAATGAAGTTTTGCATTCAACAAGTAAAAGCAAAAATATAGGATACGCGTATTTCAATTTATTGAATCGGTTGGTTTAATTTGTTTTCTTAAAGTATGCTTGTTGTAATTGTTTGCTAGTCATTCGACTGCCATCGTGACTCCAACCCGGAGGACCAAAAATATACATCATCTTGTTTTTTAATGAAGGGGCTTGACTCACGTCTTTCCACATCTGTCTCCATTCATTCAAAATAACCTCTGGCAAGTAATCGTAGCGAACATGTTTAGTGAGGCCAAAATGAACAGGCTCGGTTTCGGACACATAGGTTCCAAAAATTCTATCCCATAGCACAAACATTTGGCCTAGATTTTTATCTAAGTACGGTGGATTAGAGGCATGATGCACACGGTGATTAGAAGGCGTAGCCATAAAATGTTCAATGAAACCAAGTTTGCCAATTGCTTCTGTATGAATAAAGAATCCCCAAAAATTGCAGATGGCAAAAGCAAAAAAAATATCGAGTGGGTCAAAGCCTAATAATACCAATGGTATATAATAAATAAAACGGTATAGGGGTTGGAAAAGCGAAGATCGTATAGCAGTAGTCAAATTAAATTTTTCGCTACTATGATGTGTAACATGGATGGCCCAAAAAAATCGAACATGATGATCAACATAGTGAAGCACCCAAAACATAAGGTCTTCTAATAGCACCAAACTAACCCAGTATATCCAAAAATTGCGGATTTGGAATATATGATAAGGTACAAACAATGTGAGCGCATAAATGGCGATACCCTTAAAGGCAAGGTCGAGTATAGCATTTAAGCCGGTGAGAGAAAGATTGGTAATTGTATCTTTTTTTTCATACCAGCCACGATGATTGTAGGCACTAACTATCGCCTCTACAGCTATACATGTGGCTTGAATGGCCGCGGTCACTCCAAAAAAATAGGTTTCATATTGTTGCATACTTATCAGTTGTGTTGACGAATTCCTTTTTTTATTTTAATTCTTTATCTGACTAAAATCCGGTAAGTGTGTTTGGATTTTGCCTTCGCTGGCTCAGTTTTAGATCATTCAAAACTTGCGCTTTTACATTGATGGTTACACCATAAAATCTACCCGGTTGTACATCAAGATTAAACTGCCAGCAATGTAAATCGCGTCCAATGACTATTTGCGAAGAGCCTAATTTATGTTGTTTGAAATCATAACCTGTATTTATTCTAACACTCCACTTTTCAGTTGGATTAAAATCAATGGAGCCACCAACGGATTGGCTATAGGAGAGGGAATCAAGTAGTTGAAATGTTTTACTGTCAATATAATATACTTTATTAATCGAAAGGGAATAATCTACTCTAAGACTATAAGGTATGCTAATTGTGTTGTCCTCAAATCCTGCCGGTTTATGAAATGAATTGTTCTTGCGTCCGAACGATTGGGGTTGTTGCTTTGATTGCAGAGAAGTGCCAATCGAAATTCTGGTTCCGTTAAAATGTCCAAGTTTGTTTTCCGCTTTAAGTGCATACTCTTTTGTGCGTTGACCTTTGCTGTTCAAGGCATAAGGATCCAAAGTGGTAGATGCGTTTAAATTAATTTTATTCATCAATTGGGTATTGGTGCTGATTGCAAAAGGTAATAAGCGCATAGAATCCGCCGCAAAGTTATATGAAGAGCTTATGTTTAATTGACGAAGAAGTGGAATTTTTTTTATGTGGCTAACAGTATCACGTTTTGAATATACTTTCATTTCAAAATCGTTATTGACCCCAAAGGTTAATGCTGCATATTTACCTGGTTGAAGTATCGATCCATTTACTGCATTTTCAAAAATAGAGTAGGGTCGACTATTAGCACCTGTACTATCGGCTTCCAGCGTTTTGTAGTACCCCCAGAATGCTGATCCGTAGTCAGGGTGCCAGGCCATACCCATACGGGGATAGAGCACATGTCGTAAAGCTTTAATCTTCCCTTTTTTAAATTGCAACATACCATATACGGTAGTTTGCAAATTGATCGAAGCTTGCAACTCTCGTTCGCTAGCAAAACCATTATGATAGGTTGTAATTACACTATCCTTTGCATTTCGGCTTAACTGCAGTGTGCGAAAATACCATCGTTCGTCGTAAGCAACCACTGGCTGTAAAATAAAATACTTAGCTAGTTTAAAGTTGGTTGAAATAGGGATGCTATGCTTCACTCCATTCTTGAAATCAGTCATTTTTGTTTTTTTAAAAATGATGGAGTCGTATGAATTTAATTTATTAAGTGCATTCATGGTATAGCTAAAACCGATGTTTTCGTACCATTTTTTTTCCGTTGACCCGCCTTTTCGTTCAAAAGGGGCAATTCTACTTACATTAAAACTTACCGAGGGAGCAGTAATATTAACTTGATGAGTATAAGTGTTTTGATCGTGACCGGCGCTCACCGAAAAGTTAAATGGTTTACCAGGAAATGTTTTTGTGTAATTGATTGATGAGTTGTATGAATTATTGAGGTACGACTCAAAATCATATTCATTATTTTTATTGTAGGTGCTGGTGCCTGCCTTCACACTGGCACTGAATGTACTATTGGGCCTGGCTTTGGAATCCTGCCGGTGATTCCATTGCAGTAAGAAATCTTTGCGAACCGTAAAGTTTTTTTCTTGCTCGTCACCAGTTTTGTTTCTTCCATAATTAAGAGAGAAGTTACCATTATAGTGATATCGATTGTTGTAGTTACTATTGGTTCTTAATGCATAACTTCCATAAGAGTATAAATCTCCGGTTAAGGAAAGGTCGAAATGTTGACCCAATCCAAAGTAGTAACCTCCATTGCGAATGAAAAATCCCCTGGAACCATCATTTCCTGGTTCAGGCAACAGAACGCCGCTTCGTTGACCTTTACTTATTGGAAAAATGCCGAAAGGGATAAAAAGAGGTGTAGGTATATCTTCAATGTAAAGATTAGCCGGCCCTGATACAATTAATTTATTGGGAATCACTTTCATTCGTGTGGCTAGAATGTAGAAATGTGGATCGTAGTTGGAGCAAGTGGTGTATTTCGACTTATACCCAAGATATTCTTCACCTTCTGTTTTTTTAATGGCTTCACTATGAATGTATCCTTCATCCTCTTTTGTGATGATATCATAGATTTTCCCACGTTTTGTTTCATAATTATATTTCATCAATCTGGCATCATATACTTTATCAGCTTGTTCAAAATGGGGCATGCCCTTGCTTCGAGTAAGGGAATCCGATTTTGATTTGGCCGAAATCATATGGGTTTTCATGTCAATGTTAATATAGTCTGCCTTCAAACTCATATCGTCGTATGCAATTTTGGCATCGCCATAGAGAAATAATTTTTCGTTTTCCAAATCGTAGAAAATGGAGTCCTGTGCAGAATATTTGATTGGAAATTCAGGCGCATCTGTTGAAATTTGGTAGGGTAGAGTATCTCTTTTGATAGCCCTCACTGAATCTAAATTTACTGTCGTAAGTGAATCTTTAGTAGCAAATTTTACAAAACCAGTATCAGCAGCCAGTGTTTTAATTTTCGTGGCTCCCAGACGTACCTGTGCTTGTACGTTAAACAAACAATTTGTGGAAAGTAATATGGTTAATATGAAGTAAAAGCGTCGAATAGAAAAAGTAATTGAATTATTTTTGGTTCGAATAGATGATTGTTTGTGCTCGGTAGAAATTGAAGAAACTCCACTTAAAATGGTTGAATGGCAAAAATAGTGAAGCTAAGATTCAAAAATACTTAAAAGAAACATCAGCAAGAGAATTGTCGTATACTAGCTTTGTTAATAATGAATAAAAAAAACTACATATCATTTTCCTTTATCTCCCTACTCGTTAGTTTAATCCTGATTTCGAGTGCATTTGCTCCACCTACCAAGGGACCGGGTGTTACCAATTTTCGAATAAAAACACTATTCATTGATCCTGGGCATGGTGGTTCAGATCCTGGCTGTCACGGTGTTTTTTCAAAAGAGGCGGATGTAGCACTTAAAATTTCTATGCGCTTTGGTGATATGGTTAAAAAAGCTTATCCCAACATTAATGTGGTGTATGCTCGAACAGATGATCGCTTTGTGGAACTCTACCAACGAGCTGTAATGGCCAATAAAGCTAATGCTGATCTTTTCATATGCATTCATTGCAATGCCAGTAAAAATCGTTCAGCCTTCGGCACAGAAACATACAGTATGGGTTTGCACAGAACAGAAGACAATTTGGCGGTAGCTCAACGAGAGAATAGTGTTATTC
>DAIMNW010000003.1:0-34135 GCA_036719905.1 Chitinophagales bacterium
TATTATGTCTTAATCTGTCTAACTGCTTGGTTTCTTTTTTGGCCTCTAAAAAAAGAAACCCAGATAGAAACCCAAAGTATAGACAAACCGATACATTTTAAGAAAAGAACAAAAACAAAAAAGCGCCTAAACCACTGATTTAGACGCTTTTGGACTTTCTTAGACAGTCACTTGGCGGAGAGTTAGGGATTCGAACCCCAGGAACCTTTCAGTTCAACAGTTTTCAAGACTGCCGCAATCGACCGCTCTGCCAACTCTCCGGTGCAAATATAATAGACGAATTTCAGGAATGATAAATTCATCCATATTTTTTTCAGATAGAATGAAAAAAAATCGGAATTTGTGTAACTAATTAAATAAGATAATGGTTTCTGAATCAAAAAATGCCGATTTAGGATTTGGCACCAAAGGCAGTGGTGGTGAAAGGTTGCTTAACAGAAATGGCTCGTTCAATGTGGAGCGAAGAGGACTTCCTTATTTGGAATCCTTCAGCTTGTTTCACCTGCTTACGGGTGTGTCTACCCCTAAATTTATTTTGATTTTACTTGGCAGCTATGCTTTTCTGAATGGTTTTTTTTCAATCATTTATGTGAGTATTGGAGTACAATATTTAGGTATTGATGTAAACCTTAGCACCGGCGAAAAGATTATGGAGGCTTTCTTCTTTAGCGCTCAAACTTTAACCACCGTGGGCTATGGCCACCTATACCCTTCTGGTTTGTTTTGCAATCTGGTTGCAGCTTTAGAATCATTAACAGGGCTCATCATGTTCGCCATTATTACCGGTGTTGTTTACGGACGATTTTCAAAGCCTGAGGCCAAACTTATTTTTAGCAAGAACGCTATTATTTCACCCTTTAAAGATGGCAATGCTCTTATGTTCAGGCTGGCAAATAAGCTGGAACATGCGCTATTAGATATTGAGGTAAGTGCAGTGGCTTCTATGGAGAAACATAACGATCCAAGCCAAGTGCGACAGTTTTACAACCTGAATTTTGATCGCAAAAGTGTGAATCTTTTACCAACTACCTGGACCGTTGTACATCCTATCGATCATCATAGTCCATTTGATAATCTTACTGAAAAAGACCTGCTCGACCGAAAATTGGAAATCATCATCATCATTCGTGCTTTCGACGAATCTTTTTCCCAAAATATTCAATATCGATATAGCTATTTAGCCAATGAAATTGTTTGGAATGTAAAATTTCTGCCAGCATTTATCCTGAGCCCCGACCGATCGAAAACCATCGTCCAACTCGACAGACTCAATGCTTTTGAATCGGTTAGCTAACAGTTTTTTTTTCACTTTCTGAAGCTTTATAATGGTTGCAGGGTGCCTTCTTTTTGTATCAATGCTTTTACTACATTTGCAACTCTAAAAAGTTAAAAGTTTTTATAAAGTATTAAAAATTATGGCACAAAAAATTAAAGTGGCTAATCCTGTCGTAGAAGTGGACGGGGATGAAATGACCAGAATTATTTGGAAATTTATTAAAGAAAAATTGATACTTCCTTATCTGGAGGTAGATATTAAATATTACGATCTAGGTATTGAATACCGCGACCAAACCAACGATCAGGTAACTATTGATTGCGCCAATGCCATTCGCCAGTATGGTGTCGGTATCAAGTGCGCCACCATTACACCAGACGAGGCACGAGTTGAAGAATTTAAACTTAAACAGATGTGGAAGAGCCCAAATGGAACTATCCGAAACATTCTGGATGGCACTGTTTTCCGTGAGCCAATCGTTTGTAAAAATGTCCCCCGTTTGGTACCTAATTGGACAGCTCCTATTTGCATTGGTCGTCATGCATTTGGCGATCAGTATCGTGCTACCGATTTTGTCACTAAAGGAAAAGGAAAATTAACTGTTAAATTTGAAGGGGAAGATGGCACCAAGCAAGAATTTGAGGTATTCAATTTTAAAGGCGATGGAGTAGCGCTCACTATGTATAATACTGATGAATCTATTAGAGGATTTGCTCATGCTTGTTTTAATCAGGCATTAATGAAAAAGTGGCCGTTGTATCTTTCAACTAAAAATACCATTTTGAAAAAATACGATGGGCGCTTTAAAGATATTTTTGAAGAAATTTATCAAACAGATTACAAGGCGAAGTTTGATGCAGCAGGTATTGTCTACGAGCACCGTTTGATTGATGATATGGTGGCTTCGGCACTGAAATGGAATGGCAACTTTGTTTGGGCTTGTAAAAATTATGATGGCGATGTGCAGAGCGATACCGTAGCCCAAGGTTTTGGTAGTCTGGGATTAATGACATCTACCCTGGTTACACCCGATGGAAAAGTGATGGAAGCAGAGGCAGCGCATGGCACCGTAACCCGTCATTATCGTGATCATCAGTCAGGCAAACCTACTTCTACCAATCCGATAGCTTCTATTTTTGCCTGGACTCGTGGGCTGGAATTCAGAGGGAAATTAGATGGCAATCAGGAATTGATCAACTTCTGTCATGCACTAGAAGCAGTCTGTGTGGAAACAGTGGAAAGCGGTAAAATGACTAAAGATTTAGCCGTTTGTATTCATGGCAATAAGGTGAAACACGGTGAACACTATCTATACACCGAAGAGTTTTTGGATGCTTTGGATACTAATCTGAAGGCCAGATTGACTTAGTGGTTTAGGTCTTTTATCATTATACTCACCTTCAACAATTTTTTCATTTCGAATTCAAGAAAATACATTTTACATACGCTAAATCAAATTTCCATTGAAAAAAAATTTACTTTTTGGATTCCTCTTTTGCTTGGTAGCATTAAGATCTTTAGCCCAAACCACCACCAACGATATCAAAGGATTCGTGTATGATAAAGCCACTGGGGAGCCCGTAATTTTTACCAACGTGCTTATTCAAGGAAGCAAAATGGGGGCACAAACAGATGTGAATGGATTTTTCTCCATAAAGAAGGTGCCCGTTGGTAATTATAACATCATAATCACCTACTTGGGTTACGATTCTCTAATAAAACCTATCACGGTAACCACCGGTCAGGTTCAAAATCTGAAGCTCTATCTGGAGAAGAAAGCACGTGTATTAAAAGGCACCGTTATTTCGGCTAAGAGGCAGGAAAAACAGAATGATGTAAAAATTGGTGAAACCAAAATCACCTCCAATCAGATTAAATCGCTTCCATCAATAGGTGGTGAGCCTGATTTGGCTCAGTATTTATCAGTTTTGCCGGGGGTGGTATCTTCAGGTGATCAAGGTGGGCAGATATACATACGTGGAGGTGCTCCTATTCAAAACAAGGTTTATCTGGATGGTATGCCGGTTTATAATCCCTTCCACTCACTTGGCTTGTTTTCGGTTTTTGAAACAGATGTAATTAAAAACGCCAACGTTAAAACGGCCGGTTTCAATGCAGAGAACGGAGGCGCAACTTCGGCTATTGTAGATGTAACCACTCGTGATGGCAACAAGAAAAATTATTCGGGCAAGGTTTCTGTGAATCCTTTCGCTTCCAAATTTTTGTTTGAAGGCCCTATCAGTAAAATAAAATCAGAAGATGGAGGTGGTTCTTCATTTATTATCACAGCCAAAAATTCCTATTTGAATAAAACCTCACCAGTTATTTATCCTTATACCGACTCTACAGGTTACGGCTTGCCTTTCAGCTTTACCGATTTGTTTGGCAAGGCATCATTTAGCTTAGCCAGTGGAAGCAAAATCAATTTATTCGGTTTTAATTTCAGAGATAAAGCACAGTTTCTGGGAACATCGGAGTACAAATGGAATTCGAGTGGCGCTGGCGGAAGTTTCGTTGTTACACCGGCAGGTTCCACCGTTCTCATTAATGGAATGTTTGCCTACAGCAATTATGGTTTAAATTTGTTAGAAGCCGACAGTCTGCCGCGAAGCAGTACTATTGGAGGTTTCACCGGCCACATGGATTTTGATTATACCCTCCCTAAAAATTCTCACATCAATTACGGTATCGATATTTCCGGTTTTAAAACCACTTACCATTTTGCCAATGTTTTGAAAGTAAAATATCAGGAAGATCAGAATACCACTGAACTAGCCGGGTTTTTGAAATACAAAAAAATAGCAGGCCCTTTGGTAATTGAACCAGGCTTTAGGATAGTTTACTATGCTTCGCTCAATCAGTTTAGCCCCGAGCCACGAATTGGTATGAAGTATAATGCAAGTTCAGTACTGAGATTTAAGGCTGCTGCCGGCCGTTACTCACAAAACTTGCTGAGTACCAAAAGCGACCGTGATGTGGTCAACCTTTTCACCGGATTTTTATCGGGTCCTGAAGTGGAGTTGAAAGATGTGAATGGTAACCGAACAGAGAACAAATTGCAAACCGCTTATCATGCTGTTGGCGGAATAGAATACGATTTGACTGAGCACATTGAGCTCAATGCTGAAACCTTCATCAAATCGTTTACTCAGTTAATCAATATCAATCGTAATAAGTTCTATCCATCAGACCCTAATTACATGATAGAAACCGGCAGAGCTTATGGTGGCGATTTTTCTTGCAAGATTGATTACAAACAAATCTACATTTGGGCGGTGTATTCGCTTGGTTATGTAGATCGTTACGATGGCACTAAAGATGCAAGCGGTAAAAAAGTTTACTACGCTCCACCTTTCGACCGCCGTCATAATATTAACTTGTTAGGTACATACACCTTTGGCAGCGATTTAACCTGGGAAGCAGGTGCCCGTTGGAATTTTGGTTCAGGATTTCCATTTACCCTTACTCAGGGATTTTATGAGCAATATAGCTTTGGCGCCATCAATAGCAACTATTTGAATCAAAATGGTCAGTTGGGTATTATTTATGATGAGAAACTAAATGCAGGTCGCCTACCCTACTATCACCGCTTGGATTTATCACTTAAAAAGAAATTTTACTTGGCCAAACGTTCCATACTGGAGGCTAATGCCAGTGTAACTAATGCCTATAACCGAGCAAACATATTTTACTTTGACCGAGTTCGTTACACACGGGTAAATCAGTTACCCATATTACCGGCAATTGGATTAACATTCACCTTCTAGTCAATTGCATTTTCCTGTGCTCGAAGTTTTTTTTAAGCCTCTGTGTTTTTCTTGCGAATTTGCATATTGAGCAACTCTACTCCAAACGAGAAAGCCATGGCAAAATAAACATAACCTTTCTCAACATGGAAGCGAAGCCCTTCAGCTACCAACATAAACCCAATCATTAACAGAAACGACAGGGCAAGCATTTTTATAGTAGGGTGTTTGTTGACAAACGCACTAATAACCCCTGCGAACAACATCATGAGCAACATACTTACAATAACGGCAGCTATCATCACTTTTACATTATCCACCAGCCCTACAGCCGTTAGAATAGAATCGAACGAAAAGACTATATCTAATAGAATAATTTGAAAAATGGCTGAAGCTAAACTATTAAGTGGCTGTTGACCTTTACGGTACTCAGGTTCCTCTTTTTCTACTTTTTTATGGATTTCAACAGTAGTCTTGTAGAGTAGGAATAACCCACCAGCCAGCAGTATGAGGTCGCGACCATTGAAACCATGCCCGAATGCTACAAATAATTCGGTTTGCAAACGGATAATGTAATTGATGCCCATCAAAAGTAAAATTCGCACACCCATGGCGGCTGCTAGCCCTATCTGCCGAGCCTTTTTTTGATCCTTCTTAGGTAGCCGATCGGCCAAAATGCTGATAAAAATGATATTATCAATACCTAGCACCAATTCCATGATGGTCAGTGTAATCAAACTGATAAAAAGTGATAAAAGACCCGTTTCCATTAATTTTTTTTTGCAAAGATATATGTTGAGTGATAATTTTGTGGTGTGATAAAAATCAAAATACTACATTTGCATCCCGATTATGGTGGGTGTAGCTCAGCTGGTTAGAGCACTAGATTGTGGTTCTAGGGGTCGTGGGTTCGAACCCCATCATCCACCCAATAAAGGAAAAGCCTTACAACGTTTGTAAGGCTTTTTTTATGGTGGATTTCTTTAACAAGGGCTGATTGATTTCTTGGTTACATTTGTTGCCTAATCTATGCGTAACGCCAATTTACAACCGGACAAAGACCAACTTTCCAGTACCGATAAGGAGATAGAAAAAGCCTTACGTCCGGGGGCCTTCGACGATTTTCAGGGACAGGAGAAAGTGGTGGAGAACCTGCTTATATTCATTAAAGCAGCCCGACAACGAGGTGAAGCACTAGATCATGTGCTGTTGCATGGCCCTCCGGGATTAGGAAAAACTACTTTGAGCCATATAGTAGCCAATGAATTGGGTGTAAATATGAAAATGAGCAGTGGGCCTGTTATAGAAAAGGCAGGAGATCTGGCCGGTTTGTTGACCAATCTGGAGCCTAACGATGTTTTGTTTATTGATGAAATTCATAGGTTAAACATCACCATTGAGGAGTATTTGTACAGCGCCATGGAGGATTACAAAATCGATGTAATGATTGAGTCGGGCCCCAATGCCCGAAGTGTGCAGATTAACCTTAATCCGTTTACATTGGTGGGTGCCACCACTCGTAGTGGTTTGTTATCTTCACCTTTGCGCAGCCGCTTTGGCATTACTTCCCGGGTAGATTATTACTCGAAAGAGGTTTTACAAAATATCATCATCCGCTCGGCCGGAATTTTAAGAACCGAAATAGATACCAAAGGCGCATTTGAAATAGCCCGTAGAAGCCGCGGCACACCGCGAATAGCTAACGCTCTGCTGCGTCGAATTCGCGATTTTGCACAAGTGAAAGGCAATGGCAAAATTGATTTAGAGATAGCCCAGTATGGTTTGGATGCGCTAAATGTAGATGTAAACGGATTAGATGAAATGGACAATCGTATTTTGGTGGCGTTGGTTGAAAAATTTGGCGGAGGCCCTGTGGGCATTGGAACCATAGCCACGGCGGTTGGCGAAGAAGCAGGTACCCTGGAAGAAGTTTACGAACCCTATCTAATACAAGAAGGCTACCTCATGCGCACTCCCCGTGGACGAGAAGCTACCGAGCAAACCTATAGACATTTGGGCAAAATACCACCGGCCAAAATGGGTGGACTATTCTAACAACTAGAGAAAGATTAATCTTGTTTTATTGGATCAAAGCCACTTTCAACCCATGCCGTATCTGACGGCAAAATGGCCTTGGTAAGTTGTAATACGGAGTCCTTAGCTGATGGCCGAGCGAAGTAATAAATGGCCGTTTTGTATAGACTATCCTTAACCACTATCCGGGCATCCCAGCCTTCTAGTCTATATTGTTCTTTAACTACTTTAGCGCTATCCAGATTAGAGCTTGTGTGAAACACCACATACAGACTTTGTTTAGCATCGGGCAAATAAGAAGGTTGCAGATTTAAAACCATATCGGCCGAAGAATTGAGCACCACCCCAACCTCACAGGCATTTGGCAAGCACTTTTCCTTTGTTGTTGCTCCGGGTAGCAATTCCTTTATATCGAGCAAAGAAGCTTGTTCGGCATTCTTTCTTAACGATGGGTATTCAATAAAACAGTAAAGTGAGTAGGATAAAAACAAAACTAAAATACATGCAGCAGCCAAGGTAACGTAAGGTATGTTTTTAGTTTTCGGCCTGGCATAAGAAACTCGAGGTGTTAGGGTTTCGTGCTTGCTTTTATTATCGGCCTGCACGTATGTTTTAATAGCTTCGCTCTTGCTTTGAAGTGTGAGAACTTTGAGTGGTAAAACCGGCAATCCAAATGAATCGGAATGTGAACCGGCATTGGCAAGTGGATGAAATAAAATGGTATTAGCCGGATTCATAGTCAGTGTTCCAACACCTGGAATTTCTACTTTCTCTTGCAACTGAAGTTGAGTTTTTAACAAACTCACTTTTTGAGCAATGGCTACTCCGGCTTGCTCAAATGTAATACCCTGCTGAGCAGCTACCATTTGCTGTAACAAGCCATCGTTCTGCGTCAAATTCACATTAAACGATATTTCTTTAGCCGGTGGCCAAATGTTTTGCTCCAAACCATTGATGCTGGCAGGCACCGGGCGTGCTAAAAAACCACCTAAACCAGGCACCACCACACAATCATGTTGGTAGAGCAAATCGGCAATAGGCGAAAGAAGATTAAACACGTTTGAGGAGAGTTAAAAAAATATGGTCTAGAAAATTACAAAAATTTAAGCAGGAGAAAAAATTACAATGAATTATTTATGTAAAAGACAGCTATGAAATGCCGAGCAATTGTTGTCAGCATTTCATGGCTATCCGAACATTATTCCGATAATTTCATTTCATTAATTAGATGGCCAGCTCCTGCGAACTTGTCAATGCACCATAATACATATCGAATATCGACACAAATTGTGCGTTTTTGATCGCCTGCAAAGTCAATATCGCCGCTCATAGCCTCCCAGTTACCGTCGAAAGCTATACCAATTTGTTCACCATCGGCATTCATCACTGGGCTGCCACTGTTGCCACCGGTAATATCATTAGTGGTTAAAAAAGCTACAGTCAGTTTGCCTGTAGATTTATCGGCATAGCGACCATAATTTTTAACCCTTAATAAATCCTGCTGCTTTTGAGGTACCATAAACTCTTCGTTGGTATTGTCCATTTTCTCCAAGATACCGTCGGTGGTGGTGTAATAATTATAATGAATGGCATCCAAACCATCATAATCTTTCACACTTCCGTAGGTCAGTCGCTCGGTGCTATTGGCATCAGGATAGTATAACTTGTCAGGATTCATAGCCAACATGGCTTTTTGGTATTTGCGCTTCAAGGCAGCCACAGCAGCTTGCTGTGCTTGTGATTTTGGCAACACATTATCGCGATAGTAGCCAAAGAATCCATCAATAAATTTCATCAGTGGGTCTTCCATCAATGCTTTCATGTTGGGTTTTTCCAAAAATGCTTTTTCTTTTGCCGCATCCAGAAAAATAGATTTCTTGAATAACATATCAGCATATTCTTGCGATTCTTCGTCTACATTCGGATTATCTACAACTTCATTTAAAACTGGAGGACGCATTTCCGCAGGGATATCATTATAGAACATGGCAAGCGCCTTTTGCACCACTGATTTCTCCGTTGGTTTGTTGAACTCTTTATAAAATTCATCAACGCTTTCCTTCAATGGAGCCATTATTTTACTTAAATCATCTGCCGACATTTTTGGGTTGGCTTTGGCGGTTGAATAAGCCAGGTTATAATAAGCCAAGCCATGACTAAAGGCAGTTGGACTAAAGAAACCATAACGTAGAATGGAGCGGAATTTTTCATATTTAGCAAAATCATCGTATGCCTGATTTACCTCGTTCATCATACTACCGTACTCCTCTTTACGCGAAGCATCTGCATCAATCCATCGGGCTATATCGGTTTCCTTTTTCTTCAATTTGTCAACGGTTTGCAATCGCTTTAACTGCAAGTTTTGACCAATTGAGTACTTATAATAATTCATCAACTGAGCATATCTGGATGCCAGCATCAGTCGAACTGTAGGGTCTTTATCCATATCAGCTTTCATAGTTTCGGTAATCATTTTCCAGTATTCAATGTGGATGGGGTTATCCGTATCTTGCAACACCTGAATGCCTCTTGAAAATTCGTAACGTTGGGTACGTCCCGGGAAACCCATGATCATGGCATAATCGCCATTCTTAATTCCTTTGAGAGAAAGCGTTAATGATTTTTTAGGTTTAAATGGAACATTCGCTGCATTATATTCTGCCGGCTTATTATTGGCGTCGGCGTAAATTCGCATAACGCTGAAATCTCCGGTATGACGTGGCCACATCCAATTGTCGGTATCGCCACCAAATTTGCCAATGGATGCTGGAGGAGCTCCAACCAGACGCACATCAGTATACTTGTCATATACAAAAATGAAATACTGGTTGCCATTAAAAAATTCAGCCACCTGCACCATTTGATATTTTTCTTTTTTATAAGAATTAGAAATAGAATCGGTGATTTTTTTCACTGTTCCACGGCGCTGCTGCTCATTAAGGCCGCTGATTCGAGGTAATACCTGATCGCTGATATCCACTATTTGTTGTAAAATGGCAGCATAAGCTCCTGTCTTTAGTTCCTTTGATTTGTCAGAAGCAAAAAAGCCGTCATCAAGGTAGTTGTTACCGGTTGTTGATTGATCGGCAATAGCACTGAATGCGCAGTGGTGATTGGTGAGCAGCAAGCCTTGGTCTGAAACTATCTCAGCTGTACAAAAACCACCTAACGATACAATAGCATCTTTTAGAGAAGCATGATTAATATCGTAGATATCCTGTGCACTCAGCTTTAGACCCAAGCGTTGCATTTCATTATAGTTTTTACCAATGAGCGAGGGAATCCACATGCCTTCATCGGCCAGTGAGATTTTGGTAACGAGCGCCAGTACTACTAATAAGGTGATTTTTTTCATTGTTGCTGTATAATTTTTGTTTATTTAAAGGATAGCAAATGTAGTTAAAATGTTCACTTTCAGTAGCGCATTTTGGACAGGGAAAATTTAGTTCTGAATAACTTCAACAGGAGAATTGGGTATTACTTGCCCAATTCATATAGAAAACATATCTTGCGGCCATTACAAAATTATTTACTTAACCTCTTAAAAAAATTATCAATGAAAAAATTAGCAATTTTCGCTCTTGTTATTGGCGCTATGTCATTAGCTTCTTGCAAAAAGAATTACTCATGCGATTGCACAAGCAGCGGTGGTGTTAAAACCTCTTATAAGCTTGGCAAAACAGCTGCTGCCCTTCAGGGTGCTGCATGCACAGGAACTGGTTGTGTTTGGGCTCAAAACTAATCTTAACCTAAATTCCAAAAAAGGGCATTCTCGAATGCCCTTTTTTATTGCCTCTATGTAAGCAAATGAATAAATTCTTTTTCTTGATTGCCTTGCAAATTTTGCTGGGTGTATTTTTCCTGTTTTCAGCCTGGGCCAAGCTATACCCAGTAGAGCCTTTTGAACTCACTTTTGTAGAAATTGGGCTGGCCAATTGGCACAGTTCGCCATTTATTGCCCGTACGTTAATTGGGGTTGAGTTTGCCCTCGGCTTCTTCCTAATCGCACATCTTTTTACTCGTAAAACCTTACTCTTTACACTGGGCTTGTTGGTTATGTTTACCATCTATTTGGGTCTTCAGATTCATTTTAATGGCAACAAGGGTGATTGTGGATGTTTTGGCAGTTATTTGCCCATGACTCCTCTTCAGTCCATCTATAAAAACGTGATTCTTATAGGCATCACTTTATTACTGTTCATCAATAAGTTTGAATACCGATTGCGCTACAAAGCCATCCCCATTGTCCTATTTCTGAATACGGCTTTTGTGTTGCCCTATGTGCTCAATCCGGTGGATTTAAATCTGGCGGCCATTAATGCGCAGGACGCTGTAGATTATAAGTTCCCTAGTCCGCTTATATATGGGTATCAGAATAAAGTTTATCCATTAGATACAGGCAAACTCGAACAAGGAAAATATTTATTGGCGCTATTTAGTCTGAGTTGCAGTCATTGCCGCATTGCCGGTCGTAAGTTGCACATTTTGCACCAAAATCATCCTGAATGGCCCATGTTCATCATATTTAATGGCGATGAAAAACTAGTACCCGAATTTATGGAAGAAGCCAAAACGCAGGGGTTTCAGTTTTGTGTATTTAACAGTGCTTCCGGATTTGGTAAAATGGTAGGCCAACGAGGAGTGCCGGCACTTTTTTTATTGCAAAATGGAGTAGTAAAAACTCGAATGAACTACTATACCGTGGATGAAACTGCCATGATTGATTTCTTCAATAAAAAATAGCCTAAAAATAGCAGGCACCGACGACTAGAAATACCTTGGCCCCATTATTTTAAGAACCTCCTCTTTGTAGAAATTATACCCTACTGAAAGTTCGTGTGTGCTGCCAACCAACGGTCTTAGTTGATAAATATTTAAATCGTACGCATAGCCAATACGAATTCTTTCGTTAGGAAATACTTCGACAAGTATAGCCAAGGCATCGTGGTGCCGGTAGGTAAGCCCTACACCTACTACTTCGTACAAATATGCCGTACAAGAAAGATCAAGATTGGGATCGGTGGCTTTCTGGAATTTTAACAGCGCTGTTGGTTTTAGTTTAATATCATCGCTCAGGCTAATAACTACACCGGTGTGCATATAGTAATGTTTGCTTACAAGTCCTCCTTGAATATTAGCATCGGCAAGGCTATTGTTGAGTTCGGTACCCACCAGTGCTGGTGCACTCACTCCAAAAAATGCATCGTTATTATATAAATAGATACCTGCACCTAGCTTTGGAATCCATGATGATGTATTGCCTGATGCGTACACTTTGTCGCCGCTATCCCAGTAGGTAAGCTGATTCACGTTCACCGAATAATATTCTAAGCCGGCACGTAACCCCATGGACAAATAGGTATTGGTACCCACTGTAATTTTGTAATTATAATTAAATGTGGCTCCGGTATTACTGGTGACCCCTAGCCTATCGTTATCAAAAATAAACCCAATACCGTGCTTCATTTCCTTAAACGACTTTTCATACATAAACAAAGCTGTTTTTGGCGAACCGGGCATCTTTAGCCATTGGGCTCTATACGAAGCATTCAACTCGGCATAACCATGCGTACCACTAGCGGCAGGATTGATAAAGCTATTGGCAAACATGTAGTGACTAAGCAGAGGATCTTGCTGAGCAAACAAACTATAGCTTGAAATCGATAAAGCAATAAGAAGCAGTAAACCTATCTTCATGTGCCGACGCAAATTTGCCGACAATAAAATTACAAGCTATTCGGCAGGTTGTGTGCAATGAAGCTAATTGTTTTACACTCGGTGAACAGTTTTTTAGCCAACCACTTTGGTTTAGGCTTTTTGAGCCACCAAAATCAACCTATCGGAATGGACAGGGTCAAAGGCATCTAACTGATAGTTGCCAAACCGTGCTTTTATTTTTAATTTATTTTGGAGAAATAGCTTTTCGAAATCGGCCAGAGTGAACGCCCTCACTTTTTCTTGAAAACGAAAGCTGCCTTTGGCCTTATCCTTTACATCTATGGTTTTAATTATATAACCGTTCTCCTGCTTTCTGTTAAGGGTAAACTCCACTCCCTCTTTACTAATTATTTCATGGTTTACCAAGTTGGCAATTGTTTTATCAGCATTTAAAAAATCAATAATGAGCAAGCCGCCGGGTTTTAAAGCGGCAGCAAATTGTTGAAGCGGCAAGGCATTCTCTTTTTCCGAATCGAAATAGCCTAAGCTGGTAAACAGATTAAAAACATAATCGAAATAGTTGGTACGAAATGGCCTGCGCATATCGTGCCTGTAAAATTCCATATTTTCCTGCCTAACCCGATTGGCTTCGGCAATACTTTCTTGAGCCAAATCGATACCCGTAACTAAAAAACCCTTGCTGCCTAATTGCATAGCATGCCGGCCAGCTCCACAGGGAGCATCGAGCATGGTACAGCCGGGTTGCGGCTGCAGATACTGAATTAGGTTGGTAATAAATTGCTCGGCTTCGGCATGATTTCGATGCTGATACAGTACATGATAGTAGGGCGAATTAAACCAATCAACGAACCAGTTTTTTGAACTCATTTTGCTTTATCAAGTAAACCATAACCATACATGGGTAGCATATAAATTTTATCAGAACGACTGATAGCACCCGGGTTAATGCCGTCTTCGCCTTCGGGTATATGCTGGTGTATGCGATTAAAATAATCTACCCATACCTTGTTAAACTCATTGCTGCCTTTGGCTTTAAATGTCATTTTATTTAATGGAAAAAACGGGGTGTAATTATTGGCCTGCCGAAAACATTCGTACACCATTTCGCTACAGTAAAATTTATCCGACTTCATAGAAAACTCATCGTCGTATGGCTTGCCTTTAAGGTAAAAACACATGGCCACAGCCGAGGAAATAATCATACTGTACTCGGGCTTTAGACGGGCTATCATAATTTTTGGACTACCGTTTTTATCTAACGACCTGTTTTTAAACTCCGAAAAACGGGTCATTCGCACATTATCGCCGTAGGCTTCAAACACCCAAGGTTCAAAATTATTGTCCTTATAAATGATGCCGCAGTGGCTAAACCGGGCACCGTGGTAACCTTCGGTTACATCTTCTATAGCATCGCACAAGGGGCTGCTATCCAAATCCTGAAAAATAATATCGCCTGATTGAAGCAAGCAGGTATCCGGCCTGGCTGTGCAAACATGGCCTTCGGTTCCATGGCCTGCATCTTGCGCCCAAGTGATTAAACTAAATAGCACACCAAGCAGCGCCCCTCCATATTTTAATTGTGATAGTTTCATTGGTTCAAATCGTGAATGGTTTGTAGAAGATTAGTCAATTCTAATTTAAATGCGTCGGTTCCCTCCATCACATTGGCGGCAGAATGTACTTCGGTAGCGCCGGTTTCATTAAGCAGCGCAGCCATATTTCCACTTCTGACACCTCCACCCGGCATTATTACTATTTTGCCATTGGCCAAATGTATCAACTTTTTAAGCATGGGTATTCCATCGGTAGCGGTTTTTCGACCACCGGTGGTGAGTACTCTTTCAATGCCATGTTCCATTAATATGCTAAGGGCATGTTCCAAATGGTCGGTTTCGTCGAATGCCCGGTGAAAGGTAAGCGGCTTGGTACCGGCTGCCTTTTTCATTTCTTTTAAAAACGCCTGATCAATTTTATGCTCGGTGGTCATGGCCCCTACCACTATGCCGGCTATTGAGGTGGATGCAAAGCGTTCTATGCTTTCCAATATTTTATGTTTTTCGGTCTGAGTATATACAAAATTGCCCCCTCGTGGCCTTATTAAGATTTGGATGGGAATGCTGATTGAAAGTAATTGGAGCCAAGACATTGGAGGGGTGGTGCCACCCAGATGTAAATTGTCGCAAAGTTCTACTCTGTGAGCACCGGCTATGGCGGCCATATTAGCTGCTATAATGGATGGGCAACAAATTTCGAGTTGTACACGATGGGGTTTCATAGGTTTACCAGTTAACCACGGCTTTGGTAAATACATCGTCGCAAAGTTGCTTTACGATGGTTTCGTTGAGGGATGATTCGACAGCGCCTAGGGATTGGGCGGCACTAAAATCGGCAAAACGACTAAAGGTGGTGCTAAAGTTTTGTTTGTTGTCTTTATTGTTTACAAATTCGGCCCTCACGGTGATGGTAAGGCGATTGAGGGCGGCCCCTGTGGTGGCATCACGTGCTACGGCACTTACCTCATAGTCGGTGATTGCACCGCTCAAATTTAAATCGCCATTGCTACCCACTAGGCGCAGCGATGTGCCGCTGACAAATCGGTCTTTTAGGCGCTCGGTAAAGTTTTGACTCAAAGCCGGATTGACGATAGGTGCTTGATTGGGAAAAAATTGTACGGTTACGGTTTTTACATCGGGCGAAATAGATGCCCCGGTAAATGAATAAATGCCGCAGCCGGCAAAAAGCGCAGTGCTTAGCCAAGCTATTAGGCTGATGACTACTCTACTGCTAAAAGATGACTGAACTGTGTTTTTCATTTCTTCGACAAAACTAATCTTATTCTAGGAGGTTTGGAAATTTAGGGGGGGGGGGGCAAACAGGTAGTTCCGAAGACTGCTTTACAGGTTTGGTATGCTTAGCTTGGAAACAAGGAATGAGCTGCGCTTTTAGTGAGGCTTTGGCTAACGGTTATTGTTCATCATTAAGAATTCACCATTATTTATTCATTTTCTTCATAATAATACGAGTAATCTATGCCTTTCATATACATTTCTCGGCTATTAATGTCGCCTGTAATGGCTGTTTTAAGCAGTGCAAGTAAAACGCTACTATCAACCGAGCTAATAATCATTGCATTCATGTAATCCGTTTTACTTATTTTGCTCCAATCCACACATTTTTTTATTTGCTTTTTAAGTATTAAATCAAGCCAAATTCGAGTGCTTCTGCCATTGCCTTCCATAAATGGATGGGCTTTATTCATGGCTACATATTTTTCTACAATTTCATCAAAAGTGGTTTCGGGCATTTGGTCTATTTTTAGCAAGGTGCTATTTAAATATTGTGCATACTCAAATCTATAGCCACCTTTGGCAATATTTTTTGTTCGTATTTGCCCTGCAAAATCATATAATCCACCAAAAATATAGGCATGTATTTGCTGTAAGCCTTTAGTTGTACCTACTTCTATGCTTTTCACAAAACTGGTTTCAAATAAGGCATACGCCTTGGTTTTGCTTTTACCATCTATGCTTTCGGGGCTGTAGGTAAACCAGTCTATGAATCGATTGGCTTTTGTACTAGGGAAAGTTTTTCCTAATGCAATAATGCCTTCATAATCGAGCATATCCGCTAAACGCTTTTTGCCGTCAGGTGCAAGAAATCTCAACTGGGTAGTGGCACTAACCACTTGACTGTTTTCTTTCTTTAGTTTGGCTTTTAGGTATTTCCAATAGTTTCGGGTTTTATTATAGTCGTCTTGGTTGGTAAGCACCGCTACTATATCCAGTACCGAAAACCACCATTTAGAATTTTCATCATCCCAAATGGCACGTACTTCTCTATCATCAAAAAAACGTATGGAAACCTTAGGCATAATGGTTCATGATGAATGGTTAATGGTTAGTGGTTAATGTCGGTTTTGGTGGTTTTTAAGATGGTGGTAGTAAATTTGATAATTTCTACAGCGGTGATAACACCGCTCTAAATTAAATCGCCATTGCAACCACTAGGCGAAGCGATGTGCCGCTGACAAATCGGTCTTTTAGGCGCTCGGTAAAGTTTTGGCTCAAAGCCGAATTGACGATAGGTGCTTGATTGGGAAAAAATTGTACGGTTACGGTTTTTACATAGGGCGAAATAGATGCCCCGGTGAATGAATAAATGCCGCCGCCTGCCAAAAGCGCAGTGCTTAGCCAAGCTATTAGGCTGATGAATACTCTACTGCTAAAAGATGAGCGTACTGTGTTTTTCATTTCTTCGACAAAACTAATCTTATTCTAGGAGGTTTGGAAATTTAGGGGGGGCAGGTATGATTCGTATACATAAGCCCCCCACTTCCTAATTTACCAATCACTATATTTGCCCACTCAAATAAAAAAAACGATTAAAACCAAACTTGCCATGTTATCAAAAGTTCCTGTAGCTATAAACGAACCTGTACTGAGTTATGCCCCCGGCAGTGCCGAACGTGCGGCCCTAAAGGCTGCCCTAAAAGCCGCCAAAGCGGTAAGCATAGATATACCTATGTATATAGGCGGTAAGGAGGTGCGCACGGGCAATTTGCAAGCTATACATCCACCACACGAGCTGGCGCATACGCTGGGCAGTTTTCATAAAGGCGATGCCAGCCATGTAAAAGCGGCTATAGCGGCTGCTCTGGAGGCTAAGAAAGGTTGGGAGGAATTATCGCTTGAAAATCGAGCGGCTATATTTTTAAAGGCGGCTGATTTGCTGGCTAACAAATACCGCTACAAGATGAATGCGGCTACTATGCTGGGCCAAAGCAAAAACTGTTTTCAGGCGGAGATAGATAGTGCTTGCGAACTGATTGATTTTTTACGTTTCAATGTGCAGTTTATGTATGAGCTGTACAATATGCAGCCGCAATCGGCACCGGGTATGTGGAACCGTCTGGAGTATCGTGCGCTGGAAGGTTTTGTGCTGGCTGTAACGCCGTTTAATTTTACGGCTATAGGGGGCAACTTGCCAAGCAGTGCTGCTATGCTGGGCAATACGGTGGTGTGGAAATGCGCTAATACGCAGGTGTACAGCGCACAGGTGTTTATGGAAATATTGAAAGAAGCCGGCTTGCCTGATGGGGTGATTAATTTGATTTATGTGGATGGTGGCACTGTGGGTGCCGAGTGTTTTAGTCATCCGGATTTTGCCGGGGTGCACTTTACGGGTAGCAGTGGCACCTTTAATCATATGTGGAAAGTGATAGGTGAAAATGTAGGCAAATACAAATCGTATCCACGGGTGGTGGGCGAAACGGGCGGTAAAGATTTTGTGATGATTCATAAAAGTGCTGATGTGAATATAGCGGCTACGGCCTTGAGCCG
This sequence comes from Chitinophagales bacterium, assembly GCA_036719905.1. Classification (GTDB taxonomy): domain Bacteria; phylum Bacteroidota; class Bacteroidia; order Chitinophagales; family CAIODY01; genus DAIMNW01. The sequence continues at coordinate 18,075 of DAIMNW010000003.1, forward strand.
TGGGGCTTTTGAATACCAGGGGCAAAAATGCTCGGCGGCATCGAGGGCTTACTTGCCCAGCAATATAGCGGAAGCTATTAAGGCAAAATTAGTGGCCGATGTGAAGAGTTTTAAGATGGGCACTACCGAAGATTTTAGCAATTTTATTAATGCGGTGATTGATGAAAAATCGTTTGACAGCATAGCGGCTTATATAGATGCTGCCAAGAAAGATAGCACGTGCAAAATACTGGTGGGTGGTGGTTACGATAAATCGAAAGGCTACTTTATAGAGCCTACGGTGATAGAAACTACTAATTCCAAGTATGCCAGCATGTGCGAAGAAATTTTTGGGCCGGTGCTCACAATTTATGTGTACGATGAAAACAAATTTGAAGAAACACTGGACATACTGGACACTACATCGCCTTATGCCTTAACGGGGGCCATCATAGCTCAAGACCGTGATGCGGTGGAGTTGGCTATTAAGAAACTGCGCCACTCGGCCGGCAATTTCTATATTAATGATAAACCTACCGGTGCGGTGGTTGGACAGCAACCTTTTGGCGGTGCCCGTAAGAGCGGCACCAATGATAAGGCCGGCTCTATATTAAATTTGTTCCGTTGGGTAAGTGCCCGTACTATGAAGGAGACCTTGAATCCACCGCTGGATTATGCTTATCCTTTTTTGAAAGAGGCGTAGTGTTAATGGAAAAACTTTTCCGCTAATAGCTACTCCTGTTGATAGTTTAAGTGGCTGGCTTAAAAGGTTATATTCAGCTTGCTTTGGCTAAAAACAACTCTGGCCGAGTATTAAACTATTGGATGCATATTTAATCCAACCATTATGCCTTTATTTGTTCTGCTGTATAAATGAACAATTGTTATCTGTTCATCTACCTAACCACATAACCACCACCATTTCTACCTTATGAAAAAAATTGTCCTATTATTGGTTGGCGTTGCCTTCGCCTTTTTTACCCAAGCTCAAACCTATAATACCCTATGGATTCCGGATACTTTATCGGGTACCAATTTTAATCTGACGCTGAAGGATACCATGAAGCAAATACGCCATACCGGAAATCAAACCATTACTGCCGGCATTAATGGCAATTTCTGGGGGCCTACCCTATTTCTTACTAAAGGCACTACCGTACATATGAACGTGCAGAACAACCTGAACGATAGCACCACCATTCACTGGCATGGTATGCACTTGCCGGCTGTAATGGATGGAGGCCCTCATCAGGTGATACCGGTGGGTACTCTCTGGCAACCCTACTGGACAGTAACTAATAATGCCGCCACGTACTGGTATCATCCGCATTTGCATATGACTACCGAGGAGCAAATCACAAAAGGATTGGGTGGGCTAATCATTGTACGCGATGCGGTGGAGTCGGCACTGCCCTTACCTCGTAAATACAGTGTAGATGATATTCCGCTGGTACTCACTGATAGAAGTTTTACTGCCAATAATCAATTTAATGTGGTGCCTTATGGCGATAGTATGCTGGTAAATGGAACCATGCATGCGCAGTATAACGTGCCTGCACAAATTGTTCGCTTCCGAATTTTGAATGCTGCTATAGAACGATCCTACAATATTGGTTTTAGTGATAATCGAAATTTTTCCATCATCACTTCCGATGGTGGCTTGCTTAATGCCCCAGTAGCGGTGAACCGCTATCTATTGCATGCCGGCGAAAGGGTGGAAATATTGGTTGATTTTGGTGGGCAAATGGGCCAATCATTTGATTTGAAAGCCTTCAATTCTACTTTGGCAAATAATGTGGCCGGTGGCGAAAATTTCCCGGGCGGACCATTTGCCAATGCTTTAGGAAAAATAGATTTTAATATGCTGCACATTAATGTGGTGGCACAAACGCCAATACCGGTTACCAGCATTCCTACTTCCCTTACTACCAATGTATTGCTAAGCGCTGCTTCGGCTAATATTACACGAAAACTGACCATTAGCGACAGTACGGGTGTAGTAACTACTCCACCTATATTGGGCCCCAACGCTTTTATTTTGAACCATAAGCTTTTTGATATTACTAAGAATGACTATCAAGTGCCACTAGGTAACACCGAGATTTGGGAAATTACCAGTTCTTCGGCTTTCGGCCACCCGTTTCATATTCATGATGTGGAGTTTAACATTCTATCGGTAAATGGTGCCGCCCCGGCTGCTGCTCAAGCCGGTTGGAAAGATGTGGTGTTTATTCCCGGCAAGACAGGCGGTCCTATGGGCGGCAGCAATACGGTGGTAAAATTTATTGCCAAATTTGACGACTATGCCGATAGCATTCATCCATTCATGTTCCATTGTCATATCTCCTTGCACGAAGATGAAGGCATGATGGGTCAGTTTGTGGTGAAAGATGCAATAGCACCAACCGGAATTGAAACAACAGTTGAAGATGCATTCCAACTGTGGCCAAATCCTGTTAATGATAAATTGTATTTGCAACTTGCCAATCAGGGTAATAGCGCTTACTATGTTAGGTTGTACGACGCCTTGGGCCGTACTAAGTTGATGTTGCCAAGGCCACCACTTGCCGGCGGTATTGATATTAGCGCATTAAAGCCGGGTACTTACTTTGTTCAACTGACAGATGAACTCAGCAAGAAAACCACTACGCAAAAATTTATTAAACAGTAGGGATGAAAAAACTATTGTTCTTCTGTATTGGGCTAGTTGCCTTGCAGGCAAAATCGCAGCAAACTGTTGGGTTAATGGATTATAAGCCGGGCAATATGGATGGCTATGTTTTATTTTCACCCATCTCAAATGATACCACTTACCTGATTGATAAATGTGGAAAACAGGTTCACCTGTGGTCGAGCAATAGAAAGCCGGGGCTCTCGTCCTATTTGCTTTCGGATGGCAGCTTATTGAAAACTGGTGCCGGCCCCAATCCAAATTTTACTGGCAATGGCTCTACCGGTGGATTTATTGAAAAGATAGATTGGAACAGCAATTTGCTCTGGAGTTATAAAATTTCAGATTCATTAAAAATTCAAAACCACGACATTTTTCCTATGCCAAACGGTCATGTGCTAGTAGTGGTTTGGGTAAAAATAAAACCGACTGATGCCATAGCTGCCGGGCGAAATCCGGCCCTACTAGGTACTGCCTTGTGGAGTGCAGAAATTTACGAAATTCAACCTTCGGGCACCAACGGTGCAACTGTGGTTTGGCAATGGAAATTTTGGGACCACCTGATTCAGGATTTTGACAACACCAAACCCAATTATGGTGTGGTAGCCACCCACCCGGAATTGCTTAATGTAAATTTTAATGGATCTAACACTGCCACCGGTGTCGATTGGCTTCATGTGAATGCCGTTACCTATAACGCCGCCTTAGACCAAATCATGATAAGTTCACACAATTTAAGTGAGATCTATATTATTGACCATAGCACTAACACAGCACAAGCAGCTTCCCATGCCGGAGGGGTGCATAATCATGGTGGCGATTTTTTGTACCGCTGGGGAAATCCGCAAGCTTATAATCGAGGTACGGCTGCAGATCAAAAACTTTTTTTACAACATAATCCAACCTGGATAACCACCGGCTATAAGGACGCTGGCAACATCATGCTATTTAATAATGGTGTTGGCCGCCCAGGTGGCAATAGTGCATCGGTTGATATAATTGCCCAACCGGTAGATGCCAATGGAAATTACACTTGGCCTACAGGCACCAATGCGTTTGCGCCTGCTACAGCTTACTGGAGTTATAGTGCCACGCCTGCATCCTCATTTTATACGCCAGTGATGGGCGGTGCCCAGCGGCTTGCTAATGGCAACACTATTATCTGTGAAGCTACATCGGGCAATTTTTTTGAAATTGATTCAAATAAAAATACGGTTTGGCAATACATTAATCCTGTGGGTTCATCGGGGCCCATAGCACAGGGAACCAACAGTACCACCTTGGGTTGTTTCAGATGTACATTGTTCGAACCTTCATTTTCCGGCTTCACAGGTCACAGCATGACTGCAAGCCAAGCTATTGAATTGAATCCGCTTTCACCCGGAATTTGCGATACCCTGAATTCGGCTATAACTTCAATGCCTAAAACAACATTTGAAATATTTCCTAATCCAAGTCATAGTGAAATCACTGTTCAACGCATCAATAAAACAACCACTGCACTAGTTTTAATCACTGATGCCATGGGGCGCAGATTGTATCAAAATGAAATTGCACCCGGACAAGGCGACCTACAACACATTAATATTAGTCAACTGGCCAATGGTATTTATTTTATCATGGTGGGTAGCAATGCCCAAAAATTTATAAAGGAATAGATGAAATTACTTTCCACTATTAGCATCGCCTTACTGTTGATTTCGGCCTTCGCCTTTCGGTCAGCAAAGAAGGACTCACCTATAGGCAAAGTAGTTCAAGACTTCGCACTAATAAATACGGATGGTAGAGTAACTAGCCTGAAAAATTACCCCGATGCGAAAGGTTTTATTGTGGTATTTACGTGCAACCACTGCCCGTTTGCCAAGCTTTATACTAAACGATTTAATGATTTATCAGCCAAATATACTCCGTTGGGAGTTCCCCTTTTAGCAATAAATTCAATGGATACACTGGTGTATGAAGAAGAGAGTTTTCAGCTGATGCAGAAAAAAGCCAGCGATGCAGGTTTTCATTTTCCCTACCTGTACGATGCCAGGCAATCAGTAGGGAAAAATTTTGGGGCCGAGCATACTCCCCATGCTTTTGTTATTTGGAAAGAAAATAACGAATGGAGTATAAAGTATAGCGGTGCCATTGATGATAATGGTGAACATCCGGAGTTGGCCGCTCCATATATTGCTCAAGCGGTGGATGAATTGCTGAAGGGTAAACCTGTTAGTCATGCCGAAACGCCTTCGTTTGGCTGTGCTATCTTTTACAGAAAAAAATAAACCTAGATGACTAAACTATTTCGAATAGCAATGGTCAATACTTATCTTTCATCAAAATTTATAAAATGAAATTTATCTCTACTGCAGCAACAATTTTTCTTCTTGCGTTTGGCTTTTGCCAATTAGTAAAGGCGCAAGCTCCCAACATTATTCTAGGACGACCTACCGATACCAGCATCACAGCTAGTTTGCTTTTTGATCAAGCCATGACTTATTACTTAGAGTATGGGACATCATCTGGCGTTTTTAGCGTTCAGGGCACACAGCATACTTGCTCGGCTAATGTACCCGACGAGATGGATATGGTCAATCTTTTTCCTGATACAAAATATTACTACCGTGTTCAATATAAACCGGCAGCAGGTGGTGTATTCACCACCACCCCCGAATTTTCATTTCATACACAACGTAGTGCAGGAAGCACATTTACATTTACTGTAGAAGCCGACGAACATTTGTATGACAAAAAAGGAGTGAAGAACATGTATAAAGTTACCCTTGCGAACGAAGCGGCCGATAATCCTGATTTTATGCTGAGTCTTGGTGATATTTTTGGTGACGATCATTATCCATTCACTATCACCTCAGGCGGTTTGGATTCGTTGCATCGCGATTACCGACCATTTTTAGGTAGTATCTGCCATTCTATTCCATTCTACATCTGCTTGGGCAATCATGAAGGAGAGAATGATTATTATCAAAGTTTTAATGCGCCAAACAATTTGTGCGACTGGGGTACGCAATGGCGTAAGTATTATTACCCCAACCCCTACCCAAATGGATTTTATACCGGAAATACGACCAATGAACCCTTTGGTATTGGCTTACCGGAAAATTATTATGCCTGGACTTGGGGCGATGCACTTTTTGTGGTTCTGGATGTTTACCGAACGGAGTGTCATGATTCACTAGTGGCAAAACCAACCGGCTGGAATTGGACGCTGGGCTTGCAACAATATAACTGGTTAAAAAGCACGTTGGAAAACAGCACGGCTAAATACAAATTTGTGTTTGCGCATCATCTTCGAGGGCAAGGTCGAGGTGGAGTTGCCATGGCTACCACCAACGAATGGGGCGGCTATCAAAACACAACCGGTGGGCAGTTTACATTTCCAACCTATCGCCCCGGATGGGCCAAGCCTATTCACCAGCTGTTTCGCGACAATAAGGTGACTATGTTTGTCCAAGGGCACGACCATGTTTTTGCCCATGAAGTACTTGACAGCATTACTTATATTGCTACACCCATGGCTGCTGATAGTACCTACGAGATTGGCATTTTGGCCAATGCTGCTGCCTATGTTTCCGATACCGTTGACGGAACAGGACATTTGCGATTCACCGTATCCCCTTCTTGTGTGAAGATGGATTACGTAAAAGCCTACCTGCCGCAAGACACTTTTGGCGTTCACAAAAACCGAGAAATTGGATTTTCGCTAACGCTTGGTACTTGCGCTACTACGAACGGAATGTTACAGATAAATCAAAAACCTGAACTTACTATTTTCCCTAATCCTGCTGATGAGTACCTTATCATTAGTGCCGGCAATGAGTTAATAAAATCGACAGTCATCAGTGATATTTTGGGCAACACCTTAGAATCATTTCCACAAACTGGAACTCAGTTAAAGGTTTCTACCCATTCGCTTGCTGCCGGAATTTATTTGGCTAGTATTCAAACCGAAACCAATCACTTTGTAAGAAAAATAGTAGTACATCATTAATTACATTAAAGTCGCGTTACAATGAACAAAACCTTACTTATCCTATTTGGATTCTTATTTACTTTTCAACTTTCCATGAGTCAAAATTTGTGGCGCACGGAAATTTTAGGAAGACCAACTGATCAAGGTATTACCATTCAGTTAATCTTTGCCGACTCGGCACAAGTCAGAGTTCAGTATGGATTGAGTAGCGGAATTTACACTAATCAAACGCCATGGCAAACGGTAGCAGATAGTGTAACAGCAGAAATAAATTTAACCGGACTTACTGCCAATACACAATATTATTATCGGGTGAATTACCGTCAACCCATCGGAACAGGTTTAGTGAATCGCCCGGAACACAGTTTTCATACGCAACGTACCGTAACCGATTCTTTCACGTTTGTGGTGCAAGCCGACCCCCATATGGATGCTTCTAGCGATACCGCTTTGTATAGGATTTGTTTGATGAATCAATTGAATGACCATCCCGATTTTATGATTGACTTAGGTGATTTTTTAATGACCGACAAGTTGACTAACGCAGCACACGTGGTACCTCATGACACTATCCCCTATAGATGCAATCTACTTAGATCTAAGTATGAATTATCTTGCCACTCAGTACCTTTATTTATTGCACTTGGAAATCATGAAGGTGAGGCCGGCTGGTATAACACAGGCACAGCTAACAATATTGCTGTATGGGATGCACAGGAGCGTAAAAAATATTTTCCAAATCCGTATCCCGATAATTTTTATTCCGGCGACACAACGAACAATAATTACATAGGCCAAAGAGGTAATTACTATGCTTGGCAATGGGGCAATGCGCTATTTGTTGTTCTGGATCCATACTGGTATACTAATCCTAAACCTGATTCGCTTCACGGCTGGTATTGGTCACTTGGTAGAACCCAATACGATTGGCTTACCAATACACTTCAAAACAGTAGTGCTAAGTTTAAATTTGTATTTGCTCATCAAATCATTGGTGGCGATCTTCAAGGCAGAGGCGGTGTAGAATATGCTGACAAATATGAATGGGGGGGCAACAACTTGGATGGTACAAACGGATGGTCTACCAACCGACCAGGATGGGCCAAGCCCATCAAAGATGTATTAACCGACAATAGGGTGAACATTTTTTTTCATGGTCATGATCATTTCTTTGGGCAGCAACAAAAAGATTGCTTGATTTACCAGGAAACACCACAACCCAGTTTGCCCAATTTCAATTATCCGAACCAAGCTGCAGCTTATGGATATTTACAGGGTCTTATCCTAGCTAATACCGGGCATTTACGTGTAACGGTTACATCACAACACGTAAAAGTAGAGTACGTAAAAGCTTATCGCCCATCTCAGGAAAATGCCAACAGGCATAATGGTGATGTGGTGGCTACCTACTATATCAATAATAATAACTGCTACGATTCTTTAAACACAGGTTCACCCATGATCTGGAATAGCAACTACACTAATGAAATTGTGTTTCCTAATCCATTTCAAAAAGAAACAACAATTGAATTTGAATTAAAACAACCTGAAACAATTACTTTAGAAATATTTGATGCATCTGGTAGAAGAGTGCGTCGATTAGTTGACCATGAAACTCTTCCAAATGGTAAATTTCAAATTGTATGGGATGGCAAGAGTAGTGCTGACGAAGTGTTGGCCAACGGAACCTATTGGTATAAATTGAGTGGGAGTAACAGTTTGCCAAAAACCGGTAAACTAATTTTACTAAAATAAATATATCAATGATTAATAAACAGTAAAAACTCTTTACTCTAAGTGGTTGTATGAATCGCCAGAGCCTGTGAAATCAACATTAATAAAATAGCGCTGCAACCTAGCACAACGAAACGAAAACATATCCCTTAACTACAGTTTTTTATATCAGTATTGCATAAATTGCTGTAAGAAAATATGTAGCTTTATACATCGATAATTTGCAAGAGATACACATCCTTTGCATTGTCAAACTGTTTAAGAAGTAAATCATATAAAATGGAAGGGATAAATTTTGATTTTGGAAAAGGGTTTATTTTCAGCAAGCATATTCCCAAACAGTTACCGCCATTTGACAGAGTCTTTGAAATTTTTAAAGATTTGCTTACACATACTTCAGGTGATATTGAAGAATCATTTAACTGGCTTAAAATTTTAGACAAGGAGTTTAAAATATTTACATCCGAATACACCCTTGAAGATTTTGAAGAAGACTTAAAGAAAAAAGGCTACATCAAAGAAGAGATTGAATTAGACGACGAAGGCAATGCAGGCAAAGGCCCTGGCAAGAAATTGCTGACTGCTAAAATGGAAACGGCTCTTCGTGAATTTGCACTGGACCAAATATTTGGCAAACTTAAAAAAAGTGGAATTGGCAATCATCGTACTACAAAATTAGGCGTAGGCGACGAACGTGATGGTGAAAACCGCAGTTATCAATATGGCGATGATATGGCTTTGTTGAATATGACAGAGAGTTTGAAAAATGCTCAAATTAATCATGGCATCAGCGATTTGAAATTAACGGAAGATGATTTGATAGTAGAAGAATCGAAACACAAAGCACAGATGAGTACTGTCTTGATGATTGATATTAGTCATTCCATGATTTTGTATGGTGAAGACCGAATTACACCTGCTAAAAAAGTAGCCATGGCTTTGGTCGAATTAATCCATCGCAAATACCCAAAAGATACCATTGATATTATTGTATTCGGGAATGATGCATGGCCCATAAAAGTGAAAGATTTGCCTTATTTAAAAGTTGGACCTTATCATACGAATACGGTGGCAGGATTAGAGTTGGCAATGGATATTTTGCGCAGAAAGAGAAATACCAATAAGCAGATTTTTATGATTACCGATGGCAAGCCAAGTTGTGTAAAATTGCCTACAGGGGAATATTATAAAAACAGTAATGGCTTGGATGAAATGATTGTAACAATGTGTTTGGAAAAAGCGGCGCAGGCCCGTAAATTAAGAATACCCATCACCACTTTCATGATTGCACAAGACCCTTACCTCCGTCAGTTTATTGAAATATTTACCGAACAAAACAAAGGAAAAGCATTTTTAACAGGCTTACAAGGCTTGGGAGAAATGATTTTTGAAGACTACGAAAAAAACAGAATCAAGAAAATTTAAATTTAAAATAAGACAAATTGAAACCGGAAATCACCTTTAAAGAACTGAAGAAGTCTGACTACGTTGATAAAACTATCAACGAGGAAATGCAAGCCAATTTAATTGCCAAACTAAAAGCCAAACAACCTGTATTTGAAGGATTATGGGGTTATGAAGACACTGTAATTCCGCAATTGAAAAAAGCGATCCTATCTGGGCATCATATCAATCTATTAGGCTTACGTGGGCAGGCAAAAACAAGAATAGCCCGAAATATGATTGAGCTATTAGATGAATACATGCCGATTGTAAAGGGTTCGGAAATTAATGATAGTCCGTTTCGTCCTATTTCAAAATATGCCAAAGACTTATTGGATGAAATGGGCGACAAAACACCAATTGCTTGGGTGCATCGCAGCCAGCGTTTTTTTGAAAAACTGGCAACGCCTGATGTAAATGTTTCAGACTTGATTGGCGATATTGACCCAATCAAAGCCGCTACATTAAAGTTGCCTTATTCCGATGAACGAGTATTGCATTATGGCATGATTCCACGTGCCAATCGTTCCATATTTGTGATTAATGAATTGCCTGATTTGCAAGCAAGAATTCAGGTTTCGTTATTCAACATTTTACAAGAAGGTGATGTTCAAATAAGAGGATTTCAGTTGAGAATGCCTTTAGATATTCAGTTTATTTTTACTGCCAATCCGGAAGATTATACCAACAGAGGTAGTATTGTTACACCCTTAAAAGACAGAATAGGTTCGCAGATATTTACGCATTATCCAAAATCAATTGAACTGGCTAGAAAGATTACCGAACAAGAAGCGCATATTTCTGATACCGATAAAGCATCCATTGAGATGTGTGACTTGGCAAAAGATGTATTGGAACAAGTGGCTTTCACGGCTCGTAACAGCGAATATGTGGATGCTAAAAGTGGCGTAAGCGCTCGACTAACCATCAGTGCCATGGAGAATTTATATGCTGCCGCTAAATTGCGATTGATTGAAACAGGCTCAAAGAAAACAACCATTCGTCTAGTTGATTTTACTTCTATTATTCCGGCAATTACCGGAAAGATTGAATTGGTGTACGAAGGCGAACAAGAGGGCGCAGCCGAAGTGGCACAGTTATTAATTGATCAAGCCATTCTCACAGAATTTGAAAAATTATTTCCAAAAATTCCAAAGCTGGAAAAGCAAGGCGTTAAGACGCCATATACCGATGTAATCAATTGGTTCAATGCTAACTTTCTAGAGTTGAACTATACCGATACCGATGAGGATTTTTATGCTTCATTACACCAAATAAAACCATTAGTAGAATTGGTGGAAGAGTATTGCCCTGATTTTGTAGAAGCGGACAAGTTGTTTTGTATGGAAATGTTGATTTGGGGTTTGGCCATAAACAAGAAACTGGATAAAATGAATAATGAAAAGTCGTTTTCGCTTTAATTCATTATCTCAACACAAATAATTTCCATTATTATTTCCATGCGCTACTTTTTACACGAACTTCATAGCAGAAATGAATGGCTGTTTTGGGTAAGACTTGTATACTGTTTGTTTGCTTGCTTTTATTATGCGCTCACTAAAAGCAGCCAGAAGCAATTAGATGTTGTGAATTTGCGGTTTTAGCCATTTATAAAAATTAACACCCCTAATTAAACAATGCACTAAGTATACAGTCAAAAATTAAGTTTAACTATGTCATCTACTATTAGAAGTAGGGTCATCTAACTACCTAATAATTATCTTATGAAAAAATCAATATTTACTGTTCTGCTTTTTTGCTGTGCCAATTTTTTAGATGCACACGATATTAACTATGAGCATGTATCTCTGCACCATTGGAATATTCAAAGCGAACACAAAGCAATCGATGGTTCATTTTACATGATGAAAGATGGAAGGGTTTATATTGAAACTTCAGATCATGGAATAGTAAACTTTCCACTTAAAAGCCTTTCTACTGATGATGCGTTGTTTGCGATAAATAAAGAAAACAATATTGCCCTATTGAATGCTCGTCTTCAATATTCCACTTTTACCCCCACAAAGCAAACAAACTCAACGGGCAAGTATATCACCTTAATAGCTTTGCTTTTTTGCACGTCAATTATTATAGTGCGCTTTACTGTAAGAAAGCAATGGAAATATATGATACCGCTAATAGTTGCTGGTGTGAGCTTTACACTCTATAGTTTTACCAAGTCTCTTATGCAGACAAGTCCAGCAACTATTGATGCAGCGTTCGCACCATTTGTTCCTGAGGTGCACACCTTCTACGACAGCACCTATTTTTGGGTAGAATCAAAAGGAATTCCAACCACCCACCCTATGATGACAGGCATAGCTAGCAACGGTTGGCAAAGGCAGGTTCCCATTCCACAATGTTATATGGGTACAAATGCCTGGCCTATTCCACTAAAGCCAGTGATGGCAAGCAACCCAATACCTGTAGATGCCATTCATTTTACACGAGGTGCCATTGCCATTGCAGTAAACGGCGTTCCCATTTTTAATGAACATACTAATACAGGTGCTGATGCATTTACTTCGGGCCAGTTGGATGCCTATGGTGGACATTGCGGTCGTGGTGACGATTACCATTATCATATTGCCCCCTTGCATTTGTATTCACACACTGCATCAACTCTTCCAATAGCTTACGCCCTTGACGGATTTGCAGTGTTCGGTAGTAACGAACCTGATGGCTCGGCCATGCAAACGCTAGATGCAAATCACGGTCACTTTTTCAATGGAGTATATCACTATCATGGTACATCTACCTATCCATATATGATAGGCAATATGGCTGGGCAGGTGACCGAAGATGCAACACACCAACTTATTCCGCAAGCGGCCGCCCATCCGGTCAGAGCCGGACAGAACCCCTTGAATGGTGCGCTGATTACTGCCTGTAATCCAAATTCGGCAGGCAATGGATACACCTTAATTTACACTTATCAAGGCAATACAGATTCGGTGGTTTATTTTTGGGATGCGGCCGGTAATTACACCTTTAAATATTATACCGCCGGAAACCTTGATTCAACTGAAACTAAACATGGCTTTGTTCAATGTACTGTGCCTGCTACCATCAACTCCGTTTTAAACATATCGTCTAAGGACGAATTACTCATTTACCCCAATCCTGTGAACAATTTGGTCGTTTGCCAAGTAGTGGTTGATCAGATTAAAAAGATTGAACTGTTCGCTACTGATGGTCGACAAATCAATTGTGCCTACAATCTGGAAAAATCAAAGTGCATCATCGATGCATCGCATTTACCAACTGGTTTATACTTAGTAAAAATTACTGACAGCAAGGATGTCAATCATGTTTCAAAATTTGTGAAAGAATAATGAGAAAAATAGTTTTTATGGTTTGGGTATTTTGTTTCTGCAATTTTTGCATGGCACAAAGTGTATTAAAAACGATGAAGCGATTGCCCGATACTGGATCTACAAGTAGTTATACCGCCACTCCAGGCGAAGACAATGATTACAATTATAATGCCCCCTACTTTCTTCTTAACGGTGATGGAACAGTTACCGATACTGTTACAGGTTTGATGTGGCAGCAAACCGATGGTGGGGAAATGAAAATTGAAAATGCAATAAACTATTGTCAAACCTTAGCACTTGGAGGGCATACCGATTGGCGATTGCCTACAGCCCACGAAGCTTTTAGCATATTAAATCATCAGCACGCCAACCCGGCGCTTGACAATACCGTATTTACTACTTCTGCAGCTGATTACTGGTGGACGAATAATCGACAAGCCAATGATACCAATAAAGTTTGGGTAACCAATGCCGGCGGAGGCATAGGCAATCATCCTCGAACCGAAACTATTAGCGCTGGTGGCACCAAGAAATTTCATGTACGTGCAGTTAGAGATGTTATTAATCCATCAACCATCAGCAACCATTTTATAGATAATGGCGATGGCACCATTACCGATAATTTGACGAATCTTGTTTGGCAGAAAATAGGATTTAGCGATTCGTTAAGCTGGGAAGATGCCTTACATTTTGCCGATACTTGTTCGTATAGTGGCCATAGCGATTGGCGATTGCCAAACATCAAAGAATTGCAATCGATTAACGATGAAAGTAGAATTGGCCCATCCATTAACACAGCTTTTTTTGCGAACGCTGTCATTGGACATTATTGGTCGTCGACTACGCTGCCTAATCAGACAACAAAAGCCTGGTATCTTGACACACAATATGGTATAACCACCTATGCTTTAAAAACTTCACGACTTAAACTTTTTCTGGTTCGTGGTGATGGATCTATACCAATAGCTAGTGTCTTGAACGAAACCTGCAAGGCGTCGAATGCAGTATTTCCAAATCCATTTACCAATTCAATAAATATAATTACCACGGAACCTCTAACGAAAATTGAAATTTATGATACCAGAGCTAGAGAGGTGTTAGGAAAAAATTTATTGATGGGTAATGGACTCTATAAATTAGATTTAAGTTCTCTCTCACACGGATTGTACTATTTAAACACAACCTCTGTTAACGGACAAACGGTTTGCACTCCAATAGTCAAGGAATGATAATTTATTTTGTCTTGAAAGTAAGAATAGATTAAATTTCATTGCAGAATATTCGAGGTAATCATAACTTCGAATAATAATTCCGCTTCCATACAATCTATTCACCCTTCAAATTAATAGTTATGCGTTCCAGCAGAAGAAACTTTATTAAATCCACAGCAGGCTTAAGCGCCATCAGTTTATTGCCAAGTTTTGTAAAAGTTGGAACCAGTAATTGCCTCCCGAATGCACCAAGACAAGCCATGCCATCGGGTGAGATAGTCGATGAGAACTTTTGGTGTATGTTGCGTTTGCAATTTCCATTAGGTACCAAACGCATTTACTTTAATAACGGAACAATGGGCCCTTCGCCCTATCCGGTAATAGATGCCGTGCATCAAAAAATGGCGATTGTAGATGGCACAGGTGAATATGGCGGTTGGGAAGAAAGCCGAAAGGTACTGGCCGAATTTGTGAAGGTGAACGAAGATGAAATTTGCTTAACACATAATGTAACCGAAGGAATCAACATTATTTGCTGGGGCTTAGATTTAAAAAAAGGTGATGAAATTCTGCTTACTAATCACGAGCATGTAGGCGGAGCACTGCCCTGGTTAAATAGAGCTAAACTGCAAGAGTTAAAAGTTGATTTTTTTATGCTAGGCGCCACAGCAGCCGAAACAATTAGCAACCTTAAGAAAAAAGTAAGTGCTAAAACCAGGGTGATCGCTATCCCACATATTGTTTGCACAATTGGTCAAATTCAACCCATCAAAGAAATAATAACCTGGGCCAAAACAAAAAACATTGAAGTGTTTGTAGATGGGGCGCACGGGGCCGGAATGTTAGATCTAGATTTACATGATTTGGGTTGTGATTTCTATGCTTCGTGCTGCCATAAGTGGATGTGTGGCCCCAAAGGCACGGCATTTTTATACGTTAAAAAAGAAGCTCTCGAACGCTTGCCTGCTCATTACGTAGGTGCAGGAAGTGATACCGGATGGAATATAGTAGATGCTCCTAAGCCGGGGATGAAAGGTTATTCCACCACCGCACATCGATTTGATTATGGAACCCAGAACGCAGCACTTTGGGCCGGCGTAAATGCTTCTGTTCAGTTTATGAATACCATTGGAATGAAAAATGTGGAGGCCCGAGTGAAAGAATTGACCAACCACTTTCGCAATGGATTGGAAAGTTTGAAAAATAAAAACATCACCATTATTACCAGCGATGAGCCCAACTCTCGAGCAGCCGTGACGGCATTGAAACTTGCCAATGTGGAATACACCAAGCTGGCTACAGAGGCATCCAATGCAGATTTCAGAATTAGAAGTGTGGCCGAAAACGGCGTCAACTGCGTTAGAATTTCGACACATATTTATAACTCAAAGGCAGAGATTGACAAACTGGTAGACTTTATTGGCGAAATGGCGAATAAAGTCTAAACCACAACCGACTCCACTTGCCTAAAAATTCTTACAGAGAATATTTATAAACATGCGTTCAATTTGTTTATAAATTTTGTTCCCAAACTGAGGGGAAGAAAATTCTGCTTGGTGTACTTTCGCTTCATCATTCGTCGCAAAGACGGATTCGTTTCTAACTAAAGATTATGCAGTTTACCCACCTCCATTGCCACACCCAATACAGCCTACTCGACGGAGCAAGCAGCATTAGCGGCATGGTAGAAAAAGCCGCTGCCGATAATATGAAGGCTATTGCCATTACAG
>DAIMNW010000265.1:0-2909 GCA_036719905.1 Chitinophagales bacterium
TGTCATGGTTATGCTTCCCGAATTGTCGAGGGTGGTGGTGGTGTAAGTATAAGTATTGCTATTGAGCGTCAACGAACCTGTATTGGAAATTGTAGTACCACTTACAGAAGCATTTGCATCCAAAGTAACCGCATGATTAATGGTAACCGGATAGCTGCCTACCGGCACCACATTGCCTGCCCATGTGCCTGGAGTATTCCAGTTACCATTCGCAGCAGTTACATAACCATTAAACGTGAACGAACCTGTGCTGGTAGCCGAACAACCACCGGCTGTAAGGGCAATTACACCTGTAGCACCGGCACCTACCTGTATGGTAGCTTGTGAGCCTGTTTGTGTAAGTATAGTAGCCGTGGCTCCACCAATAGTGGCAGTGCTTAAGCTGGTTAAATAAGTGCCTGTAATAGTGATTACATCGCCGGCTACACCACTACTTGGCGTAAATGAGCTGATGGTGGGTGGATTAAGACATTGGAAGGCATCGTCGCGACCTATGGCAAAAAACTTGGTGGTACCGGTTAAATCGCCGGGCGTAAAGGCGGCATTAGAGGCCGCAGTATATGGATTGGCTCCGGCATAAGTAGCTGCTTGCTGACTAAATGCGGTGGTATAAAGTGCCACAAAATCGGGCGATGCAGAGGCAAAGGTGCCGGCATTGTTTTCTTCACCACTATTATATTGTAATGTGATATTCAAATTATTGCCACCAATGGTTGATTCACTCACAAACCAACGACGGTTAACGGTTTTAGCTGAATTGTTAGCCGTGAAAGCACCATCGGCTACCCGTATGCCGTACACATCGGCAGTTCCGCCTGTGTTATCCAGTATAGCCGGATTATAAGCCCCGTTGCCCACAGGATAGGTGATGGCTCCTGCGCCCACGGTTTGTTGCAAAAGGCCGGTACCGGCGGTTAGTACATAAGTAGATGCGCTGGCGTTGGATATGGTTGCCCCATTGCTAAGCGTACAATTAAAATTGCCCAGGCTAAGTTTACCATTGGTTAAATCCAGATTGGTGGTAATGGTACAAGCAGCTGCCAAGGCAACATTTGCACTGTTATTTATTTTTAAATTTTCAAAAGTGAAAGCCGAGTTAATGGTTTGCAAAGCCGTGCCGCCCAATTCCACTATTCGGCCATTAGCTGTCAATACCGATGTGGCAGTTTTAGATAGATTGCCTTTTACAACCAGATTGCCACCGGCTGCAGTTGATAAGGTAAGGGTTCCAACAGCTGAAGTTCCCAAAGACAAATTGCCACCTATAGTGAGTGAGTGGGACATGGCGCCCATACTAAGGGTGCTACCATCTGAAACCGTTAAGTTGCCTGCACAAACCCGGGCTCCACCGCCATTGGCCGAAACATCGAGTGTAGTATTTGCCGAAACAGTAACATGGTAAGGATAGCCTGCACCACTAGCTGTGCTCCACTCGGTACTACGTGAGTAAGTACCGCCCGAATTGTACACTAGGGTAGAGGTGGAAGCATAGATAGGCGCATTATTGGTAACCGAGCCGCTAGCATTAATGTTTACTAGGCCGCTTACAGTAGTAGCTGAACCAAAATCAACTCCTCCGTTTACTTGAATGGTGAAGGGAATGTTGCAGGTGCCAATAATGGTTCCGCTGCCAATAAAGTTTAAAATGCCCGAAGAATTAGTACCCGAATTGCTCGAAACATAAGTAGCCGAAGGCCCATTGTTTACAAAGCCTCCATTGCCAATAGCCAATGTACGGCCGGTGGCGCTAGATGTAACAAAGGTGATGCTTCCATTATTGGTGAGTGTATTATTTACTGTAATCAAATGACTGATATTAGCACCAAAGCTGATGGCACCATTATTCGTTAAATAGTTACAATTAATAGCAGCACCACTAGAAACCGACATGGTAAGTGTTCCACCGCTATTAATGGTTAAATTATTCATGGAATATACAGTGGTAGTTTGCACCACATTCTCGGTCACATTGTGCCCGTTAGCTATGGTGATATCAATGGAAGAACTATTAGGGGGTACCGAGCCACCTAACCATGTACCACCTGCATTCCAGTTGCCGGTAGCATTTGATATATAACCTAAATTATTAAAACTAGAAGCTGCAGTAGTGTTGGCACCGGCTACTCCTGTATTGCTAATGCTTACCGAGCCCGATGTATTGGCTGAGCTTATTACGCCGGTAATTACGGCACCTGTATTGCTGGCTATGGTAACCGCGGCGCCGCCTACTGTAAGCTGATTAATGCCTGTAAAACCCGAACCATTAATAGTGATGGTGCTGCCTATATGCCCATCGGTGCTGCCTGTAGTGCTAAAACTAAAAGACGTAATAGCAGGCACGGGTACTCCCGTACCGGTAACATTTACCAGCGTAGTACCTGAAATAACGCCACCACCGTAACAATCTACATTGAGGTTAAACGAACTAGCTGTTGTAGGTAAAAATTGAACATATACCGTGGTAGCAGCCAACGAACCTGCCGATACCGAAAAACTAACCGATGAAGACCAAGGGCCGGTATTGCTGGTAGTAGATACCTGAAAATCGGTACCGCTATTAGGCGCATCAATGGTTACTGTGCCTGCCGTTAGGTTGGTGCCGGAAAGGCTAAAACTTTGCACTGTGGCGGCTGTATTTTGCAATATGCTCCCGAAAGACAGACTGGTAGGCGAAACCGTTAAGCTAGGTGCCGATGCAGTGGCTGTAGTAAAATTGGTGGCTGATGTCCAGGCAGAAACGTTGCCGCTGCCACAATTGCTGCGTACGTAAAAATCGTAATTCGTGTTCTGAGTAAGACCGGTTAAGTTCACCGTTAGCCCCGATTGGGTACCGCTGCTTACCAATCCTGTAGCACCGCTACCGGCAGCACCTGAAGTACGCAGTTAGTAATCATAAGTGGCCGCTGAGG
>DAIMNW010000266.1:0-2909 GCA_036719905.1 Chitinophagales bacterium
ATCAAAACTGGAACTACTTAACCAACGGATTTCCTGCTGAAACATGCAATGATTTAGTGCTTTTCAACGATAAGCTTTATGCTCAATACGGCGGCCAAATTGTTGAGATAAAAGCGGCCGGCAGTCAGGCGGTTCTGTCATTACAAGGTTGGCATATGACCGGCTGGGGCTCTTCGACCAATCAAATACTTATAACCGAGCTGAGTGCTGACAGTACCCAATCCAGAGTGTTAATGGCCGATAATAGTTTTAATGAATCGTACTTAACTGACCCTAAAATTTTACATGCCTCGGCCGTTTTGCAGGAAGCCAACGGAACGATTTGGATAGCCGACGAATACACCGGATTGATAAAATATAATTCCTCCGAAATAGAAAGCATATTACCCAATTGCCCTTTATATAATTCGGCTTATGATATCAACTACCACGACCACACCATTTGGGTGGCTGCCGGAGCGGTAGTAACCGGAAATTATCAATTCAACCCTTTTGGATTTAGCGCTTATAAAGACAATTTTTGGACCACATTCGACCGATATACATTTCCAATTCTAGATACGGTGTATGATATACATTGTAGTCCCTTTGGCAACGATGGGCATAATTATTTTGGCTCATTTGGTGGTGGATTGATTGACTTATACAATGGTCAAATAAGTTTGATAAAACAGGCCCATCTTGCCCCCACAGTAGGCGACCCTTCAAGCTATCGGGTTGGCGGCCTTGCATTTGATAACAATCAAAACCTTTGGATGACCAACCATGCTGCACAAAATCCAATTGTGGTTAAAAAGGCAGATGGTACGTGGCAACGTTTTGGCCCTCCGGTAGGCAATACCGCATTGCAAAAACTCATGATTGATCACTCCAATCAATTGTGGTGCATGAGCTCCATGGGCGGCATTGTTATTTACAATTATGGAAACGACATTAGCGTAACAACTGACGACAAATGGAGGTATCTGCAAAGCGGACTAGGCAATGGCAATCTGCCCACCAACACCGTTACTTGCATGGCCGAAGACAAAGATGGGCAGGTTTGGGTGGGCACCACTGAAGGCATTGGGGTATTCTACAGCTCGGCCGATGTGTTAAATAGTGAAGCCCAACAGGTGGTGTTTACAGCCGGCGACAGCATTCCGGGTTATTTATTTGGAGCGGAAATAATTAACGATATTGAAGTAGATGGCGGCAACCGAAAGTGGGTAGCCACCAATCATGGAGTTTGGCTCATGTCGGCCGATGGGCTCACGGAGTTAGAACATTTTAACACAGAAAACAGCCCCTTGCTTAGCGACGAGGTTAGTTGTATTGGAATAAACGGAGAAACAGGTGAAGTTTTTTTTGGCACCGATCAGGGCATTTGTAGCTATAGAGGAACCGCCTCTATCGGCAGTGGAAATAATGATGAGATGTTAGTTTTTCCCAACCCCGTTCGACATGAATATGAAGGTCCGGTTGCTATTAAAGGTCTGGTGGATGATGCTTTTGTAAAAATTACTGATGTGAATGGCGCACTACTTTATAGCACCAGGGCCAATGGGGGCACAGCCACCTGGAACGGCAAAGATCTAAGCGGAAACCGGCCGGCAACCGGGGTTTATTTGGTGTTTTCAACCAACAAGGCCGGCAACGAAACCAAAGTGGGCAAGTTTCTGTTCATGAGATAATTAAGAAACTGACCTTAGCAGTAAATTAGCCAGTAATTTTTTTCAAATCTGAACGTAGAGACAAGCCGTGCTGCACAAAACCAAAGGAATAGTACTGCATTCTATCCCATTCAGGGAAACCAGCGTTATTGCCAAAATATATACCGATAAATTTGGGATACAGTCCTATCTTATTAATGGAGTGCGCACGAACAAGTCAAAACAAAAAGCATCGGCGCTACAGCAATTAAGTATGTTGGAAATGGTGGTTTATAAACGAGAGCACAAAAACCTGGAACGCATAGCCGAGTTAAAGCCCTTACACATTTATACTAGCATACCCTTTGATAAAGATAAGCGTTTGATTCTGCTTTTTATAGCCGAGTTGCTAGGTAAATGCCTTAAAGAGGAAGAGGCAAATGCCGAACTTTTCGAATTTTTGGAAAACAATTTTTTAGCGCTAGATAAAATGACCCACCCAACACCGGATTGGCATTTGGTATTTATGCTGCAGCTTTGCCAATATTTGGGATTTTACCCACAGCCCCCTGGCGTCGACACCCCGTTTTTTGATTTACAGAATGGGTCGTTCGCCCACGAACAACCCACCCATTTACAATACCTTAATCATGATGCCGGGGCGTTGTTTGCTTCATTTTTAACCAACCCCGAATCGCTCAGCAATCGCCGGCAAAGACAATTTGTGCTTCAAGTTTTGGCAGATTATTATGCCATCCATATTCCGGGTTTTGGTATTCTAAAATCGCCGGCTGTTCTCGAGGAGTTGTTGCAATAGAGATGCCCGATATTCACTTAAGCGATCAGAAATTAACATTTGATTGAAATTTAAGGTTGGGAAACATGGAAAGCCTTACTTACATTCGCTTCATAAAAAAAACACATCGCACTCCATGAGCATAAGTACCCGTAACGGATTAAAACTGCTGATTTTTTCTCTTCTGTTGCTTACCACACATGGCTCGTTTAGCCAAACAGCCGAAGAATCATTCTTGAATGATTTAATTTATTTATGGAACAACCATAAGTACGAAAAAGTGTATCAGCCACTTAAAGATTTTAAAGCCAGCAAAAACATTAAGAATGATTTTGAGGTAGATTATATGATAGGCACATCGGCTTGTAGAAGCGGATTGGCAGATGGTGGCGATTTGATGGGTGCTCTAGAAAAGGATTACAACCTAAAAAAAGAAGACGTTGACTATATAGAAAAGCAACGAACCGAATGTAAGAAATATG
>DAIMNW010000072.1:0-10321 GCA_036719905.1 Chitinophagales bacterium
GCATACAGAAAGTCTATCACTATTCGCTTGTCTTTAGTAAGTAATCGTTGTGGGGTAAAAATCACCTCAGCCAAATTGTAATCAATCACATAGTCATTCTCAGCACCTCTCTTCAATAGTTCTCCATCCATATATACTCTTTCACTACCGGCCAGTACAACAATAAAGCTTTCGCCATTGGCACCCCGTAATCTGTAGGGTCCTTGATTTGATTCCTGTCCAACAATAGTTTGCCGGTTATATTTCCCTCTGGCTATGGCCGCCGAAGCCAACAATTTATTTGTAAATTGTTTATAATTCGTTGCAGAAATAGTATTAGAATTTGATGGTTTTAATTCAGTTGAACTGAATGAAGGCAAATCCTTCTTTACAGATTTAAATTTGGGAATAACATATTCAGTTTCCAGCGTAAACCCCTGCAATTTTTTATAATACTTAAGAAAATAACCATCAGGACTATATTGATCAATATCTCCAGCCTTGAGTGCTACATTCTTCCTCCTGAGTTGAATAAATATTTTGTCAAAATCTTGTATTTGTTGTGTATTGCCTTCCGGCTGAATTGGAATATTGTTGTCTGTCATTGCTGCATTGACTTCCACATCATTATTAATTTTACCACTAAGCTGCAAATTGAAATTGCTGTTGGTTACAAAATCTTGGGTATTGCCAAATGAAATACCTCGAGTGTAACTTCCATTGTAATTCAATCCGCCAAAATCAACCGCCGATTTTAAACTACTGGATGGAGTGTATATAAATGGATTAACTATAAAACCCGGGATAGGCTGCACCAGATTAATATCTTTATGATAAGATGGAGCAATAAACGAAAAAGGGAAAGTTCGATAAGATATAATAGCAGAATCAATCTTATTCTTAATAGCCACTTCCTTAAATTTTAGTTTGCCAGTGGCCGCATTAATGATATAATTTGATGACGGGATTATTTCATGTGTTATTTTATTTACCAGCACAATTGACCCTGGAATTAATGAAAATGAATCAATCATCACATCTTGCGAACTGATGGCAATCGTTTTTTGCTTCCAAACTAAATCCGCTTTCTGCGCCTTAACTTGAACAGTAAGGTAGACAAAGAAAAACGCCAAGAAATATTTATTCTTACTCAAAAAGCTTTTAGTTTACTCAACGGGTAAATTTAGCTCAATATTTTCAAACACTGCTAAACATCCTCCATGTGACTAAGGCATTCAAAATAATAAATTCATAAATGCATGCTTAAGATGAATGTCTCATTTATATACTTAGCTTTACAAAGGTTGTATTCTGCTAGATAGGAAGCTTCCATAAAAAATAAAAGAAACCTACGAGCAAATCATAAACGATTTTTCCGACAACCAAATTGGTGTCTGCAAAATTTTATTAGTCATGAATTGAGTATTCGGTTAGCCCTGCGAATTCAATCAATTTATGAAAGTGGTGCTATGAGATTGGCAGGTATTGGCCATGCTAAAAAATTTCAGCACAAATCAGAAATAAGATCCGATTCAATTTACTGGCTTGACAAATTACACTTTAACCAAGCAGAGGATGACTACTTGGCCATAATGAATGAATTTATTAGGTACCTAAACAGCAGCTGCTATACCGGTATAGTATCCTCAGAATTTCATTTCTCTTATTTTGAAATAGGCCAACACTATCAAGCACACCGAGATCAATTTTCTACTAACGACCATCGGAAATTCTCTACCGTAAGTTATCTTAATGAATTTTGGCAGGATGGCGATGGGGGTGAACTTCAGATAAATTTAGCCGATTCAAAACTCAAGATAGATCCCTGCATGGGTAGTACCGTGTTTTTCAAAAGCGACGAACTTTTACATGAAGTGCTGCCGGCCAACAAACCCCGAATGGCCATTGCAGGCTGGTTAAAATCGGGCTAAATAATTTCAGAAATTAAGGGATGGATTGTTAGCTTTGAAATTCAAAAAAAAATATCCCTCAATGAAAAAAACAACCACTCTACTTGTTGTATTTGGCTTACTGCAAATCCTTATTGCCTGCAAACCAAAGGAACAAAAAACAGAAATGTCAAACGATGCCAAATTTGAAGTAGCCGCCGAAGATTTTGCCGACCTACAGCTACTCCGCTATCAGATTCCAGGTTGGGAAGAGCTGAGTCTTCAACAAAAAACTTTGGCCTATTATCTCTACCAAGCCAGCCTTAGTGGTAGGGATATTATCTATGATCAAAAGGATAAGAACGGCATTATGCTGCGTAAGACGCTGGAGAATATGTATGGCACATACAGTGGCGATAAAAACAGCGATGACTGGAAAAAATTCAAAGAGTATTGTGGACGGTTTTGGTTCAGCAATGGCAATCATCACCATTATGGAAACGAAAAATTTGTGCCGGAGTGCAGCTGGGAATATTTTCAAAATGTTGCAAAGGCTTCTGACACCAAAGCTTTTCCAACCGAAGCAAATGAAACACTCGATCAATTCCTTACTCGTATTCAGCCATTAATTATGGACAAAACTGTCAATCCTAAATGTGTTGACCTAAGTCCGGATATAGACAATGTTGCAGCATCGTCAGTCAATTTTTATGAAGGTGTAACACAAAAAGAAGTGGAAGCTTTCTATGCCAAAATGCCTACAGCAGGCAATTCGCCAAGTTGGGGCTTAAACAGTAAAGTGGTAAAGAAGGATGGAAAGGTGATAGAACAAGTTTGGAAAGTTGGCGGTATGTACAGTGCAGCTATCGAGAAAATTGTTTATTGGTTAGACAAAGCTGCTACTGTTGCCGAAAATGACAAACAAAAAGAATGCATCGAAAAACTATCCTCTTTTTATAAAACAGGCGATTTAAAAACTTTTGACGATTATTCTATTGCATGGGTAAATGATACCGCTAGCAGAATTGATGGCATCAATGGATTTATTGAAGTTTATCTTGACCCCATTGGTAAAAAAGGAAGTTTTGAAAGCTATGTTTCCATTAAGGATATGGAAGCCACCAAGCGCATTAAAGCAATAGCTGAAAATGCTCAGTGGTTCGAAGACCATTCACCTCTTGACCCTAAGCACAAGAAAAAAGAGGTAAAAGGTATTACTGCCAAAGCGATTACTGTGGTGGTAGAAGCAGGTGATGCAGCTCCTTCTACTCCTGTAGGCATTAATCTTCCAAATGCTGACTGGATTAGAAAGGAACATGGCAGTAAGTCAGTTTCGCTAAGCAATATTATTGGAGCATACAATGCCATGACTGCCAGGAAAGGAGCATTCACTGAGTTTGGTTTGAATGAAGAAGTGATTGAGCGAAACAAAAAGTATGCTGCCTTAGCCAGCGACCTTCACACAGATATGCATGAGTGCATTGGTCATGCAAGTGGACAAATTAATCCAGGGGTTGAAACCACCGATAAAACCCTAAAAAACTACGCCAGTTGTTTGGAAGAAGCCCGTGCTGACTTGGTAGGTTTATATTATATTCCTGATCAGAAACTAATTGATATAGGTGTAATGCCGAATATGGATGTGGCTAAGGCGCAATATGACAGTTATATTACCAATGGATTAATCATTCAACTTACACGATTAAAACCAGGCGATAATTTGGAAGAGGCTCACATGCGAAATCGACAATTGAATGCCAAATGGGCTTATGAGATGGGTAAGAAGGATAATGTAATTGAAATGGTAAAACGTGACGGCAAAACCTATGTAAAAATTAATGATTACGATAAGCTTCGTCAACTTTTTGGCCAACTATTAAAAGAAATCCAACGAATAAAATCGGAAGGTGATTATGCTGCAGGAAAAAATCTGGTGGAAACATACGGAGTGAAAGTAGATCAGGAATTGTTAAAAGAAGTGCTTGAACGATACAGCAAACTTGGACTGAAACCTTACAAAGGATTTGTTCAGCCTAAGTTGGTAGCTACCATGGATGGAGATAAAATAACCGATGTAAAAGTTGAATACCCATCATCTTTCTATGATCAGATGCTGGATTATGGTAAAAATTATTCTTTTCTACCTATTCATAACTAATCCATAATCAAATATGAAAAATCTTTTCCACGACACCACAAAACAAGAAGTTATTAGCCGCATTGACTACCTAGAACCCATAGCAAAAGCACAATGGGGCAAAATGAATGTTAACCAGGGCATACGGCATATGGCGATGGGGCTCGATATTCCAACCGGAAAACTTGACCCAACCATAGTTAAAGTACCGCCAATGCCTAAATGGCTGATGAAAATATTCTTATTGAATACCAAACCACCAAAAGAAGCGGCAGAAACATTTAAAGAAATAAATATGGTGGCAAATAATATTAATCCTACAGATATTGAAGCTGAGAAAACGGCCTTGAAAAATAAAATCGACGAAGTAGCTGCAGCGGCGAAACTTATTCCTGAGAATAAAATTGGTGGTAAATTTAGTCGTGATGATTGGGGCAAATTAAACTACAACCACCTTGATCATCATCTGCGTCAATTTGGTGCTTAACTATTAAAATTAAATTTTGACAAGGCCTATCAACTTTTGATAGGCCTTTTTTCATTCCATTCAGGCTGAAGGAGCGAATAACATTCTGAATTTGTGTTTACACCATTCTCTACATAATCCTCCCTCATGGTCCCCTCCTTGATAAAACCATTTTTTGTAATCAGCTTCAACGACGGCACATTGCTTTCGCTAATATAGGCGGCAATACGGTGAAGTTTTAGATTTTTAAATCCATATTCAATTACAAAAGGAAGTACCTCCGATATCACCCCTTTGCGTTTGTATTCATCTTTTCGTAAAGAATAAAAAATATCGGCTCTACGATGTTTTCTATTCCACGAATGAAAACCACACTCTCCTATAGGAATGCGATTTTCTTTTTCAAATATTAAAAAGAAGAAAAGTGATGTAGTATAAGTTTCCATACCCTGGGTATGCATATTCTGGAAATAGACATAGGAAGTATCATCTGTAAAACCAAAGAATTCCATTATTTCTGGTTTAGTCATGCTTTGGTAAACTGAATGAATATGGGTAGGAGAAATACCCTTTAATAAGAACCTGTTTGTTTCCAGAATGATTGTTTCTTCCATCAGGCAATACTAGGAAAAAACCGACAAGTAAACCATAATCTACTCTCAATATCTTTAAGAAAAGAATTCCTATTCGTTCTATCTTCGCTAGCCCAATAATGGAAAAGCAGAGTATTTATTTTATAATCAATCCAAATTCTGGGTTGAACAGAAAAAAACACCTACCGGAACTTATTACCAAGTATCTGGATGAAAACAAATATGTAGCTACCATACAATTTACTGAATATGCCGGGCATGCTAAAGAGCTTACCAAAGTAGCGATATCCGAAGGAGCTAATATTGTAGTGGCAGTAGGTGGCGATGGTTCGGTAAATGAAATTGCAAACGAACTAGTGAATAGCCAAGTTGCTCTAGGTATAATCCCATCGGGATCAGGCAATGGATTGGCAAGGGACCTTGGTGTATCTCTTGATGCTATTGAGGCCATAAAGAAACTCAATTGCCCACAAGCTAAAATTATTGACTGTGCAAAATTAAACAATCGATACTTTTTCTGTGCCTCAGGTGTTGGATTTGATGCACATGTTGCGCACCAATTTTCCAAAGTAAAAAAAAGGGGAATAGCGAAATATATCTGGTTGGCAGCTAAAGCTTATTTTTTTTATACGCCGAAAGAATACTTATTAGTGGTAGATGGCCTCGAAATAAAAACGAGTGCACTTTTTATTGCCATTGCCAATTCTTCTCAATTTGGTGGCGATTTTAAAATAGCTCCAGGCGCCAAAGTGGACGATGGAGAACTGCAATGTGTTATGATTAAGAAATTCCCTCATTGGCAGGGTGCTTTTCTTGTATTTCTAGGTTTCACTGGTAACTTGAAACCAGGTCCATATGTGCAGTTTATCCATTTTAAAAACCTAACACTGGAATGCTTGACTGATAGGAATAGGAGTGCTGAGACACTTTACCATATGGATGGAGAACCGTTGCGAACGAATGCAGCTATCAAGGTGAATATTGTGCCTTCCTCTTTAAAAGTTGTTTGCTGATGACTCAACTTTTGTTCCTGTAAAAATTAAGCATCTCTTGATTCAGAGGGATAACTTTTACTTCATGAAAACGCTCCAACTTGCCATCGTTCTTAATGAAGATGCTTCCATGCAATTTTCCCTTTTTCATAATAATGATATTGTTCCACTGTTTGCCGCATCGCTGAGTGATAGCCCCCCCATCTAAAATCAAAGTACTTCCGGGGGCTATTATTAGATTAGCTCCAGGGGGCAGGGAGATCATGCAGTGCACAGTTAATTCTGAATTGTCCATTATTACCAAGTCTCCTTCATAATCCCGATGGCTTTTGAAATTTATTTTCTCTCCATTCTTTATCACAATGCTCCAATCACGTGAATAATTATAACACCAGCGGTCTTCCAACATGCGTCGAGATGTGCTGCCATTTTTATTAAAAAAAGTGTGCACCTTGCCCAATTGGCATGCTGTAAAAGCACACTGACAAAGATTGTAATCCATCACATTATTGCTCCAAAATTTACATTTGCCCTCGGTTTCTGGGCCAAAACAATTTTGATTGTCGGGAGTATCGGCACACTCGTCGCCATACCAGGTATGTTGTAAACCAAGAGAGTGGCCAATTTCATGATTCAAGGCGCCGTGTCCATCCCATGAATGATTGACTACTATTGTGTCTCCTTTATCATTGATAACCGGATGCCGACTATTAAAGTAGGCTGAGTAAATATTAATACAATTTGAATACCCTACTCCACTGCCAGCCATTTTCATTTTACCTCTTTTTATTGAATCAGGGTTAGGTTCAATCATAAAAATGTTGAGCACAGTATCTTTGCTAACAAAATATTTATTTAAGACAGTAGGCCGATAATTTAGCGCATAGCGTAATCGCATTAATGAATCATAAAGCAAGGTATTTTTGTGTACATAAATGCCGGAGTCGCCCTTTACCCAATAGCGCCCTGTAAGAACATAACTGTATCGAGTTTTTCGAGGCACAATCTGATTGCCCGGAGGAAGGTTCATTTTTTGATTATTAGCCAAATGCTCATTGGCTGCCCAAATCATGCCATAAGTTTGCTCAATGGCTTCTTTACCCGAAAAATTGCCACTTCCGTCATCTCTGCAGAAGTAATGCACATTCACTTTCAAGAATCTATGTGGTGTATATTCCGGATGTAATAAATCAGGAGCATTGTCGGCATATTCAAGACAGGAGCACTTTTCTTTAGGATTTCCTTTGATGGTATCTACCTTAATATATCGTTTATACTTTTCAAATAATGGAGCAACAGATTGGGCGCAGGCGTTAGACCAAAAAAGCAGAAGCCATAAAGAACTCATCACAAGAAAAACTTTTATGGGCTTGTTGTCATACATAGCTGATTACCTATTTTATTTCAAATTCGAGCAAACTATCATTTTCGATAAACGCCTCTATTTTATCACCCACATGCACCTGACCTACCCCTTCGGGGGTACCGGTAAAAATCAAATCGCCTTGCTGTAAAGTAAAAAACTGCGATACGTAACTTATTATTTTATCAAAACTGAACAAAACATTCCCAGTATTACCATTCTGCATCAACTTTTTATTCAAATACATACAGAAATTAATATTCTTTAAATCCTTCACTTGCGATAGAGGAATAAATGTGCCTATAACGGCTGATCCATCGAACGCCTTAGCTATTTCCCAAGGAAGTCCTTTCTCCTTTTGGTGTTGTTGCAAATCACGTGCAGTAAAATCAATACCCACTGTAATATCTTTTATATACGCGTTGGCGAATTCCTGCTGTATGTGTTTGCCGTTCTTTCCAATTCGAAGCACAATTTCAGTTTCGTAATGCATATCTTTTGTAAATGCCGGCAAATAGAAAGGTTGATTGTCCTTGAGCAAAGCCGTAGAGGGTTTCATAAATACCACAGGTGCAGTTGGTACTTCATTATTCAATTCCTTGGCATGAGCTACATAGTTGCGGCCAACGCAAATGATTTTCATAGGTAATCTGTTTATGTTTTTTTTTACAAAATAAGGAGCATTTCTTAATTAGGCTTGGCAACTTATGAACCCCACTTGAAGTTTACCTAAGAAAGATTATTTTTACAAAAAAAACAAGACAATGACTATTACTGCACTTGAAATTAAAGAGCGATTAAATAATAATGAAAATCTAACCATTATTGATGTACGAGAACCTTGGGAGTTTGAAGAAGCCAGAATACCAGGAGCCATTAATATTCCTTTGGCAACCATTCCCCAACAGATAGACGAGTTGCAAAACTTTGCTGATCAGGAGGTGATACTCCAATGCCGCAGTGGAGCACGTAGCGCCACCGCTCAACAACTACTTATTTCAAGAGGATTTAGCAATACAAAAAATCTTACAGGAGGTATTTTAGCCTGGCTAGAGTTGAATAAATAAAAAATTACTCTTTCTTTATAGTCAATAGATAAGCCTCCAAACTCTTGTTCAAATGAGTTTCAGGAACAATCTGCTTGGAAATCACGATTGGCTTTCCATTTTCAAAATTGTAGTCTTTGGAGTCCAACTCTAATTTCATGGCGAAAGCTTTTTCGTCGGCGCTTAAGATAATTTCCCAGTTATCACCCTTATCCTTAATTAATAATACAGGCAATCGGGTATGATAGAGATACTGATTAAAGTAAGGTCGATACGATTTACCTAATGAGTTGCTCATATAATTAAGTATTTCATCGGTATTGGTGGTCTTGAGTGCAAAATTAGTTTGCAACCCTTTCAGCATACCAAAGAACAAATTATCATTATCCACCATTTTTCGAAGCATATATAGCATCCAGGCTCCTTTGTAATACATATCTATATCGTATTTACTTCCGTCATAATTAACGTCCATCGGCCCTATGATAGGTCGCTCATTCTTAATGTTTTTACGATGTAGTTGCATCCAGTCATCAGCTGTTGATTTATTCCAAACAAATTCAAAATACAGCGCCTCGGCATATGTAGCGAAACTCTCATGAATCCAAAGATCAGCCAGGTCTGAGCAGCTAACATTGTTACCCCACCACTCGTGGGCAGTCTCATGCATGATGATATAATCAAAGTCAAGATGCAATGGATTTAGGCCCCGGTACCCATTAACAAACTTGTTGCCGTATGCTATTGCAGATTGATGTTCCATACCAACATAAGGTGCTTCTACCAACTGATATCCATCCGACTTAAATGGGTAATCGCCAAAATAATATTCAAAACATCTAAGCACAGTAGGAGTGTATTTTTGTAAATAGTTCACACTATCTATATGAGATTTCAGTAGCCAATAAGTACACTTAATTTCAGCATCTCCATTTTTAATAGACTTCTGTTTAGGGGCATAGTCGCCTAAATAAAACGTAACATTATAATTATTGATGGGGTTGCTCACTTTCCATAAATATGCTACAGCACCATCGAGGTATTTTTCGCCTATAAACTTGCCATTGCTCACAACAAACATGTCACCATATTTTTTGTAATTTTTGGAACCTGGTATATAATCCATGGCATCTTTTATCACTATGCTAATCGACATTGCATTAGGCTCATCGCTTAGATGATCCTTGCAGGGCCACCAACTGCTAGCCCCCACTCCTTCGCAGGCTACAGCCACCCAAGGATTACCGTTTTCATCTTTCTGCCACACAAAACCTCCATCCCATGGGGCCATCTTCGCTTCAGGGGGTGTGCCATGATAGTAAACTGTAAAGCCATCTACATTGTTCTTAATTAATTTGTCCTGAAAATGGACAATAACTGCCTCATCGATTCTGTCAAAGGAGAGCTGCTTTTGGTTTTTGATGATTGAATCTACTTGAAACTCAGTTGCTAAGTCAAACTGCAAGGAGTTCACACTTTCTTTCAGCCCAAAGAAAAACTTATTGCTGCCTGATATTGATTTGTGGGCAATGTCTATTTGAACTGTTAAATCATAGGAAAGCACATTATAACAGGTGCGTAGAGGGTTGAGTGTACCGCGAAGACTATCGCTATGGGTAAAACTTTGTGCATTAACGGTGACTATAGAGAGTAAAAGCCAACACCAGAACAGGACTATTTTATTCATTCTCAAAGTTAATCAACATATTTTGGGTTAGTACCAAAAAAAAATCCGGCTTCTGATGAGAAGCCGGATCATTTGCATATGTGGAAAAATGAATGAACTAAGGAAGTTGTGGATCGCCACCGCAATTGCAGTTGCAAGCACCGCTGCTACCTGATTTGGTAGAACAAGA
>DAIMNW010000267.1:0-2880 GCA_036719905.1 Chitinophagales bacterium
CTTCACTGCCTTGATTTACTCTTTCTTCTTCCACGTTTTTACTTACACTTAATATAATGCCTGTGGCCAAGCTTGTAAATATCAAAGAGGTACCCCCCATGCTTACAAATGGCAACGTTACTCCTGTAACCGGAGTGAGATGAACATTTACAGCCATGTGCATGAGAGCCTGAGTGGTTAATGCAAATCCTAATCCTACTGCTAGAAATCCACCAAAAGCACCCTTCGAACGAACAAATATTCGTATGCATCGGAACAAGAATAGAAGGTAAAGTGCTACCATAATTATTGCCCCCATCAAGCCATATTCTTCAATAATGATTGAAAAAATAAAATCAGAATAAGGGTGAGGAAGAAAATTTTTCTGCGTACTCATGCCAGGTCCTTGCCCAACTATTCCCCCTCGGGATATGGCAATGCTGGCTTGCTGGACTTGAAAAGGTTCGGTGCTTTCTGTAGAGTTAGAAAAAGATTTTATTCTGTTTTCCCAAGTCGCAATTCTCCCTTCTATTCCAAATGCCTTGGCTATGAGCACAAATAGAATTAGGGCTACCAAACCGGTTGCCGCCATACCTGCCAGGTGATACAAATTGATTCGACCAATAAAAAGCAACAACATACAGGTGGCAAAAAGAATAGCTGCTGTGGATAAATTGGCTGGTACAATTAGTCCACAAAAAATAATAATGGGAATTAGAATAGGGAGGAAAGCCTGCTTAAAATCTTTGATAACCTCTTGCTTTTTTGAAAGCATTCTGGCTATGTACATTATTAAAATCAGTTTAGCCAAGTCTGATGTTTGGAATGAAATGCCGATGAATGGGATGGTTACCCATCTGCTAGCATCATTTAAATGACGACCAAAGAACAAAGTGTATAAAAGCAACAACCCTGTAACAAACAGCATGACCTGAGAGATACGAGAATAAAATTTATAGTGAACAAGATGGGCAGCGTACATTAATCCCAAACCAAAAATGAGAAAGAGTACCTGCTTTATGACAAAAAACTCGTTGCTTTTATCATGCTTATAGGCAAGAGTGCCAGTGCTACTATAGATTGCAAGTAACGAAAAGACAGAAAGAAGTATAACGATTAACCAAATATACCTATCACCATAGGTTTTTGCAACCAATGAACGTGGATGCATTGCTTCTTCCAAATCTTCTTTAGTAATCATACAGTTTTGTTTACAGTAATTTTTATAGAACCAATTATTCGTTGTCGAGGAAAACTACGAATCAGGAACAGCGATTACTTATAATGATTTAACCGCTGCTTTAAATTGATTACCCCGATCGATATAATTTTCAAATAAATCGAAACTGGCACAAGCTGGCGATAACAACACAAGATCGCCGGCACTACCTAAGTAGTAAGATAGCTGAACAGCTTCGTGAGCTGACTGAGTATTGGCAATCATATCAACATATCGAGAAAAGGCTTCATGAATTTTGCGGTTATCAGTACCTAAACAAACAATTGCCTTCACTTTTTCACGAACTAAGCTTTGCAAAACGGTATAATCGTTGCCTTTATCTAATCCCCCGGCAATCCAAATAATTGGTTTGGTGATACTTTCAAGAGCGTACCAGGTGCTATTAATATTTGTTGCTTTGGAATCGTTTACAAATTCAATTCCCTTAATACTGCCAACTGGCTCCATACGATGTTCAAGATTGTTAAAATCACTGAGTGATTCGCGAACCACTTCGTTTCTAATGTTTACCAAATTGGCAGTAGCGGCTGCAGCCATGCTGTTTTGCTGATTGTGTTTGCCTTGTAAGGCTAAGTCGTAAATGTTCATAGTAAATGTTGGTTTTTGGTTTTGGTTAATGATTATTTGGTTATCGTTGATAAATACTCCGTTTTGAAAAGTGTTATGTAGTGAAAATGGTAGTAAAGTTGGTTGGGTGTTCGAAGTAGTATTCAAACCTACCGTCTCTCTTTTTTTTAATTCTGTTTTTATAATCTCATCGTCGGCATTGTATATAAAAACATCGCCTTCTCTTTGATTCATACTAATCCTAAACTTGGAGTTGATATATTTTTGAAATTCATAATTATATCTATCCAAATGATCTTCAGAAATATTCAAAAGAATTGAAATATTAGGCCTAAAGTTGACAATGTCATCTAACTGAAAATTGCTAATTTCAATCACATAGTAATCCCACCCTCCTCGGGCCACTTCCAATGCAAAGCTGTTGCCTATATTTCCCACTAAAGCTGCTTTTAAGCCGGCTTTATGCAATATGTGATGAATTAAACTTGTAGTAGTTGACTTTCCATTGCTGCCTGTAATACCAATTATAAATGCATTTGTATACCGCGATGCAAATTCAATTTCACTCACTACTGGAATTCCTTTTTTTCTGATTTCCTTCACCACATCTGCTTTCTCAGGAATACCTGGACTTTTCATCACCTCATCTGCATTCACTATTTTTTCAAACGTATGAGTACCTTCTTCAAACGCTACCTCATATTGATTCAGAATTTTTTTATACTTATCTATTATTTTCCCCTTATCGCTTACGAATACATCAAAGCCCTGTTGTTTGGCCAGCACCGCCGTGCCTGCACCGCTTTCTCCAGCCCCAAGAATTACTAATCTTTTCATTTTTGTTGACGCTATTAGCTTAACGAAGTTTGAGTGTTGCAATGCTTACAATGGCTAACACAATTCCTATAATAAAAAAACGCATCACTATTTTTGATTCATGCATGCCAAGTTTCTGATAATGATGATGCAAGGGTGACATTTTAAAAAATCTATTCTGCTGTGCATACTCCAGTCCATATCTTCTCTTGCGATATTTAAAAACAGCCACTTGCAACATGACAGAGAGGTTCTCAATTAAAAATATGCCACATATG
>DAIMNW010000073.1:0-10285 GCA_036719905.1 Chitinophagales bacterium
GAATAAAGTATTGGGAAAATTTAACCTGTCAATACCCATGAATCAATTTTCCCAGGTAAAACATCTCAACGAAGAGGTGTTCAGCAAACATATTTTTGATAAGAAAAAAGATGCTCGTGCAATTACTCTAGATGCTGCAGCTGAAGGCGAAACTGGAGGAATAGACAAGTTTCCAAACTTTGTAAAACTATGGCCACTATTCAATACCAATGCTTTAATTTACAATGATGCTGCCAATCCAAAGTATTTGATTGCCCCTTACGTGATGACTGTGGCTGCGCTTCAAGGTGTTGATGCGAAAATCGAGGTAGGCCGGATTGAGGGTCTGCCTCCTATGAAATTTGTGTCGCCAAGCATTAACAAATCGGTTATGGGTAGTTTCTGGGTTTCCTTTGAGTGGGATTTGTGGATGACGAAAACATTTAATCCAAAGTCACCAATTGTATAAATGGCTCCTCAATTTGAGCTGAATAAATTGGCTAAATACTTTCCTTAAATTCTGTTTCCTAGATTGGACATAGCCAATGTTAATTCTGGAGCAAATGTATGCTTCAACAGAGTGAAACGAAACATAACATGACGTGAACAGGCACTTTCGGAATATTCTAATTAGAAATTTCTTTACCGCCGGGTATTTTTTTATGTTTTTCGTAAACTTCGACTTGGTAGCCTCGTTCAATTAATTCTTGGGCTGCGCTCATGCCTGCAACTCCGCCGCCTACGATGATAACTTTTTTGGCCATAATGGGTATTGTTTTCATCTGAAAGATACATTTTCTTTCAAATTTTACCAATTAGTAAAAAGTTTTTGTCCTTCATCTGAAATACATAGACTCCAATGCTAAGCGTAGAAAAATCTTAATAAATGGGTAGGTAATTTGAAGGTTGACCCAAAATTAATCCCAGTTGAGAAAGTAATCCTTTTCTGATCAAAAGAACCAATGCAAATAATTTACATACTCCTCCTATACTGCCCACCCACTTCATACAAGGCATGGCTGATTTGTCCTAGTGAGCAATACTTTACCGTTTCCATCAGTTCGGCAAATAAATTTCCGTTGGCTATAGCAACCTCTTTTAAGCGCTGCAAGGCAGCTTCACTTTTGGATTCATTTCGCTTTTGAAAAGCTTGAACAGCGTTTATTTGAAAATCCTTTTCTTCAGTGGTGCTTCGTATTACTTCGGCAGGTATTACCGTAGGTGAGCCTTTGCTATTCAAAAAAGTATTCACTCCCACAATAGGATATTCTCCGGTATGTTTTTGATGTTCGTAATACATAGATTCTTCCTGTATTTTATTTCGCTGATACATGCGTTCCATGGCTCCCAAAACTCCACCGCGTTCGGTAATGCGTTTGAATTCGTCCAACACCGCTTTCTCTACCAGGTCGGTTAATTCTTCTATCAAAAACGAACCTTGATTGGGATTTTCATTTTTAGCTGTACCCAATTCTCTATTAATAATTAATTGAATGGCCATAGCCCGGCGCACACTTTCTTCTGTAGGGGTTGTTATGGCTTCATCATATGCATTAGTATGCAGTGAATTGCAATTATCATAAATGGCATACAAGGCTTGCAGGGTTGTTCTTATATCGTTGAAATCAATCTCTTGTGCATGCAAACTGCGTCCGCTGGTTTGTATATGATATTTCAATTTTTGACTTCTATCATTGCCTTTGTATTTCAGCTTCATGGCTTTTGCCCAAATTCTTCGAGCCACACGTCCTATCACAGAATATTCCGGGTCCATTCCATTGCTAAAGAAGAAGGAAAGATTGGGAGCAAAATCATCAATATTCATTCCTCTGCTCAAATAATATTCGACATAGGTAAAACCATTTGCCAATGTAAAGGCCAATTGGGTAATAGGATTGGCACCTGCTTCTGCAATGTGATAACCGCTAATGCTCACCGAATAAAAATTACGCACCTTTTGGTCGATAAAATACTGTTGCACATCGCCCATTAATTTTAAAGCAAACTCAGTGGAGAAAATGCAAGTGTTTTGAGCTTGGTCTTCTTTTAATATATCGGCTTGTACAGTACCACGAACAGATTGCAAAGCCTTTGCTTTAAGTTGTTCGTAAACGTCTTTTGGTAAAACATCATCACCGCTCAATCCTAATAATTTTAATCCCAAGCCGTCATTTCCCTCGGGCAATTCACCGTTGTAATGCGAAGCATTTTTTAATTTTTCATTAGGAATAGCGATATTATTTTGCTTGATATATTTTTCGCACTCTTGATCAATGGCAGCATTCATAAAAAATGCTAACAACATGGGTGCTGGCCCATTGATGGTCATACTCACCGAAGTCTTAGGGTCGCATAAATCAAAACCACTGTACAATTTTTTTGCATCGTCTACTGTGGCTATGCTCACACCACTGTTGCCTATTTTTCCATAAATATCCGGACGAATGGCAGGGTCTTCGCCATATAAAGTAACACTATCGAACGCTGTGCTTAAGCGTTTAGCAGGCTGCCCTAGCGAAACATAGTGGAACCGTTTATTCGTTCTTTCGGGGCCACCTTCGCCGGCAAACATACGAGTGGGGTCTTCTCCTTGACGTTTCAATTCAAATACTCCGGCTGTGTAAGGAAATTCTCCAGGAACATTTTCTTGCAATTGCCAACGTAGAATATCACCCCAATCGTTGTACTTAGGCAGCACAACTTTCTTAATTTTTGTACCACTTAATGAATTTGTGGTCAAGGGTTGTTTGATGACTTTGTCGCGAACTTGATATTCATAAAATTCACCGGCATATTGTTGTTTGCGGCTTTCCCAATTGCTGATTAAATCTTTGCATTCATGGTGTAAAGCTTTTTCAAATTTGGCTTTTATGGTTTTTAAATCTTTACTATCAGCCATTTCTTTCATTTGCATTACTCCTTCGAGTTGGTACAACTTGGTGGCTAAAGTGCATTGTTCATCAACCCAACGGTCATACGATTCATTGTTTTCAGCTATTTCAGCTAGATACCGAACTCTTGCAGGTGGAATAATCTGACTTTTAGTAGCCGTGTTTTTTTCGTGGTGAGTATCTGTGGTTCCCCAATCAACATGGCATTTTTTCTCAATAGCATCCACTAGTAACTCAAACAGTTGATTCACTCCAGTATCATTGAATTGAGAAGCAATGGTGCCCACTATTGGCAAGTCCTCATCCTTTGCCGTGAACAGATTATGGTTTCGTTTGTACTGTTTTTTTACATCATGTAAAGCATCTAAAGCCCCGGCTTTGT
Source organism: Chitinophagales bacterium (assembly GCA_036719905.1). Classification (GTDB taxonomy): domain Bacteria; phylum Bacteroidota; class Bacteroidia; order Chitinophagales; family CAIODY01; genus DAIMNW01. Next base: position 3,253 of record DAIMNW010000073.1, read on the forward strand.
CAAATTTGTTGATGGCTATTACATCGGCATAATCCAACATATTTATTTTCTCCAATTGTGAAGCTGCACCAAATTCCGGCGTCATCACATACATGCTCACATTCACAAAATCGATGATAGATGCATCGCTTTGGCCGGCGCCGGCACTCTCCAAAATGATAAAATCGAAAGCAGCAGCTTTGCAAACATCAATGGCTTCCTGCACATGGGCACTTAATGTTACTTCGCTATCACGGGTAGCCAACGAACGCATGTAAGCACGTGGACTGTGAATAGAGTTCATTCGAATTCTATCACCTAACAATGCGCCCCCGGTTTTCTTTTTCGATGGATCAACAGAAATTACAGCTATAGTTTTATCGGTATATCGATTTAGAAAGCGGCGAACAATTTCATCTGTAACACTTGACTTGCCTGCACCACCCGTACCCGTAATGCCAAGAACAGGCGAATTTGTTTTTTTATTTTTCAGATGAATAGGCTCACCATTTTCTGCCACTGTAATGAGTTGGGCAATTGTTTTTTCGTCTTTTTTCTCCAGGTTAGTTTTGCTATCGCCTAATTTCAAATTGGTGATAGTAGAAAAATCGCATTGTTTCACTACATCTTCAATCATGCCTTCAAGTCCCATTTTTCTGCCATCATCGGGCGAATAAATTCTGTTAATGCCATACGCATGCAATTCTTCAATTTCGGTTGGCAAAATAGTTCCACCACCACCACCAAAAATTTTGATGTGACCACAACCTTTTTCTCTCAACAAATCATACATGTATTTAAAAAACTCAACGTGCCCACCTTGATACGAAGTAATGGCTATGCCTTGTGCATCTTCCTGAATGGCACAGTCTACTATTTCTGCAGCGCTGCGGTTATGCCCAAGATGAATCACCTCGGCCCCTTTGGCTTGCATAATGCGGCGCATAATATTAATGGCGGCATCGTGACCATCAAACAGTGAGGCAGCGGTGACAATTCTAACTTTGTTTTTTAATTCTAAACTCATGGTACTAGATAGCTGTATTTATACTTTTCCAAAATAAACTTTCGATAATCAAAACACTAAAAACTGTTTGTAAATATAGTAAATGCAAGAGGCTATTTAAACAACTGCCTAAAAGGTGGAATCGTTAGTTGAAATGAGGCGGTTTTGAGTACTTGATCTTTTGTTTTTCCATTCATGAAAATCTTCAGTAAATCGATCCAAGAATATGGCGCCACTAATGCTCCAGTACCACCCCCCATAATTATCTTGCTTAATGCTCTGAGCAGCGGCAATACGGAATCCGGTGCAAAGATTGATGCCAACCCAACGGATAGGTTTAAAGCCTAATATAGCTGGCGGTTTTAAATTAAGTGATAAGCCAACACCGGCCGGAACCACAAAACCTTTTTGTTGATTGATCACAGATTTGTTTGTGGTGGCCCGTAAACTATTAACCACATGACCATAGCCTATTTCATGTACAACGCTACATTCCCAATACTTTTTTCTGGTAAGGAATGGCTCCCAGTAAATGGTGCCAATATAATGTCGCTGATTGAGCGATGTACCGTCCATTAAACCGCCGGCGTTATTGCCAGTAGAATTATTGCTCATGTAATAGATTCCTACACCGGCTTTGTATTTGTCGTGAAATAATATTCCGGCTCTATACCCCCAAACGTTAAGTTTTTGTTGGTTGACATAATAAAACCGTTGATCAAAATCCAAAGTAGGCTTATAGCGCAATGGCGCAGCCGGAACAACCGTTTGAGCTATTGATGGAAAAAACCATAAAGACAGAATCAAGCCGAGTAAGGATTTATTAAATAACATATTGACTTGATTAAGATAAGCCTGTGAGCAAATAGTTTAATAATAGGGGCATTACGATGGCAGTTACTCCTTTCCTTTTTCGCCTATAAATTGATCTTCTGGGTTTTTAAAGAGAACGTTGAAGGTAGTAAGGGAACCATAAATTCGTGTTATGTATTGCTGCATCTCCACTTTTTCTTCATCGGTAAGCACTGTGTGGGCATTAATTTTTTGCTCAAGTAGTCGTAAACGGTCGCGAAGCATTACTATTTTATGGAAAAATGCCTGAACCGGAATGTCTTTCGGTTTCAAATTCTTGTCGGAAGGTTGCAAATACATGGTGCCACCAATGAACTTAGGAGCAATGCTTACAATCTGTTGAACATCGGCCCAGCGCATTAGTATTTCACTCAGTTTCATTTCAATTGTTTCGTATGAAATCATCCCTGGTTCAGGCTCCACGGCTTCAATTAGTTCCAACCCCTGAAAGGTGCGCTCAATCTCCTTAACACCAATCTGAAAAAAAGAAATGGTTAAATAATCAATGGATAATTTCATGAGAATGCCTTCGCCAAATTGCGGATGTCGAAGTCGGCTTCCAATACCAAGCTGGTTGTTTCTCATAATGGATTATTTAAGCTATTGGCGTCATTTACACCACGTAAGTTGTTTATAAAAAAAAATAAAAAAACCTGCTATCCGATTAGAATCAAATAGCAGGATGAAAAAAAAGAAAAAAAAGAGAGTTTATAAAAGGTCTAAAGATTTAGCAATATACGTAACGCTGAATGGCAATACTATCCAAAAGGCGGCAGGAAGCACTACCAATAGATAAACCATGATAGCTGTAAAAATAAAAGCCAGTATATAATTGGTTAAATTTGACTTGTTCTGGTTGCTCATTGTTTTAAATTAGAGTTGCTGGTTAAAATTGATGTCACAAATATATTAATTAATATGAATGTTGGGAATTCATTTTAGCCCAGAATCATTCTTGGCAAATAACTTTATCACCCTTTGAAAATATTGCTTGTACACGTCCAGATTGAAAAGTGCAGAATCATTTTTGGCTTTGTAAATCAGGAAAACAGCTATTGGGGTAATTACAAATATTTGTAGCCACATGCCACCGAATGGGGTAAGTACAAATTCACGAGCCATTTTTTCGCCAATCATACCGCTACTATGAAAAATAACAAAAAAGATGACTGACATGACCACCGGTAAGCCTAAGCCGCCTTTACGAATGATGGCGCCTAATGGAGCACCTATTAGCAGCAACAGTAAGCAAGCTACACTGAGTGTGTACTTACGTTGTACCTCTATTTTATGACGAGAGATTAGCGTTTTATTATAGTCCAAATCGTTCAATCCCATGGTGGTGTAACCGCGAATTTCACGAGCTCTAATTAAGGCCTGGGCATAGATTCTTTTTTTCTCGGCTTTGTTAAATTGGTCAAAAAAATTAGCTCCTCGGGCCGAAGCAGTTGCTTTAACAGGAATTGATTTTATATGATAATATCTGTCTAGGTATCCGTGAACCGTTTTTTTAATGGTATCTCTTTGATTGGTCATAGAATCAATGGTTCGGTGCAGTTGCTTTAGGTTCAACATCTGATAATGATCTTTATACATTGACTCATTACTTCGGGTGAGCGAAAATGCTGACAGGTCGAATAGCTTGTTGTAGGTGGCAAAGCCGGTTCGCATTAATTCGTTATCGCCGTTTTGTTTAGGTGCTAGTTCTTCGTAGTGATAGCCGTTTTTCAAATTCAAGGTTAAAAACCGTTTATCGGCCGTCATAAACATTTCGCCATCCTTGGCCGTCATCATATTATCGCTGCCACGGCCACTTCTATGGTCGTAAATGAGAATATCGTGAATGGTTTTTCCATCTTTATCTTTCTTGCCAATTTTGATACTAAAGCCATCAATGCCTTTATAAAACACTCCTTCTTTAATGTTCAACGCTGGCCGTTGTGCCTGCATATCATAAAGCAAAGTGCCTGCTTTTAAGTTGGCTACCGGTATTACATAGTTAGAAAAAAAGAAAGCCCCTACTGAGATAAAAATTCCAGCCACTACCATAGGCATCATAAAGCGGTAGAGTGAAATGCCGGCAGCCTTCATAGCTACTGTTTCGTGATTTTCACCTAACGAACCCATAGTCATGATGGAAGACAGTAGGGTGGCCAAAGGCAAGGCAAGTGGAACCATACTGGCAGAGGTATAAAATAGTAGCTGCAAGATGAGTAGGGAGTCCAAGTCTTTGCCAGCCAGATCATCAATATACTTCCATACAAACTGCATGACCAGAATAAACAGCATGATAAAAAAGGTGGCTACGAAAGGCCCCACAAAAGTGGAAATAATCAGACGGTCGAGTTTTTTCATCGGGGAGAGCAGCACTTTTAAACTTAAATACTGTAAAAAAATTAGCTACTAAGAACAGTTATTTAACAAAGGCCTAAAAGTAATCACAATAATTGGAAGCAGGATAATACTCAGTAAAGCTTACGCCTAATATAGGTGCTGTTTATCAGAATATTAACTAATATTCGCTGAAACAGAGCTAATAAAAATATTACTTTTGAACTAATTACCTACTTTCACAAAGCATTCTCTATGGAAATAACAGCCCAAGAATTAAGCACCCTTTTGAATGGGACCATCGTTGGCAATCCGCTGGCAGTGGTTAGTTCGGTTGGGAAAATAGAAGAGGCTAAAGCTGGTGAATTGTCGTTTTTGGCCAATCCGAAGTATGTGGAATATGCTTACACTACCGGGGCTTCCATACTTATTGTCAATCAGGATTTTGAACCCACAAAAACGGTGCAGGCAACCTTAATAAAGGTAAAAGATGCCTATGGTAGCTTCGCATTTTTACTGGATAAATTTAATCATGTATATACAAAGCTGATAGGCATTGAGGCCGAAGCCATGGTGCATACCACAGCCCCAATAGGCAAAGATGTGTATATAGGAGGAGGGGCCTATATCAGCTCAGGAGTCAAATTGAACGACCATGTAAAAATATACCCACAGGTATTTATTGGTACCAATGTGGAGATAGGAGAGGGAACAGTTATTTACCCGGGTGTAAAAATTTATCATGAGTGTCGAATAGGTAAAAATTGTATCATTCATTCCGGAGTAATCATAGGAGGAGATGGATTTGGACATTCGCCACAGGCCGACGGTACTTACAAAAAAGTATCACAGGTAGGTAATGTAATAGTGGAAGACAATGTGGAGATTGGAGCCAACACGGCAATCGATAGGGCCACGATAGGCTCTACCATTATTCGTAAAGGAGTAAAACTTGATAACCTGATTCAGATTGCACACAATGTGGAAATTGGGGAAAACACCGTGATAGCCGCTCAAGCAGGCATTGCAGGTAGTACAAAAATTGGTAAGAATTGTATGATTGGAGGGCAAGTGGGCATAGTAGGACACATCACCATTGCCGACAGAACTATGATTAATGCCCAGAGTGGCGTTTCTAAATCCATCACCGAGCCCGGGAAATCCTACACCGGTTCGCCGGCTTATGAATATACCGCAACGCTTCGTTCGCAAGCCATGTTCCGAAAGTTGCCAAATTTTGAAAAGCGGATTTCAGAGTTAGAAGCATTGGTTGCCAAGCTTCAGGCGAAATAATATTTTCTCAACAAGTTACTCACCGGTCTTTTCATCGCCGTTTTCCTTATGTACCTTTGGTGCTGTAAGCAAGCCAATTATTTTCTCAAGAATTCAGCCTTATTCGAATGCCAAAAGATTCTTCTATCAAAAGTGTATTAATTATCGGTTCAGGACCCATCATCATTGGTCAAGCTTGTGAATTTGACTATAGTGGTTCGCAGGCGGCTCGTTCACTTCGTGAAGAAGGAATAAAAGTGATACTGATTAACAGCAATCCGGCCACCATTATGACCGACCCTATTGTAGCCGATAAGGTTTATTTATGGCCGCTAAACGTTGAAAGTATTGAAAAGATATTGCAAGAAAACCAAATTGATGCCGTGCTGCCAACCATGGGTGGGCAAACGGCTCTCAATCTCTGTAAAGAAGCTGATGAAATAGGGCTATGGGAAAATTATAAAATCAAGTTGATTGGAGTCGATATCAAGGCCATTAATAAAGCCGAAGACCGAGAATTGTTTAGGCAGTATATGATTGAATTAGGCATACCGGTTGCACCTGCACGTACCGCCAATTCCTTTCTTGAAGGAAAAGAATTTGCCCAGGAAATAGGCTTTCCACTTGTCATCAGGCCTTCGTTTACCTTAGGAGGTACCGGCGGCGGATTTGTTCATTCAAAAGACGATTTGGACGCTGCTTTGAACAGGGGGTTAACAGCCTCACCCATGCACGAAGTATTGGTAGAAAAAGCCGTATTGGGTTGGAAAGAATATGAGTTAGAATTATTGAGAGATAAAAATGATAATGTGACCATTATCTGCACGGTCGAAAACCTTGATCCAATGGGGGTACACACTGGCGATAGCATTACCGTGGCGCCTGCTATGACCTTGAGCGATACAGCATTCCAATTGATGAGAAATTCGGCCATCAGGATGATGAGAGGGTTGGGCAATTTTGCCGGAGGATGTAATGTGCAATTTGCACTCAATCCGGAAACTGAAGAAATTATTGCCATCGAAATCAATCCACGGGTGAGCCGATCCTCCGCTCTAGCTTCTAAAGCCACAGGATACCCTATTGCTAAAATAGCTGCCAAGTTAGCCATTGGATATACCCTCGACGAACTGAAAAACCAGATTACCAAAACCACATCGGCCTTCTTTGAACCTACATTAGATTATGTAATTGTAAAAATACCACGTTGGAATTTTGACAAGTTTAAAGGTGCCGACGAAACATTGGGACTTCAAATGAAATCGGTAGGAGAAGTAATGGCCATTGGCAGAACCTTCACCGAAGCATTACAAAAGGCCTGTCAAAGCCTTGAAAATGAGGCCATTGGTTTGGGGTATTATGGCAAGTCGCAGTACAAATCGGAAGAAATATTAGATCGATTAAAAAAACCAACCTGGGATAGAATATTTAGAATAAAAGACGCTCTCATCCTGGGGGTTACCATTAATACACTTTTTAAACTAACGCAGATTGATAAGTGGTTTCTCAATCAAGTGAATACTATAGTAAACATTGAAAAGGAACTTGCAGAAGTGCAGGATATAGATCAGCTAGTTGCAAAGCTACTTACCA
>DAIMNW010000268.1:0-2855 GCA_036719905.1 Chitinophagales bacterium
GTATTGGACAATGGTGGGCCAGGCATTATTATGAACGCCTTGATGCTACCATTTGCGAAAGAAGTCTGCATTTTCGGCAAGGCATTTTCGTTCGAATTGAAAAAAATATTCCGTTGGAAAACATTCAGGATATCACCTTTATTGAAGGTCCTCTCTTGCGCTATTTCAGTTTATGTATTCTGCGAATTGAAACGGCCGGCCAAAGCATCCACACTGGCAATCAAATGCAATTAATTGGGATTACCGACGCTCAGGCTTTTCGTGATCGCGTATTTACGCAAAGGGATTTACTTATGCATCAAAAATTTGCTCACGAATCGCCAAATACAAATAAAAATAATAATGAAGCAGAACTAGACCTCCTTAAATCAATAAACGCCCACCTCATAGAAATTAAATCATTAATGAATAAAGAGGTATAATTTTTTTTAATAATTAATCGAACCTTAGATTGGCATTTGTACTTTTGCCAAACTCAACCAAAACTAAACTTGTTTTATGCAAAGAGATACAGCCGTATTTAACTTGATTGATAAAGAACTTCACCGTCAACGTGAAGGACTTGAACTGATAGCTTCTGAAAATTTTACCAGCCAACAAGTAATGGAGGCTATGGGAAGTTGCTTGACCAATAAATACGCTGAAGGCTACCCTGGAAAACGTTACTATGGTGGTTGCGATGTAGTGGATCAGGTGGAACAGTTGGCTATTGATAGAGTTTGTGAACTGTTTGGCGCAGCATATGCCAATGTGCAGCCTCATAGTGGAGCTCAGGCCAATGCTGCATTAATGAGCGCCATTATTAAGCCTGGCGATAAAATATTAGGATTAGACCTGAATCACGGTGGGCACCTTACTCATGGTTCTCCAGTCAATTTCTCTGGTAAATTATATCAAACCAGTTTCTATGGAGTAGAAAAAGAGACCGGCCGTATTGATTTGAATAAAGTGGAAGAAACCGCCCTTCGAGAAAAGCCAAAATTAATAATAACAGGCGCATCGGCCTATAGCCGCGATTGGGATTTTAAACGTTTTCGAGAAATAGCCGACAAGGTAGGCGCCTTGCTCATGGCCGATATCGCCCATCCTGCTGCACTAATAGCTAAAGGATTTTTGACCTCCCCAATCAAACATTGTCATTTTGTAACTTCTACAACGCATAAAACGCTAAGAGGCCCACGAGGAGGTATTATTATGATGGGTGCCGATTTCGAAAATCCTTTTGGCTTAAAAACACCCAAAGGCGAAGTGCGAATGATGAGTAGCCTTATTGATAGCGCTGTTTTCCCGGGCACTCAAGGTGGACCGCTTGAGCATGTGATAGCTGCTAAAGCCATAGCGTTTGGCGAATGTTTGACCGATGAATTTACCGCCTATTGTGCTCAAATTATAGCCAATGCGCAGGCACTTGCTAAATGTTTTATGGAAAAGGACTACCACATAATAAGTGGGGGTACCGATAACCACCTGATGCTAATTGACTTAAGAAATAAAAATATCAGCGGTAAAAAAGCCGAGATAGCCTTGCAGAAAGCCGACATTACTACCAATAAAAACATGGTACCTTTTGACGACAAAACAGCATTTGTTACCAGTGGCATTCGACTGGGAGTGCCGGCTGTTACTAGCCGTGGATTGAGAGAAAGCGATATGCGCTTTATTGCCGAATCGATTGATAAAGTAATCATGAACAGCGAAAATGAGACCATTTTGCAGCAAGTGAAAGCCGATGTAAATAGTTACATGCTTGGCTTTAAACTCTACGAATAAGAGTCGCTTTCTTATTTTCTTATTCTTAAAATATTCTAATTCGGCAAAAGAATTCTTTGTGGGACGCTCTTTGTACTGCCTAGGAGAGGCCACGAATTGCTAGTTTTGTACCATGGCAAAAATTGCAATCAATGTATCCAAAGGAAAACTTCTTGAACCCACCGATCAGGAAATAATTATTGGGATTGATTTGGGAACTACTAACAGTTTAGTAGCCTATATTGATTCCTGTGATGGAAAGCCGGTGTGTATATCGCACCAAGGAAACCGAAACTTACTGCCATCCATCATTCATTTTGATGAAGTAGGAAATATTTTGGTAGGGGATAAGGCTCGAGAAAAAAGTATCACTAATCCAGAACGAACCATTTTCTCTGTAAAAAGGTTGATGGGCAAATCGTATGGCGATGTAAAACAATTCAAAGAGTTTTTTTCATACCAGATAATTGATGACAATAAGGAGGGTTTAGTAAAAATTAGAGTAGGCGATAAATACTATTCCCCCATCGAGCTATCGGCCATAATTTTAAAGGAATTAAAAAGAATAGCCGAGGATAAATTGAAATGCTCCATTTCAAAAGCCGTAATCACTGTACCAGCCTATTTTAATGACGCTCAACGCCAAGCAACAAAAGATGCAGGAAAACTTGCCGGGTTAAATGTGTTGCGCATAGTAAACGAACCAACGGCAGCCAGCCTTGCTTATGGTATAGGGCTTAATCCGGAAGAGAATAGCACCATAGCGGTTTATGATTTGGGTGGTGGCACTTTCGATGTTTCCATTCTTAAAATTCATCAAGGAATATTTGAAGTTTTGAGCACCCACGGCGATACATTTCTTGGTGGCGACGATTTTGATAAGTTGATATTAGAAAAATGGAAATCGGATTTGCAAGGTACCGCTCTTTCAAAAAGCGATGTACAAATGCTCAGGTTATTGGCAGAAGAAGCCAAAAAGCAACTTTCGACTCAAAATCTCTATACCAGGGAAACCAAACTAGAAACTGGAGCGGTTTGCCAACTCAGTGTTTCAAAGTCTGAATTTGAATCACTCATTCGCCACTTAGTAAGCAGAACCATAGTGA
>DAIMNW010000074.1:0-10193 GCA_036719905.1 Chitinophagales bacterium
ATATAGTATTGTTCGTATAGTTCACGAATTATACCATCTACCAAGCCCACACGAGGTATATAGAGGCATTGCATACCGCTCCATTTCATAATATCTAAAAGCAAACTAGTGCTTGGAACTATTACATCGGCACGGTCTTCTTTTAATCCTAAAACATCAACCCGTTCATCATAGGAATATTTTGTAAGCACATCGTAAATGGCTTTAACCTCTTGTGGGTACAAAGGCTTGTTCTCTTTCTTTCCGGATATCGTAAACAGTTTGTTAATGTTGCCTCCAGTGCCTACTCCGGCTAAGTAATCTGTAGAACGTTTGATGTCTTTTATCCAATCTTTTAGTTCCTGCATTTGCTCTTTGGATACTTTATTGTTTAATAGCCTTATAGTGCCAATATCAAACGAATGAGAATTTATTAATTTGTGATTGCTGAAAAGGGATAATTCACAACTTCCTCCGCCAATATCAATATATAAGTGGTCGAAATCATCATCAATCATATCTTCTGCATGTGTATGATAAATGATTTCTGCTTCACGGTCACCATGAATCACTTCTACATCAATTCCACTTTCTTGTTTTATTATATGAACCAAATGATCAGCATTGGTTGCCTCCCTCATGGCTGAAGTGGCACATGCCATATAATGATCCACTTTATATACTTTCATCAATTTTTTGAAAGCAATCATTGTATCAATAAAATCTTTACTCTTAGTAGCAGATACTTTTTTGGTTTCAAAAACTTCCATGCCTAAACGCAAGGGAATGCGTATATGATTGAGTTTTTTTAACTCGGGTTTTTTGTTGTTTAGCCGAACCTCTTCAATCAAAAGGCGAACGGCATTGGAACCAATATCGATAGCAGCAAAACGCATTAAGTTTTTTTGATCAAGTGGTTATAAATATAATATTGCGATCTAATCCTGGTTGTTCCTTTCAGTGGTTTTATAAACGTATTCAGTTTTCCTGGGAGTAAATAACGAGCTTTTTGATTATCCTTGAGTTGTATTTCAATTATATTTTTTAAGAATGACTTAATTTTTTTATCATAGATAGGTGTGGCCACTTCAATTCTACGCTTTAGGTTACGAGTCATCCAATCGCCACTGCTAATATACATTTTCTCTTTACCTCCATGATAAAAGTACATAATTCTTGAATGCTCTAAATAGGTGTCAATAATGCTTACCGCCTCCAAATTATGATGAGCTTTTGTTTTTGGGTTAATATTTAAGCAACATACGCCTCGTACTACTAATTTAACTTCTACTCCAGCTTTCATTGCCTGATAAAGACTTTGAATCATCTCCGGATCACTTAGTGCATTCATTTTTAATAAAATGAGTGCCTTTCGCCCAGCCTTGGCTTCGTGCATTTCATGTGCTATCAATTTCGAAAACTGTTGCATCATTCCATCAGGTGATACTATCAGGTGTTTGGTTGGCTGAATCTTAGTTTGAGTTTCTAAAGATTGAAAGATGTTGGCCACATCTTCACCTATTTCAAAATGGGTGGTCAGAAGGCAAGCATCGGTATAGGTTCGAGCAGTTTGTTCGTTAAAGTTGCCTGTGCCAAGCACGGTATAATAAGTGGTTGCCAGTTTTTCTTGTTTGGTAATTTGAAGCAGCTTTGCATGCGTTTTTAAATCTGTAATACCATAACACACGGTAGCTCCATCTTCTTTTAATTTTTGTGCCCAGTACAGGTTAGCTTCTTCATCAAATCGGGCCTTTAACTCTACCACAACGGTTACCTTTTTGCCATTGTTGATTGCATTGCGCAAGGCATGAATGATTAAAGAATTTTTGGCCAGGCGATAGAGTGTCATTTTTATCGACACTACTTCTGAGTCAAGAGCGGCTTCACGGATAAGGTCAACCACTGTATTGAAATTGAAATAAGGGAAATAAAGCAGCGCATCTTTCTTTTGTAATTCGCTCATTATTTTACCACTTTTTGTTAAAGCTCCTGTACTAATAACAGTTATTGACGATTTTTTTTCAGGGATTAGATTTGCTGGAAAATGAATAAAATCTTTAAAGTTGTGATATCGTCCACCTGGGATAATGTCATCCTTCTTGCGAAGCCTTACTTTCGTAATTATGTATGAAAGTAATGTCTTTGGCATGGACCTGTCATATACCAATCTAACCGGTCTTCCTTTTTTACGTGCTCTCAGGCTTGAGGCAATTTTGGCTTCATAGTCCATAGGAAGGTCGTCATTGATATCCAGTTCGGCATCCCGATTCATTTTAAGGCAATAGGCTGCCGTTTTGGTGGCTCCAAACTGAGCAAGCATGTCAGTTAAACCTAAACGAATAACATCATCAATAAACATGATGTGTGTTTTGCTGCCTCTTCCGGGCAATACCAAAAAACGTGGTAGAATGGAAGAAGAAGGAAGTTCCAACAAGGCATATCTTTCGGAGGTCGAAGCAGCCTGATGAAACACCACAGCCAGATAGATGGCTTTATCTTTAAGATATGGAAAATTTAAGAGTTGATCTATGAGAATGGGCATTAGGTGTGGCCTAACTTCATCGTGAAAATATTTTCGGACAAACTGACTCTGTGAAGGACTGAGTTCAGCTTCATTAATAAAATAGATATTCTTGTTTTTTAATTCATTTATCAGAGTCTCAAAGCAAATTTCAAACCTAGCCTGCAAGCGAATTACCTCTTCATGGATGGTATGAATTATTTTTTCGGGAAATTGATATTCAGGGTGCTCCAACGAGACAGAAAGCAGGTACCTTTTGAGTATGGCTACTTTGACACTAAAAAATTCGTCTAAATTGGATGAGAAAATACTTAAAAATTTTAGTCGCTCCAATAGTTGGAGTCTTGGATTCTCAGCTTCTTGCAAAACTCGTTCATTAAACTTTAACCAGCTTATATGCTTGTCCAGAAATTTGTTTGGTTTCATAATTTGGCTATTCAAAGGGTTCCATGTAAAATAGTTCTTTGCAATTTTCTTGTTTCATAGTTTTCCAACTTTTACCACTATACTCCACTGCTAGAACGCTACATTTTGATAAACTTTTTGTGAAGGTAGGCACAATCAGATTTGCCAAATCCGACAACCCCGGATTATGTCCTATCAAAATAAAACAATTAATTGAAGTTGGCTGACTCTTTACTAATTTGAATAATCTGTCTGCATTTGCTTCATAAATGCTCAAATCATATTCAATAGTAAATTTTTGTTTCCCGGCTCTCAGTTTTTCAGCTATAAGCTCAGCCGTTTGTTTGGCTCTTAAAGCCGGACTTGATAGCACCTTATCCACCTCAATTTTTCGAGAGAGTATTCTTTTTGCACTGATGATACTCTGATCAACCCCTTTCGACTTTAATTCTCTGCTAAAGTCGTTAGAATATTTTTCTAGTGAATGTGCTTTTGCATGTCGAATCAACAAAACTATTTTGCCCACTTTCAATTTTTTGACTCAAATGAAGGGAATGAAAATTACCACTAAGTTACTAAATCATTATGTATAAATTATGTTAGAATTGATATTTGTTTGCTACTGTAACAATAAATTATTGCTGAGGTAATATTGGGGTAACACTTTTTTTCAAGTTTTACATTCTTTAACAACCAATAAATCTCCTAATCCAGCACTATGAGTAACAGGAAGACGATATTAATAGCTGATGATGAAATAGAATCACTCGACTTTCTCCATTATACCTTAGAGAATGCAGGTTTCGACATAGTAACAGTTTTGGATGGAATTCAAGCCATAAAAAAAATGAATGAATCGCCACCGGATTTGGTCATTCTTGATATTGCTATGCCTAATTTAGAAGGAACCTCAGTGTGTGAGTACATTCGTTCTAGGCCAGAGTGGAGCGAACTTCCTGTAATATTTTTAACCGGGAAAACGGATGAAAAAACTGAGGTTAATGCTTTTCGATTAGGAGCCGACGATTTTATTAACAAGCCCATTAAACCACAAGCACTGGTTTCTCGAATTCAATCAATTATGAATCGAAAAAGTCAGATTAAACAAATGGCCCCTGCACACTTTACCACCCTTAGCTCACTAAAGATAGACCATGATAATTATTTGGTTTTCTATAAAGAAATCCCCGTTGATCTGGCAAAAAAAGAATTTAAATTGATTGAATTACTTGCTTCAAAACCTGGAAAAGTATTTACACGAAAAGAAATATTTTCAAAAATATGGGGTGAAAAAGTGATTCTCAGTGATAGAACCATCGACGTTCACATTAGCAAAATCAGAAGCAAAACTTCGGATTCAGTGATTAAGACTGTTAAAGGAATTGGTTTTAAAATGGAATCCTAAAACGACTTGCCACTTACAGTTTATAGTAGCTGTTGCTTTGTTTTCACGTATAACTCATTCCAACCATTAGGAATTTTTATTTAAAAAGTTTGCAGGTATTCACAATAAATCATGAAAGTCTGATGAACTTATTGCATTATGCGTTTCGGAATATGCGCAAACACCATTTTTAATGATCAGTGCCTGTGGAGATTGATGCTCAACCTGAAATTCGGATGCCACCAAGTTTGAAATATTTCTAAATTTTAATAAATCTAAATAATGCGGTTTTAAGGCACTTGAATCAAGACTCCATTCACGTTCGAGCCGAGACAAGGCTAAGTGACTAATGCTGCATCGTGTACTATGTTTAAAAATTAGTTGCGGTGCTTGGAAAGACTCTTTTATTAATTCATTGAGCGATTCTTCCGTTTCAAGCGGTGTCCAATTCATATTCATTAGGCTTTAAAATTATTTTTTAGTGGTCAATAGATGGCTGCACGATTTTTCCATTTTCTCTACCCAAAGTAAAGTGGCAGGGCAGCGATGAATGTTCTCGGTATAAACATGGGTATAATCCAATACATCTTTCTTACTAAAGTGTGGGAAGCCACTGCAATCTCTAGGACGCACTTCATAGATACTGCACTTATTGTCTTTATTCAAAAACTGGCAAGGGGTTGATTTGTTGATGATATCGTTCGAGTCTTCTTCCTTCGTTAACCATTTGTCGTAAAACGCTTTTGGCGTCATTTTTAAATGAGCTGAAATACGCTTAATGTCAGTCTTGGTAAAAGTTGGAGTCATGGTTTTACAACAATTGGCACACGACAAGCATTCCACCTCTTGCCATACTTCATCATTCAGTTTTCGGGCAATGGCGTCAACTCCTTTCGGAGCTTTTTTTTGCAAACGATTCATGAATTTGGTTAAAGCCCCCCTTTTTCGGTAGGCTTTCGACCTAAACGATTTAATATTAATCTTTTTCAATGTTTCTTAATTTTAATGAGGAGCAAATGTACACGGGAAACTAATTTGTAGTAGCCAAATTATTTTTCCAGTTAAATAAATTTTAATTTGAATTTCAATTTGCCAACTTTGCCAACAAAGCAACCCTTACATGGACAAAATTACTGAGCAGGAATCATACTATAGGCATTTGGAGAAAATGAGTTTAGGAGAGTTGCTAACGAGCATGAATGATGAGGATAAAAAAGTACCGGAAGCGGTAGGTAAGGCTATAGGTCAGATTGAGAAAGTCTGCGCTGTTATCGCAGATCGTATGATGGCAGGAGGCAGGCTAATCTACATTGGTGCTGGCACCAGCGGTCGCTTAGGAATTGTTGATGCCTCGGAATGTCCCCCTACGTTTGGTGTGCCACATGGTTTGGTTTTGGGTATCATTGCCGGGGGCGATGGCGCTATTCGTAATGCCGTTGAATTTGCCGAAGATGATACCAATAAAGCTTGGTTAGACTTGCAAGGGGCAGGCGTAAATTCAAAAGACGTGGTGCTAGGAATTAGCGCTAGTGGCAGCACACCCTATGTATTGGGCGGTTTGAAAAAGTGTAAAGCAAAAGGTATTGCAACGTCCTGCATGGTTTGTAATCCTAATTCTAGCATTGCCGAAACTTCTGATTTTCCTATCGAAGTAATTGTTGGCCCCGAGTTTGTAACAGGCAGCACCCGAATGAAAAGTGGCACGGCTACCAAGCTTGTTCTCAATATGATTACGACAGCGGTGATGATACAGTTAGGAAGAGTAGAAGACAACAAGATGGTGAACATGCAGCTAAGCAATCATAAATTAGTAGAGAGAGGCGTTAACATGTTGGTCGAAAAAACTAATCTGCCATATCAAGAAGCCAAACAACTGCTGCTAAAGGAAGGAAGTGTAAAATTGGCAACGGAAGTATTTTTAAATAAATCAAAGTGAAAGGGTAAGCTATGCATACCATTGAACCATACTATCATTGGTTAGATTATTACAATTCGGAAGAGGACGAACGATCACCCTTTTATGGAGTGGAGCACAGCCAGTTTGAGTTTTCAAATGCTATATACAACTATCTCATACATCCACAATGGGATGGGTTTGGCTCTAGTACTCTTTATCTTAAGATTCTATTTGCCGATTATGATAAGCATTTCATCATCATAGAAATGTTTGGCGAATGGAATGATTGTATCAATAATGATATCATGTATCTGAAAAGGGAGATCATTGATTTCTTTGTGAGCGAAGGCATCACCAAATTTATTCTCATAGGAGAGAACGTACTGAATTTTCATTATTCGGACGATTGCTACTATGAAGAGTGGATGGACGATATTAGAGATAGGGGAGGCTGGATAGCCGGTGTTAATTTTCGTGAGCACGTATTACAGGAAGTAAAACGTGCTGGAATTATGAACTACGTATTCTTTAATCAGGAATACGAGTTGGAATGGCGAAAACAAAAGCCGTTCACTTTCCATAAGTTGATTGAAGAAGAAATATTTGGAAAAATGTTGCCTGAATGATGAGTTGGCAAAGAAAATACTGTTACTACTCGAGCACTTCCTATTAGTCGAACGACTGATTGCTCTGACTAGCTTTGGCTAGCATTTTCTCAAATTCAGCCGGGCTAAGATCGTTGTAAAAGAAGTTAATAGGGTCAATCTTATTACCATTTTTCACTACTTCATAATGGCAATGAGGACCGGTCGATTTACCGGTGCTGCCTACGTAGCCAATTACATCACCTCGTTTTACCGTTTGTCCAGGACGAGCTTTAATTCGACTCATATGCCCATAAAGTGACTCGTATCCATAACCATGATTAACCACCACATGCAAACCATAGCCACTATTGTCGGCCCCGGCAAACTCAATTACACCGTCACCGGTAGAGTATATAGGGGTTCCAATTGGCGCAGTAAAATCTAACCCACTATGAAATTTTACCACCTTGTAAATGGGGTCAATTCGATAGCCAAATCCTGAAGCTATATAATTCAAATTTTTATTCGAAATAGGCTGTATGGCAGGTATGCTGGCTAACATCTGTGACTTATTCTGCACTCTTTTATATATCTCGTCATACGATTTTGATTGCACATATAATTGTCTGCTCAGTTTTTCCAACTTTTGTGAGCTGCTAATCATAATATCACTGTTATCATAACCTTCCAGTTTGTTAAACATATTGGCACCGCCATACCCACCTTCTCTTATGTTTTTGGAAATAGGGTCCGCTTCAAATACCACCCGGTAAATGTTGTCATCTCTATCCTGCAAGTCAGCCAGAACGGCGCTAGCTTTATTCAATCTATTATTTAACTCATCATATTGTATTCGCATGGCATTCAATTCTCTTCGCAGCAGTCTTTCTTTTGGCGAATCCAGATAATTGTAAGCCAGATAAACAATAGCCGCCGCAAAAACCATGGCAGCACATAAAAATCCTATTACCCGTAAAATGTAAGTACCCCACGAATGGCGCACTTTCTCATAGCTGAGCGTATGGGTGTTATAGAAATATTTTATCTTTTTCATGTTGAATCTGTTTACGCAAGGGTATCCAAATACAAATTAAGCCGGTTGTAACCGTCAGGACGGCAAAAATAACTCTTTTACCCTTAAAATCCTTACATTATTAACACCTATTTAAAAGACTTCTTGTAGCCTGAAAATGAAGGGAGTCGGGCTCGATTTCATCTTTATCAATTCTTAAGATTCTTTACCTTCGCCGTTCAATATTTAAAACTAATCATGACTTCCAGCGAAATACGCCAGCAATTTCTCGATTTTTTCAAAAGCAAGGGCCACCTAATAGTTCCTTCTGCGCCAATTGTGGTGAAAAACGATCCTACTTTGATGTTTACCAATGCTGGTATGAATCAGTTTAAGGATATGTTTTTGGGCAATAAAAAACCAATTGACAAACGGGTAGCTGATACACAAAAATGTTTACGTGTAAGTGGGAAGCACAATGATTTGGAAGAAGTGGGGGTAGATACCTATCATCACACCATGTTCGAAATGCTAGGCAACTGGAGTTTTGGTGATTATTTTAAAGCTGAAGCCATTGCCTGGAGTTGGGAATTATTGACCGAAGTATATAAACTAGATAAAAGTAGATTGTATGTTACCGTTTTTGAGGGCGATGCCAAGGAGGGTTTGCCACCAAGTTCAATTGCTTTAGCCGAATGGAAAAAGCTGGTGCCAGAAGACCACATTGTTTATGGAAATAAAAAGGATAATTTTTGGGAAATGGGCGATACTGGCCCATGTGGCCCTTGTAGTGAAATTCATGTTGATATGCGTTCCGATGAAGAACGTTCTAAAATTCCAGGGAGAGATTTAGTCAACAAAGACCATCCACAAGTGATTGAAATCTGGAACAATGTATTTATGCAATACAATCGTTTGAAAGATGGCAGCCTACACCCACTGCCTGCACAGCATGTGGACACAGGTATGGGTTTCGAAAGGTTGGTAAGAGTAATTCAAGGCAAAAAGAGCAATTACGATACCGACGTCTTTACCGGAACCATTAGCGTAACCGAAAAAATTACCGGCAAAAAATACGATTATGGTGATAGTAAGGAAGCTATTGCATTTCGTGTAATAGCCGATCACATACGTGCCATATGCTTTGCCACCGCCGATGGACAATTGCCCAGCAGCAATGGCGCCGGCTATGTCATTCGTAGAATTTTGCGACGAGCTGTTCGATACTATCACACGTTTTTAAATTACAAGCAACCCCTCTTATATCAACTGGTTCCGGTGCTGGCAGCACAGTTTAAAAATGTTTTTCCCGAGCTTAGTCAGCAGCAAGAATTTGTGGCCAATGTGATTTTAGAAGAAGAAAAATCATTCCTGAGAACTTTAGATAACGGCTTGAGCAGAATTGAAACCTTAATGAAGGATTCAAGTGATAAAAATATTGCAGGCAAAGATGCTTTTGAGCTTTATGATACTTATGGTTTTCCCTTAGATTTAACCCGACTGATAGCCTCAGAAAATAAGTTTAACGTAGACGAAGAAGGTTTGCCAGCCGAAATGGCTAAACAAAAAACCCATAGCCGAAAAGCCGCCACTCTTGAAACTGGTGATTGGCAGGAATTAAAAGCCGGTTCATCCGCTTTTATCGGCTATGATAATTTTACTGCAGAAAGTGAAGTGTTGAAATACCGAAAGGTGAAACAGAAGGACAAAGAACTTTATCAACTGGTATTAAATCAAACACCTTTTTATGCCGAAATCGGTGGTCAGGTAGGGGATACCGGCTTGCTGAATTTTGATGGCGAACTTATTAAGGTGCTCGATACCAAGAAGGAGACTGATCTCATTATTCACTTCGCCGAAGAGTTGCCCGAGAATGTTGGCGCCAAGGTAATAGCCAATATCAATCAGCAAGATAGGCTCGATACTTCGGCTCATCACTCCGTTACGCATTTAATTCATTCTGCCTTACGGAGAGTGCTAGGCAATCATGTGCAGCAAAAAGGCTCCTTGGTTACCCCTCATTACATGCGTTTCGATTTTGCCCATTTTAGCAAAGTTGCTGATGAGCAAATACAAGAAGTGGAGCAAATTGTAAATCAAAAAATACGAGAAGGTATTGAGGTAAATATTAAGAACTTGCCAAAAGACGAAGCAATGAAACTTGGTGCCATGGCTTTGTTTGGTGAAAAATACGGCGATATTGTTCGTGTGGTCACTATGGATACTAATTATTCAGTTGAATTGTGTGGTGGTACCCATGTAAAGCAAACTGGCAATATTGGTTTCTGTAAAGTAATAAGTGAAAGCGCTGTAGCAGCAGGAGTAAGAAGGATTGAAGTGGTAACAGGGAAATATGCCGAGCAGTTTGTCAATAATAAATTGTTTTTGATGGATGAGGTGAGTAGCTT
>DAIMNW010000269.1:0-2835 GCA_036719905.1 Chitinophagales bacterium
GTTACATACATAGTAGGTGCCATTGGTATTACAGTTCACATTAAAAATGGAAACATATTGCGAAGTACCGGGTACTAAAGCGATATTTTGGGTGCCGGTAATTCCAGGTCCTGAGATGAATAAGCCAAACACATCATTAATGCCTGCCACGTATTCCATGTATTCATCTGAACCAAACACGTAGTTAAATATTAAAGTATCACTAGTTACAAATACGTCAAATTCAAGCACACATGCATCATGCGAAAGGGTAGGACTTATCAAATTATCTAAATCCGGGTCGCCGGCTGCATTATTGTTACCGGTAATTCCGCTTGAACTGTTAGGACCAATAACGTTGCTGGCAGTCCCACTTGTTAAAACAATTCCACTCATAATTCCAAGATTGGTACTGGTAGCAATGAAACTACCCGAAGCATTAGTTGGGCAGTTTAAGACGGCATTGCTCACTGTTACCCCCGGCCCAACCAACGACTGGGCTAATTGGGAAGCTGTCAAATTGGGTGTTACCATCATTTGGCCATTGGCCGTAAATGACAATATACTCCACAACAGCACTGCGGACAAATACTTCAATAGGTTTTGCATAATAGGACGGAGAGTGGTGAGTTAATTAATGCAATTAGATTGAGTTTGCAATTTAACTATTTGAAGAGTAGTTTTTAAAACTTTTTGTTGCATACTTCTTTATATTTTAAGTTTTCTACCTTCTTGATTATCAAATAAATTATATAATTTTACTAATAGCGTCGTGTACACCTAGGACCGGATGCATAGGCTAATTTTAGTACTCATTTGGTAAAACGTGACCATGAAGCACTTATAATAAATATTTTACACCGCCTTCACATTTAACCGATTGCTATGCCTACTCATACAGAAATGCAGGAATTTATTAGAAAGGCTCTTGAAGAAGATATCCGCGATGGAGATCACTCTTCTCTTTCATGCATTCCTGCTGATGCGAATGGTACAGCCCGATTACTGATTAAAGAGAGTGGAATTATTGCTGGTATTGAGCTAGCTAAAGCTATTTTCAGCTATCTGGACCCCAACTCTAGTTTCGAAATGATTAAAAAAGATGGCGACAGGGTGGTGCCTGGCGAAATGGCATTTCATGTACAATGCAATACACAAAAGTTATTACAGGCCGAAAGACTAGCCCTTAATTGCATGCAACGGATGAGCGCTATTGCTACGCTTACCAGACAATTTGTTACCGAGGTGGATGGCACCCATGCCAAAATTCTGGATACTCGTAAAACCACACCTTTGTTTCGGGCTTATGAAAAGTGGGCGGTTCTTATTGGCGGAGGGTTCAATCATCGTATGGGTTTATATGATATGATTATGCTAAAAGATAATCATGTTGATTTTGCCGGCAGTATCTACCAAGCTATTGACAGGGCGGTGAAATACAAGGAAGAGAAAAAATTAGACATTAAAATTGAAGTAGAAGCCAGAAATCTGCATGAAGTAAGACAGGTACTCGATTGTAGTGGCGTCGATCGGGTGATGTTCGATAATTTTAGCCTAACGGCCATGAAAATAGCCGTTGAATTAGTCAACGGTAAAATTGAAACAGAAGCCAGTGGAGGTGTCAATCTTCAAAGCGTTCGTTCAATAGCTGAGACGGGTGTCGACTTTATATCGGTAGGAGCGCTTACACATAGTGTGCGTAGTATGGACATGAGCCTCAAGGCTGAATAAATCCAATAAGTGAATGCATAAAAAAAACCGCCAATACATATTGTACAGGCGGTTTATGAATTTTGTTGAGTCGAAAAAAACAGAGGGTGATTTTCTCAGTAGCTATCAACTAGCCTTTCAGAGCGGCCGATAAATTATCTTTGTGAACCATGCTTTCTTTGAAAACATAAGCTCCGGTTTTCGGACTTCTTTCGCACTTAATTACTTTAGTATAAGCCTTGGCGTTAGGGTCAATAGAACCTTTTGCCTTTATCGCTGTTTTTGCTTGTTTAGCCATTTTAATCTAGTATTGATTGGTTATTTAATTTCTTTATGAACAGTTACTTTGCGCAGAATTGCATTGTACTTTTTCAATTCTAAACGCTCAGGGTCGTTCTTTTTGTTTTTAACGGTAATATAGCGGCTTGTACCGGCTTTTCCACTGGTTTTGTGTTCCGTGCATTCTAATATTACCTGTATGCGGTTTCCTTTCTTTGCCATGATGGACTGTTTTTACTTATTTTGGTTTCTTTCTTTTTTTTCAATCTCCATCAAATAGTTGTAAATACCTTTTTTATTTACAGTCCGAAGGGCTGAATTAGATAGTTTAATTTCAATCCACTGATTTAATTCAGGGATAAAAAATTTCTTGTGTTGCAGATTGGGTAAAAACTTACGCTTGGTTTTAATGTTTGAGTGACTCACATTATGACCAAACATGGGTCTTTTTCCGGTTAAATCACATACCCTTGCCATGTTGTTATTTTTTAGAGATTTTTTTTTGGGACGGCAAATGTAATACGAATGTTTGAATTAACCAAGCAAATACCCTGCAAGAAATTTTTTACTGAAGTTAAAGTGAACATGCTCTAATGGCATTTAGAGATTGATTCAAAGCCTACTCTTGGCCAAAATGATAAAATAGTTAGCTTTAGCACTCAAAAATAAGCAAACTCAATTTACATAAAAATGCATCGAATCTTACTTATTGCCCTGTTAATCAATGCTTATGCGTCGGCTCAGGGGCAGACCAATGTAGCTATTATACCAGCACCTGTCTCTTCCGAAATGCATGACGGTTATTTTTTATTATCAAACAAAACGACAATCAAAAGCCCGGGAACCTCAACAATATCGTCGCTTAAG
>DAIMNW010000270.1:0-2830 GCA_036719905.1 Chitinophagales bacterium
CCTGCAGACAATTCTTATTATATGTTTGCTTATGGTACACAACCAGCTTATGATTTATCTGTAACAGCTATTACTACTCCTGCATATGGCGTTTTGGGTAACATTACTAT
The DNA here is from genome assembly GCA_036719905.1 of Chitinophagales bacterium. GTDB lineage: Bacteria > Bacteroidota > Bacteroidia > Chitinophagales > CAIODY01 > DAIMNW01. The sequence continues at coordinate 111 of DAIMNW010000270.1, forward strand.
TGCCGGCACCATTAAGAACTACGGTACAAGCACCATCACTTCTTTAGATTTAATCTATACAATTAATGGTGGTTCTCCTGTTTCAACCACTATCGGAAGCCTTAATATACCATCTTATGGTTCATACAATTTTAGTCACCCAACTTCTTGGAATGCTACTACAACAGGTGCATTTACCTGTGATGTATATGCAGCCAATTTGAACGGCTCTAATCCAGATGGCGATCCATCTAACGATCATAAAACTAAAGTGATTAATATCTTGAGTGAGAACATTCAACGTGTTCCGTTATTTGAAGTTTTCACCAGTTCTACCTGCCCTCCATGTAATCCTGGTAACGTAAATTTCCACTCTATTGTTGATTTACAACCAGCTGCTGACTTCGCAACTGTTAAGTATCAGCAGGATTTCCCTGGTACTGGCGACCCTTACGCAACTACTGAGTCAGTAAATCGTCGTGGTTTCTACAACATCAACTCTATTCCTCGTTTGGAAATAGATGGAGGATGGGATGGCAATGCCGGTTCGTTCACTCAGCAATTATATGATGATGAGCGCTTAGTTCCTGCTCAATATAAAATGGATGGTTGGTATACAAGAAACACTGCCAGCAAAACATATTCATGCAAAGTGAAATATGCTCCATTATTTACCACTACCGGTACAAAAATTTATGCAGCCACCATTGAAAACAAAACCACTCAGAACGTAAAAACAAACGGCGAAACTCAATTTTTTCAAGTTATGAAGAAAATGATGCCTAATGAGAACGGAAGCAATGCAGTTAATCATGCTATTGGCGTTTGGGATTCTATTAGTTTAACCTATACTATCAATGGGAACTATCGCTTACCAGCTGATGGCCAAGCCGCCAATCACATTAATCATGCAACAGAAAATAGTGTTGAAGAATTTGACGATTTACGTGTAATTGCATGGACTCAGTCTAATGGTGCTGATAAGCAAGTTTACCAGTCTCAAAATCTGGTTTATATGGCTACTGAAAACGGAATTTTTGAAATGTCACCAGCTATTAATACCATCAATATTTATCCAAACCCTGCCACCAACTATATCAACGTTGACCTTAACTTGAATGAAAATACTGAGGCAAAGGTAACTCTGATGAATATTGAAGGAGCACGATTGGAAGTACGTAATACAACCTTTGTAAAAGGAAGTAATATTATCCAATTTAATACTGCCGATCTAGCTCAGGGCAATTATTTGGTTGCTGTTCAGGATGCGAAAGGCAACACCTTTGTGAAGCAAGTAACAGTAGCTCATTAAGTAATTAAAGTCTTCGGACTGAAACAAAAAAAAGCCCTTCCAATTGGAAGGGCTTTTTTATTGCTGAAAATTCAGCTTTTTGGTACCACGTACGGGAGTCGAACCCGTCATTCCTCCGTGAAAGGGAGGCGTCTTAGCCGATTGACCAACGCGGCATACGTTTTTTAGGACTGCAAATGTACTATCCTTAATTGATTTTCCAAGTAAAAAATAGATTAAGCGATTAATTTACGGTTTCCAACCCATACAAACCTCCGACTTACAAACTCAGAATTGGTGAAAGTGGCATTTCCGGCAGGGTTTCCGCCAGTAACATGGAAATCGCTAAAGGTGGCATGTTGGTTTACCCAGATAAACCCAGTCAAATTGAACGAAACTGGTGCAAATACCTTGTTCATTGACGTGGCAATTACTTTTTCCATATCGGAGTTGGTTGTATAAGCAGCGCAGGTAATAGCTCCATGATTTTTACACATTTCCTGAGCCAGCGCAATGCTCTCCTCGGTGTTCTTAGTTTTAATCAAGATGACAATGGGGCCGAATAATTCTTGTTCATACACTTTTTTATCGGAAGCATTGCACGTTATAATAGCCGGGGAGCAGGTCCTTGCTTGAGGAAATTCTTCGTTCATCACTGCGGCGGCGCTTAGCGATACCTCACCCTGAGAAGAAGCGTTCAGAGCTCGTTGGAGGGTTGCTTCATTTTGGATGGCGCCTAATGTGCCGGGGCCGGCTTTAGGATTATTGATCAATGCCTGTAAGGAGGCTTTAAATTTTTCAGCCACTTGCTCAAAAGTGGTTTCACCTTCGGCAGTTAAAACTTTTTCCGGAATAAAAATATTCTGAGGTGCTGTACACATTTGCCCTGAATAAAGAGAAACGGAAAAAGCTAGATTGTTTAACACATCATCCAGATTATTTACTGAGTCCATTATTACAGAATTTACTCCGGCTTTTTCGGTAAATACTGTTTTACCTTTTAGGCTTTCAACGTAACTACCAAATGAACTTCCGCCTGTATAATCTATCAAGCTAATGGCCACATTTTCACAAAGTTCTTTTGTAATCAATTTTTCAGATGAATCAACGGCTAATTGCACCAAATCGGCCGAATAACCGGCAGCTACCAGTGATTGCTGCATGGCAGCAATCACAATGGCTATTGGCAATACAGCTTTAGGGTGCGGCTTTACTATTGCCGGATTGCCTGTACTTAGATTAGCAAACAAGCCAGGCAAGGTATTCCAAACAGGGAACGTGCTGCAGCCTATCACTAACCCAATTCCTTTTGGCACAGGGATGAAATTTTTCTCCAGTTTAATGGAAAATTTACCCATTGGTTTTTCCCAAAGCACGGTTTCAGGATAGGAGGTAAGTTGTTCGTAGGCAGCGGCTATGGCTTCCAATGCTCTATCGTTTGAGTGGGGAC
>DAIMNW010000075.1:0-10056 GCA_036719905.1 Chitinophagales bacterium
GATATATATCAAGATGGAAAATTAATTATTCATCAACCCTATATACCGGCTGTGAGCGGCAATCAATATTTTAAAAATTCGTTCCGTGCAGAAACTGCTGCCAATCTGGTTGTTTATAAATTACAACATAATATTATGCCGCCTACTCTTAGCATAAGAGAGCTGGATAGCTTAAAATGTCTTTAGATTTTTCGATGAAAAAATTACTTTTCCTGCTACTCCTATTTTGCTCTCTGCTCGGCAGCAGCAGGGCCAATTCAGGTTATTATTCATGGAAAGAAAAAACACCTTTACCTGCCATTCCCCGTCATAGGGCCAGTGGTTGGGCCATTGGCAATAAAGGGTACATTGGCGTAGGACATATTAACAGCGGAGCACTTTCTATAGCCTACCAAGATTGGTGGGAATTTGACCCGGCCACTAATGTATGGACGCAGAAAGCTAACTATCCGCCAGTGGGCGGACGCTTTGCCTGCAATGGATTTGTGATTGGCAATAAAGGGTATTTGGGTTGTGGCAACGAACAAAACTGGGGTAGCCATGCCGAATTTTATGAGTTTGACCCAATTGCCAATGTATGGACCCAAAAAGCTACTTTCCCCTATCCTCAGGAAGGACCTTTAGCATGGTCGGTAAATGGCAAGGGGTATATGGGCGCAGGTGGAGGTCAGGGCTTTTATGAATATAATCCGGTGAATGATAGCTGGACACTAGTGCCTATACTGGGTAGCTTGCCTATGAGCTGGTATGGTATGGCTACCACCATCAACAACAAGGCATACCTACTACCCGGCGGCAGTTCACAATTATATGAATTTGACCCTACCGTACCTTCGCTTATACCAAAAGCCATGTTTCCAATTAGCGGACTATACGCAGCTGCTTGTTTTGCGCTCAATGGAAAAATGAATGTAGTGATGGGTGGCGTAGGCTTTTATACCGATCAAAAAGGACATTGGACATATGACCCGGTTACTAATATATGGGATACACTGCCCAATTTCCCAGGCTCACGGCGACACTATGTGCAAGGATTTTCCATTGGCACCAAAGGCTATGTGGGCACAGGCAGCAATGGTACCAATCTGAACGATTTTTGGGAATACGCCTGGACCGATACATCAAACGCCACGAGCCAAACCAACGTAATGGCTCCTCAAATACATATATATCCTATTCCAGCGCAAAGTCAGGTGACCGTTGAATTGCCGCAAAGCATAAACGCCTCGAAGCTTGAGTTATATAATTTTTCAGGTAAAATGGTTTTGGCTGCGACCCTAAGGAATGAAAGCCAATTTACTATTAACCGTGAAGGGTGGCCTGCCGGTATCTATATTTTATCTATTAAAAATGAGAAAGGTGAAGTAAAGAGCACTGAAAAAATAATTTTTGATTAAGCTACCAATAGCAAGATGAAGAAGAGCTTACTGATTTTTATTGGGATATTTTGTGCCCTAAGTGCTTGGTCACAGGCTAATTGGACATGGACCAAAGTGGCTTCGCTTCCTAATTGTAAACGGGATAATGCAGCAGGTTTTTCAGCAGCCGGCATGGGTTTCATGTGTTGCGGCATGGATACCAATAATATGGTAGAGAAAGATGTATGGCAATACGATCCTCATTCGGATGTATGGACACAGAAAGCTGATCTACCCGGGGTGGCCCGTCGAAATCCGTTTTCGTTTTCAATAAATAATATTGGGTATGTGGGTTCAGGCATTGCCGATTCATCGGTTTATGGCACCATACTCAACGATGTATATGCTTACGACCCAACTTCGAATAGCTGGACATCGAAAGCACCCTACCCTATTCAAATCTACCGAGCACCCGGAGCGGCCTGCAATGGCAAGGGTTATGTATTTGGTGGGCGTTCTTCTTTTATGTCTATGTATGATGTGTACGAATATGACCCGGCTACAGATTCCTGGGCTGCTAAGACTCCAATGCCCCCTGCACCGGGCAGTAGTGGTGGTCGCGATGGAGGTTCGGCTTTTGCCGTTGGCACCAAATTCTATTTTGGATTAGGCCGCGACGACAGTTTTTATGATTTTCATTTTTGGGAATTTGACCCGGCAACTAATCTATGGACCTTGAAAGCTGATTTTCCGGGAGGACACCGTACCGATGCCATTGCATTTACTATTGGCAATCTTGGTTTCGTAGGCCTTGGCACCGATGGGGGCTATAAAAAAGATTTTTGGGCTTACAACCCGGCAAGCGATACTTGGAGTTTTGCCAATAATTTTAATGGTGCCGCCCGACGTGATGTGGCGGCATTTGTGATTAATGATACTGCCTATGTCACTACCGGCAAATCGGTTAACGGAACCAAGCAAGATTGTTATAAAATGTATAATGCACCCGTTGGAATAGCCGCTACCACCCCATCTGAGTTGAGCTTTAGAATATACCCTCAACCGGCTAATGAAGAGGCATATTTAGAGCTAAACCATTTGCCATTCGATGCTACCCTGCAGGTTTATACTATAGAGGGTAGAATAATTTATAAGCAACCTGTTCGCAATACCGTTACACCAATCAGTTTATTGGACCATAGCTCGGGTGTTTTTCTTTTTACAATAACTAACGATTACCAAGTTTTAGCCACCGGAAAATTCATTCATTGAGAACCGTTCATCTTAGCTTCAAATAAATTTTGAGAAAAATTATTATCACCTGTTTCCTCTTTTCCGTGAGCCTTTTGGTTAAGGCCCAGCCTAATAGTTGGTGGCGTGTGAATGATTATAGTGGCAGTGTTCGCAGCGGAGCGGTTAATTTTGTAATAGGACAAACTGCCTACGTAGGTGGCGGCTACGATGGCAATTCATACAAAAAAAGTTTTCACCGATACAGTGCTGCTACTGATACTTGGGTAAGTATTAATGATATGCCCGGCATGCCACGTGATTTGGCGGTTGCATTTGTGTTAGGCACCAAAGCCTATGTAGGAACAGGGCAAGGAGCGGCAGTTTATTCCAAAGATTTTTGGCAATATGATTCTCAAAATAATACTTGGACCCAGGTGGCCGATTTTGGTGGCACAGCCCGAAATTCTGCCGTAGGTTTCAGTTCAAATAATAAAGGATACGTAGGTCTTGGACAAGATGTAACAGGAATGCAAGCCGATTGGTGGCAGTATTCAGCAAGCTCTAATAGCTGGACGGTAATGAGTAATTTTCCAGGTGGCCCACGTAGATCAGCAGCAAGTTTTGTAATAAATGATACCGGCTATGTGGTAGGTGGCTTAGGAGCCCAGTACAGAGCCGATTGCTGGATGTATAGTGCGGCCAACGATCAGTGGTATCAGAAAGCCAATTTCAAAGGCTCTGCCCGTTTTGGAGCATTTGGATTTGCTATTGACCACTTTGGTTTTGTTGGATGTGGTTCTGATAGCACCTTACGATTTAAGAAAGATGTTTATGAATACGATTCTTACACCAATAGTTGGAATACACGAACCGATTTCGGAGGCACTGCTCGTCAGGCTTGTTTTGGATTTGCATTAGGTAATAAGGGATATGTAGGTTTAGGATACGATACGGCCTTTGCTGCTGACATATGGCGATATACTCCGTTTCAAACACCATCCTCATCCACCGGAATAGAAATTAGCGAACAACCGGAAATTGAATTATTCCCAAATCCGGTAAATGACTTATTAGTAATAAGCAGTGCCCATAGCATTGATTCGTATACCATTTTTAATGTAAATGGTCAAATGGTTCTATCCGGCAGTCCGGAGAAAAGTTTGACCCAAGTTAATACGGGTCAACTTGCCACGGGGTACTATATTGTATCAGTGAAGTATGGCCATAGTTTACTTCGAGCCAGCATAGTTAAATACTAATTCTAGGCGCTGTATTGGCAAGAATTACTTAATTTTGATTTAACATTTATTTAATCTTGTCACTCATTTCTAGTTAACATTGTACAATGAAAAAAACTATTAAGGTCTTTTCCTTCATGCTGGTAATCAGCACTTTACTTTTAGCAAGCTGTTCAAAAGGCCCCGGCCCAGGTGGACGAGCAACTATCAAAGGCAGGGTTTATTCAACCAACTATACCTACGATAATTCATCAGCCAAATTTCTGCCTGCCGACTCAGGCTATATTGGGGCTACCAAGGTGTATATTTCCTATGGCGATGAAGTAGGTTCAGCCGACAATGTGGATACCGATTACGATGGCTATTACACCTTCGAATACTTACGTCCAGGTAAGTATGTGGTTTGGGTATACAGTAAACCACTAGTAAATAATTCGCTTGATCAAGCCATTGTAGCTAAAGTGGAAATTACCGACAAAAAAGGCACACAAGTGGTTCCCGATTTCAAAATCAATACACTTAAAAATTAGAACTGCAAGGCCTTGAAAATATTTTGCCATTTCGGTTTACTTATTGGTCTGCTTAGCTTGTTTGGCATTTCTCAATCTTGGTCACAGCCTTATTATAGCGACTTTGGCTCCTGGAATACTTTTAATGCTGAGTATAAAATCAACAAATCATTATCAGCCGTTTTCACGGAAGAATGCAGAATTAAGGAGAACCTGAGTGTTCTCAATTTGTTTTACACAAATATTGGCATCAGTGTTAGCCCATTTAAATTTTGGAAATCATCGCTTGTTTATCGCTCCATCGAAAAGTATCGTGAAGATTATCACTTTTTTAGCTACCGCCACCGATTGATGTGGGACAACACCTTTAAATATAAACTGAATGATAAACTGAGTGTAAGCTACCGCCATCGCTTACAAGCAGAGGTACGCAATGTATACAGCAGTGCCGATGGAGGAGTTCCTGAATGGTACAGCAGAAATAAAATTGAAACAAAGTACAGCGCCACGGATAAATTGTCGCCCTATATATCGGCTGAGTTTCGCTATCAATTACACGACCCTCGGAACATAGAATCAGACCATTACTGGCATCGCGACCGCTATGCCATTGGCGCTGATTATGATTTGAACAAGAACAATACTTTCGGCCTGTATTATCTCATTCAACGTGAATACAATGTTTCATTGCCCGAAAATTTATTCATTATCGGCCTTGAATATTCAGTAACTTTTGGATCAAAAAATTAAAAAAACATGAAATTAATAATCACAGCATCTGCCTTGCTAATTATGCTTAGCTGCCACACCATCCTTTTTGCTCAAAAAACCAGAACAGAAATGGTAACCGAGTGGGACAAGAAAGCCAAGAAGGAGATTACTTTTAAAGAGGAAGTACAAAAACTAAATGCCAGTGGCGATGCCATTGAGACATTTGGCTATGACAAGAAAGGTGTTCAGAACAAATATATCAAAACCGAATTTAACACTGCTGGAAAAAAATTAAAAGAAGAGCATTACAATGAAAAAGGGCAACTCAAAAAAATTCTATTGTATAAATACGATGCCAAAGGATTGAAAACCGATGAGATAACTTACGCTGCAGATGGTAAAACCATTATCGAAAAACATAAATTCACTTACGAATAAACTCAATTGGCTTTGACTCCTGACTATTTTGCGCTGCTTGAGAATGCTGTGCGCCAGTTAAAACCACTCACGTTAAAAGAGATGGACAGTGTTCGACTATTGGATAGGCAGGATACTAAGTACACCTTTCACATTAAATACCTTCCTGAATTTTTGGAGGATGCTAAAGATAAATATCGAGTTTTAGAGATTGATCAGCGTCGAATTTTTCAATACGATACACTGTACTACGATACCGATGATTTTTTATTATATAAGTATCATCATAATGAGAAAGTGAATCGGTTGAAAGTTCGATTTCGCAAATATGTGGAGAGCAAGCTCACTTTTTTTGAGGTTAAGTACAAGCTTTTTGGTACCCGAACAGCCAAAGAAAGAATAAGAACGGATGATATAAAAAGCGCATTAAGTGAAGATGAGTTTGACTTAATACATGATGTGCAATTTGACAAACTTGATTTGAAAGAAAAATTATGGGTGTATTACAAGCGTATAACCTTGGTTAATAATGAGCTTACTGAACGAGTAACTATCGATGTTAATTTGAAATTTAAACACTTGGATAAAGAGGCGGAAATTGAAAATTTGGCAATTGTGGAGATAAAACAAAACAAAAGAAGTGTTTTGATGCCATTTGTTCAGTTGATGAAAAAGAAGCGTATACCCCCTTTGAGCATAAGCAAGTATTGTTTAGGAATAGCCCTTACAGTGCCGGGTATTAAGGCAAATAATTTTAAACCAAAATTCATCACATTAAAGAAAATATTAAATCACTAAATATTTATGCTATGAAAAAATGTTCACTTGTTTCCCTCTTTCTTCTGTTTTCCTTGCTAGCTAATGCCCAATGGAATAACAATACAACCATCAACAATCCTATCAGTACTTCATTAAATGATCAGCAAGATGCTCGAATAGTTGGAGACGGAAGCGGTGGCGCTATTATTACCTGGGTTGATTTTAGAAATGATGTAGCCGCAGGCGATATTTATGTTCAGCGAATAGACAGAAATGGTTTCACTAAATGGGCTGCTAATGGAGTAGCTGTCTGCAGTGCTGCCGGATCGCAGGCCGCTGTCAATATTACGGAATCGGATAATGGAAGTGCCATAATGGTATGGACCGATAGGCGATCGCCAACCATGTTAGCGGATATCTATGCGCAAAAAATTGACTCAAACGGAGTAGTACTCTGGACATCAAATGGCGCAACCGTAACTCAAAATGTTGGCGAACAACAAAATCCCAAAATATTGAGTGATGGCTTAGGCGGTGCTTATGTTGTTTTTGAAGATTCAACATCTGCCAACAATTATGACATCAGCGCTCAACACATTAATTCCGCTGGAGTAATAACCTGGGCTACCCAAGGCGTTTCTATTTGCGGATTGGCCAATAATCAAAAAAATCCAAGAATAGAAACTGATAATGCTGGTGGTGCATTTGTGACATGGCAGGATTTTAGAAATGGTAACGATTATGATATTTATGCTCAGCGAATTGATATAAATGGTGTTGTTCAATGGACTACTTCTGGTGTTGCAGTTTGTAACGCCGGCAATGCTCAAGTCAATCCAAAAATAGAACCAGATGGCAGGGGAGGAGCACTCATTGCCTGGGTCGATAAACGCAATGGAACAGTTTATGACATTTTTGCCCAAAGGGTAAGTTCAAACGGAACAGCGTTATGGTCAAATAACGGCGTAGTCATTTGCAATGCATCCAATAACCAAAGTGCTGTGGAAATTAAAGCACTAGGCACAGCTGGTGCAGTCATTGCATGGAAAGATGATCGAAATCCCACCTATAGCGTTTATGCTCAAAGGGTAGATTTGAATGGAGCAGCCCAATGGTCTAATAATGGAATTTATTGCGGTACTGGCATTAACCCCAATATGACGGCCGATTTAAAAGGCGGTGTCATACTTACTTGGCAGGATTCAGTGGGAATATCGTGGAATGTGTATAGCATTCGACTGAATGCGGCCGGCAATTTTGTTTGGGGTGGCAGTATTTTAGAATCAAACGCAGCCAAAGGGCAAACTAGTCCAAAGAATGTTGCCGATGGGCATGGAGGTGCAATCACTTGCTGGCAGGACAATAGAAGTGGAGTAGATTTAGATATCTACTGTCATCACAGCGACTCCAACTCGGTTTCGGGTATCAAGCACCCACTATTCCAAAATTCCAAAGCTGGTCAATTGACCATTTGGCCAAATCCGTGTAGCGACCATGCAATTATCTCAGGCAACACTGCTTTTTCAAAACCCAGCATGTACCTTTACGATGCTTCAGGAAAGTTAATTTTGGAAAAAAAGTATACCACTAACCCAAAACAACTCGAGCTAAATACACGACCATTAAATTCAGGCGTTTATCTAATAAAGTTGCAAAATGAAGATGGTCCAATTTCAACAGGTCGAATTAATAAATATTAATTTTAAATAAAAAGCACTCAAAGATGTTAGACATTCTTTTACAGGTACAAGATAATATTTCGGATACCGCTTCAGCGGTTTTGAACACCGGAAGCGGTGTCATTGCCGAAATCACTACTAAATCGCGATGGATTAATCTGGAAGATTTTATAGAATTTCTCTACCGCTACTTTTTCAATTTTGCAGCCACTTTTGTTCTAGTTCGCTTGGTTTATTATCCGGTTAACAAGAAGAAAGATTATCTGTTCACTTACTTTCTATTTAACACTCTCATTTTTATCATGTGTTGGATGCTGGCCAGTAGCAAGCAAGGATTAGGTTTTGCGTTCGGCTTATTTGCTGTGTTCAGCATTCTCCGATATCGTACCGAAATGGTACCGATAAAAGAGATGGCATACTTCTTCATTTGTATCACCTTGGCAGTCATCAATGCCATGTCTACCAAAAAAATTAGTTACGCCGAACTTTTATTCGCCAACTTTTTAATTGTAGGCATGACTTATATGCTTGATAGTTGGATTTGGCGCAGCCTGACAAACGAAAATGTAAAGGAAATTGAATATGAACGTATCGACCTGATTACACCTGAAAATCGGGAGAAGATGCTGGAAGATCTTCACCTTCGAACAGGATTAAAAGTGCATAGAGTTGAGATTTTTAGAATTGATTTCTTAAGAGATGTGGCAAGAGTAAAGGCTTATTATTATGCAAAAGAAAATAGCACCTCTGAAACGGGCATTGATTCAGGTGATGATGACGATTAATTAAATCCCCTAGTCATGCAGATATTATTCAAATATTACTTTCCGATACTTATCTGCTTGCTAAGCATACCTGCCAAATCACAAACTTCGTTGCCGTATAGCACCGGATTTGACGATGCCATTCAAAAAGCAGGATGGCAATCCTTCCGATCAGGTGTTACAACCACATCCACTTGGGGCTATAGTTCAACGCAGTATTATTCAGCCACCAACAGTGTCTTGCATGATCACCCTATAGGAGCAGGTGTCACTGACACCACTGAAGATTGGTGGGTATCACCGGCTTTCAATCTTAGCAATGGAGGTTTTCTTTCTGTAAAATTAATTGCTTACAGCCCTTCTGGAAGCATGTTACCCGAAGACTTGTTTGAAGCCTATGTTTTTCAAGGCTCTGCAAACCCTAACTTAGCTATAAAAACGAATTTGGCAAGCTTCTCTTCCTATGTAAGCACAAGTACTTCTTCTTGGCACGACTCTTCCAACATAGTGATACCGCCATCATCAGGCGCATCGTATATTGCCTTCAGATACCGAGCGGTTCAAAACTGGTTCGCCACCTTTATTGACAATGTTTCAATTACCGGAAATCCTTCGGGAATAGAGCCTCTGGAAACCGCACCTTTTTCAATTAGTCCGAACCCAGCCAGTTCGTATTTGTTGATTCACACTCCTGCTAATGTTTCTTTCCCGATACGGCCTTCGGATATTAGAGTATGTAATACTTTAGGAGAATCACAGAACTTCGAATATGCGTTCTCCTCTAATTCCATTTCAATCAATCTCGGAAATATTAAACCCGGAATCTATTTCATTTCATTTCCCACTTATCAGAAAGGAGAAAGAGAATTAAAATTTATAAAATACTAATGTTAGACGGAGAAAGATGCCTTGCGGCGATAGGCAATAAATTAGAAAATAATAATTATCTCACAAGGGTGATATTCCCCTTTCGGAAGACAGTTTCCTTATTTATTAAAATTGCGTTTAAAACATATACGTAAACATCCATTTCCTGCTTCTTGCCTTTATAAGTTCCATCCCAACCTTGTCGAATGTCGTTGGTTTCAAAAAGCAATTGGCCCCATCGATTATAAATTTTTAAATCCAAGGCATCAATGCCCTTGCCGTACACAAATTCCACGTCGTTAATCCCATCTCCATTGGGAGAGAAAGCATTTGGAATTCCAATAGCCGGCTCAGTATACACCTCTATATCTTTACAAACAGAATCGGTACAGCCAAATGCAGAAGTTACGCGTAAACAAATTTTGTACTTACCGAGTGCATGAAAACTAACTGCTTCATTAAATAGTGACGAGTGTGGTATACCTTCTATATACCATTCGTATGTAGCACCACCTATAGAT
>DAIMNW010000004.1:0-33435 GCA_036719905.1 Chitinophagales bacterium
CAATTGGACTATTTAATTGACCAACAATGTAACTGATAGCCATCATCATACCCAAAGTCATTTCACCACCAATTACTTGCTTGGCGGCTATGAATGAGATTAAAATGTTTTTTAACTGATTAAAAAATAAAGTGCCTGTTTGTTGATATTGCGCCAGTGATAGGGTCCGCAATCGTATTTTAAACAATTTTGCCTGCAGTTTTTCCCAGTTCCACCTTTTCAAACGCTCACTGTTGTTTAGCTTAATCTCCGGCATACCATTAATGAGTTCAAAAATATTGCTCTGATTTTCGGCCAGCTGATTGAATGAAACATAGTCTAACTCTCTCCTTTTGCGCATAAACAGAATAATCCAAATAATACTGCAGGCGCTACCAATCACAAATACGAACAAAATGTTCACACTAAAAAAAGCCAATACTATACTGAATATAAGAAGATTGAACGTAGAGAAGAGAGTATTTAGCGTTGTGGCCGTCAAAAAACTTTCAATTCGCTTGTGATCATTGATTCGCTGAGTGATATCTCCTATCATTTTGGTATCGAAGAACGAGAGGGGCAATTTCATTAGCTTAAATAAAAAATCGCTGATGATGCTAATATTGATTCGAGCTCCTATGTGCAATAAAATACGGCTCCGTATGATATCAATAACCACCTTGCTGAAAAAAATCATCAATTGGCTGGCTAGTACAATGTTCACAAAATTTAAATTTTGAAAATTTATACCATAATCAACTAATGATTGGGTAAGAAATGGCATGCATAAATCAAAAACGCTAGCCACCATTAATCCCAGAAAAAGTTGAAAAATCAGCTTCTTATAGGGCTTGAGGTATTGGAGAATATGGTAGAGCCCCCGGTTACCTTTGAGCTCAACACCTTCTTTATCATAAAATTCATTGTTTGGCTCCAGAAGCATAACCACCCCTTCATTTTCACCTGTGCTAATCCAGCTTTTTAAAAAATCATTTTTATTCAACTTCACCAAACCATGACCAGGATCGGCAATATAAATTTGCTCTCCCTTGATTTTATAGATTACTACGAAGTGATTTTGATTCCAATGGGCTATACACGGTAAAGGGGCTTCATCTTTTAATTTCTCAAAATCTATTTTTGCTGAAATGGTACGAAATCCAATGTGTTCTGCAGCCTCACTAATGCCCAGCAAACTTACCCCCGATTTGGTGACATAGGAATGTTCTCTCAAATATTGTAAATCGTAACTCTTTCCGTAGTACTTACTGATCATGCGCAGGCAAGTAGGCCCACAGTCCATTTGATCGAGTTGCTGATAGAAAGGAAAAGACAATTTAAATTATTTTAGTTGATTTGAAGAGGTTACAGATTTCTCCTCATACATAAATTATTATGCTAAATAAATACTTGCTAGGCGACTTTACTTGCTCCCTAGATAGGCATTATTAAAAAACCGTTGTGGATTGTAGGGGAATATAGCCGTAATCGGCTTTGAGACTTCGATTGACTCTATCCTTCTTTCCTGATGAAAGGTAACTTTTGAAAAGCAAGTACTCGAACTTTCTCAATAACGTCATACTCTTTATCAAAATATTTAATCATGATTAAGCTAAGAAGTGATACCAGTAGGATTTTGAGTGCCAACAACCATATAAAATTAATGGGGAGGTAGGCCATTAAGCTAAAAATTCCTGTGACTACAAAAACTGATGCTAGTGTTACCCAGCTAAAATGATGCTCGGCCTTTTTTCTATTAATGATTATAGTAACTATCATATGGATGATGAAGGCTATTAATTTGGCAATGGATGTTCCTAATATTCCCCATCTATGTACCAATAAAAGTGATAAAGAAAGATTGACAGTCAAAGCCGCCAGCGTGCTTAGAAATAAAAGCTTCACATTCTTCTTTTCATAATAAACAGGAAGATTCACCATTTGACTAATGAAAATGGCAAAGTACCCTAACGTAATAATTGGAATATACTTATGTGCTGTCACCAAATCTGGATTTCTACTAAAAATTAAAAGCACTTCATGGTTAAACCAGCTAACCCCGATGGCTGCAAATCCAACAGCCGCCACCACATGATAAATAATCTTATTCATTTCTAGTTTATTCTCCTGATTATATTTATCAAAATAGTAAGGTGTGAAAGCCTGTGAGACCGACTCTTTGATAACCGCAAAAACACCTGCAAAAGTGAAGGCTATATAATAAATTCCCAAGGTTGAAGCTCCTATTGAGCCATTGATGATAAAATTATCTCCTATATCCATCAACAATCCAAAGAGGGAATATGGAATTAATGGAAGTGCATACAGCATCATTTCTTTCAATAATGACATTCTAAAAAAGGAGAAGGTGAATCTGAAAACGGTGAAGAAAGCATAAGCCGCCATTATCATATTGGCAATGAGTGAGCTTAAGAGCATACCTGCAATGTCCATTTTCATTCCTGCCACGAATAGTAAATTGAAAGAAATATTTAAAAGAAACCAAATATTGTTCATCCAGAAGGATCTATAGCCTTGTTGCATAGCCGACACATAATTCAATGATAAGAGAAAAACTACCCCAAATGGAATAGAAAGAAAAACATATAGAATATACGGATAGAAAGGGATATTATTTAAAAATGGGATGAGGAGCCAGTTTTTAAACACATAGAGGAGTAGAATAATAGATAGGCTACTTATTATTCCAAAAGTGAAAACTGTAGAAACAACTTTTCGAATGTATTCTTCATCATTCTTCTTAATATAAATAAAACGTAATGCAGCCCTTGGCAACTCTAACATGATAACCATGGTAAGAAGGGAGGTGAGACTGTTGCTAAACGAAAGTATTCCGTAATCTGTTTTGGAGAGATAGGAAGAAAAAATTGGGAAAAAGAAAATGGACGAGGCTCTCTGAAGAATAGAAGAAGCACTGTAAAAAAAACTATTGATTGAGACTCTTTTGAGTGACGACATTATTCTTATTGAGCTACTCCGATACTTTTAACCTGACGTCAGGTCAAAATAAAGTGTGTGAAATAAATACGGTTGAAACAATTACTGATTAGTTCATCAGAGCTTTAGCTGTTTGCACGGCTAAGGGCATACCCGGTACTTTCGTAATAGCACTATAGCCTCCCAATACATTTCTCAGATGATGAACGTGATGTCGTTTCAACAGACTAATGGCTATAACGCTTCTATAGCCTCCTGCACAATGTATGTAAAGGTTCTTCGACTTCGGCAAATCTTTAAATTCGGCTTCTAGACTGCTTAAAGGAAAGTTCTCCGCTACATCGATATGACCATTTTCAAATTCAGTTGGTTTCCTCACATCAACAACAGCAGTCTTTATTGGATCGAATTGTAAATCCATTTTCAGCTCATCGGCATCAATATTAATTACTAGATCAATTGGTTTGCCGGCTGATTGCCAAGCCATAAATCCTCCTTCCAGATAACCCACCACTCTATCAAGACCCACTCGTGACAAGCGAATGGCCGTTTCGGTTTCTTTACCTTCAGGGGCTACCACTATCAGATCTTTATCAAAGGGCAATAAACTGCCAGCCCATTCTGCGAAGCGACCGTCTAAGCCAATAAATATTGCAGATGGAATAAACCCTGCGGTAAACTCATCTGCTGTTCGAGTATCAATAATGATTGTTCCCTCTTTTTGTTTGCTTTCAAATTCAGAAACATTCAAAGCCTTGTATGAAACTGCAAGACTTTCGTGCATCAGTTTATAACCACCTTTATTTATACCGGCATTAATGGGGAAATAGGCAGGAGGGGCTACCAATCCTGTGGTTACTTCTTTTACAAAATCGCTTTTATTGGTATGTCGAAGTGCATAATTAGTTGCTTTTTGTATTCCAATAGTACTGAAGGTTTCTTTGCCTAATGATTTACCACAACTGGAACCTGGACCATGGGCTGGATATACAATTACATCATCGTTCAAGGTTTTTATTTTCTGCTGCAAAGAATCAAACAATTTGCCGGCTAATACTTCCTTGGTTAAATTGCCACTGAACAAATCGGGCCGCCCCACATCGCCTACAAAAAGTGTATCCCCGGTAAAAACACAATGGTCTTTACCACTTTCATCTTTCAACAAGAAACAGCTTGATTCCAAAGTATGTCCGGGAGTATGGAGCACAGTCAAGGTAATCTTTCCAAGCTGAAGTACTTCACCATCTTCGGCTGAATATTTTTCAAACTTAGTTTCAGCTTCAGGGCCATAAACGATGGTAGCTCCCGTCTGTTTTGCCAACTCCAAATGCCCACTCACAAAATCAGCATGAAAATGGGTCTCAATGATATACTTAATTTTTGCCTTACGTGATGAAGCTAAAGCTATGTACTGATCGGTATCACGAAGTGGATCAATGACAGCCGCAAAGCCATCACTTTCGATATAATAACTAGCCTCACTTAGGCAACTGGTATAAATTTGTTCAATGTACATTTCAATAAAATTTTGATGAACAAAAATAAGAGTTATGTAGTAGCAATAATAGCATTTAGCCTAGAATTTTGGCTGCTTTTGTTATCATTGGCAAAAAAAAGGTCGATAGTGTTTGCTATCGACCTTTTGTGCAATCAAATGGTAACTATCTGATTAGCAGTTTGCCTTCTTTTAAGGTGTGGTATGTATCCTTATCTACAATTTTGTAAAACACCATTCCTGAGCTAATTGAATTTAGTTCGGCCTGATTGTTCAGAATCTGCGATTCAGCTACTTTCTGACCTAGCACATTCACTAGCTGAAAGGTTAGGTTACCGTCAGGTAGATTTTCGAAATAAACAGGTTCACCAGAAGCGATTGGGTTAGGGCTAACTCTTATTTGATTTTGAGTTAATGAATTTATTCCATTTACCATATCATTGTCCACTATATACACATTAAAATAATTGTTGCCTCCTATGGTACAGTTAGTTTGAGCGGCTATATTGATCGTGAAATATTCATTTGGCTCAGCAATAGCATCATCAATGATTGTTAGAGGAATGGCCACAGTAGAAAGTCCAGATGCAGCTGTGACAGGGCTACTGCCTATGGTATAGTCTGTTGTGGGTGTGGCGGTAGCGCCGCTGGCAATGGTATAAGTAAATACAACAGGCTGAGTATTTGGATTATTGACAGTCAAATTCAGATTAACCGTGCCGGCATTTTCAAGGTAGGTACCTGAACCTGAGCCAAACTGCACGGTCGGAATTACATCATCATCATTTATATTAATTATATGACTATTAAAATTTCCGATAGTACAATTCGTGTTCTGCGTTAAGGTGATAATGATATTCTCAGGATTTTCATTTATAATATCATTAATGATTGTAACGGGCAATGTAGCGCTGGTTAATCCGGCACCCACTGTTATCGGGCTGGGTGAGGTAATGGTAAAATCAGAGCCGTTGGTGGCTGTGCCGCTAACGGTATAATTGAAGACAACAGGTGATGTATTGGGGTTGGTAATTGTAATTCCTAAATTACTGTTGCCCACCGATTCGCTTACGGTATTGCTTCCGTTTGCAAATTGAACTATTGGCAATGAACCTGGTGAATCATTGTCGATTATGGTTCCAATAAAAGTAGCATTGGTGCCTAACATAGCACTATTAGTCATATTCGTCAGGAATAAATCGAACGTTTCGTTAGGTTCAATAATCAAATCATTGGCAATGTTAAAAGTTACATATTGTGTGGCTGTTGAATTGCCTGGGAAAGTAACAGTTTGCGTTGTGCTGCCTGTAAAATCCGTTCCAGGGGTGGCTGTACCTCCAATCAAGGTTACATCCACCGAGGTAGGATTTGCATTAGGCTGACTGAGATCGACGGCTATCTGCACTGTTCCGGCATTTTCATTAAACCCAGCCCCAGGTAATTGGAAAGTAACCTGTGGCGAAATATCATCATCCAAAATAGTAACCTGAGCGCTCCCTTGAGTGCCTAGAGTGCAGTTTGTATTAGTAGTAATAGAGAAGAAAATAACTTCGGTAGGTTCTGAAATCAAATCATTTACTATAGGGAAGGTAATAAGAACTGAATCTGCCCCGGGGAGTATGGTAAGCACCTGCGGACTTGGATAGATATAGTCTAGTAGATTTTGAGCAGTTGAGATTGGGGAAATGGCAATATTGAAAGTTACCGTATCGGTATAAGGAGCACTTAAGTCAACTCGAAGAGTGGCAGTTCCTGCGCTTTCATTTACTGTAATAGCGCTTGGCGCTGCAAAACTAATGGCAGGTAATTGGTCGTCGTCGGCTACATTGATGGTGCAGGTTGTTGGGCCTCCTGTGCCGGCACCCACAGGCAAACAATTATTAAGTACGGTAAGATCAAGCACTATATTTTGAGGAACCCCAAAATTATAAACCAAGTTATTGTAGATGGTAATAGGCAATGTGAAAGAAGTCTGATTAGCCGGAATTACCACAGAATAAGTGGTTCCGGGGGTTGGAAAATCCCAATCGGTATTTACCGCAAACGAGGTGGCCGCATTAATGGAAAGCAGAACCGTGACCGAATCACAATAGGCTTGCGCCAAATTGATAGTGATATTCTGGCTACCGGAAGATTCAGAGGTCAGATAACTGTTCGGGTTAAAAAATGCATTAGGGAGTGTATCATTTGGCAAAATGTCAACAGTGAAAACCGAATCAGCAGAGATAACCGATGTACCTACCGGGTTATCAAGATTTAAAATAATATTCTCGGTTAATTCACAAACACAATCATCGAGAATGCTCAATGTGGCGTATTGCGTATCATTAGCGGCCGTAAAGGTTAATGTTTGTGGAGTGAAAGTAAAGTCGGTGCCCAAGGTAGCGGTAGAGGCAGCATCTAAGTTTACATCCACCATATCGCCGCTGGTGCCGTTCGAAATAATAACCGGAATGGAATAAGTGCTGCTCGATTCGTTTACACTCATAAGCGTTGGTGTGCCAAAATTCAGGTTCGCATTTGGTATTAAGTCAATACCAAAATCTACCAAGCCGGTATTAGAAGTGCCGGTGGTAGAAAGGTAGTTGCCATAGATACGTTGAAAAAGTCCGGCATTATTCATTTGCAATACCGTAGCTCCCGAAACCGACGGATTATCTACTGTCATTTCAAAAATTAATGCTAGCGATGGGTCGTATAAAAATGGTGTTTGGAGAGTAACCGAATACCATGAATTGGTAACTGCAGTGGCTAAATTATAGTTTGCCATGTAAAAACACTGGGTAAGACCGGTATTGAAAGGCACAGTGCCACTTGCAGGGTAACTCGAAATAGAACCCAGATTTTGCCCCAATGAAATTTTAAAATTAGTATAGTTAAAACTAGTATTCAATGTGCTACCTATGTGGAAGTAAATAGTGGTAATCAGGCCCTGATAAGCCGGGCTTCCCACCCCTGTTCCACCGCTCCATAGCGCACTGGGCGCATAAATCCACTGCACTTTGTCGGAAGTGGCCGTGTTTAATGGAAATGAATTGTTAGAGGTTCCACCTGTACCATTATAATATTGCGGAGTTTGAGCATGCGCACCCAAAATCACCAATAGACCAAAACTTAGGAGTAAGTAGATTTTTTTCATCCTTATAAAATTGCTGAATTATTTGAACTATGAATTTGAAGCATTAAAATTAATAAATGCTATGAATAATTGCCATTTAAAAAAGGCTTTCTCTGGCTCCTTAACATTTTCCAAAAAATGAGAGAATTTCGGCCATCCAACATTATTGCTTCACCACCGTTTGACTGTATTTCAGCTTGCCATTAAGCGTTATTCTACTCAGATAAGAGCCGGCAGGCCAGCTGTGTGTACTAAGTTCTAAGGAATGATTGAGGCTGGTTTTTACGATTTTTTCACCCAACATATTATAAATTTCTAACTCACAATTATCTGTTGGGCCAGACATATTCAGTTCAAAATAGAGTGCATTATTGAACGGAGAAGGGAAAATTTTTACAAACTCATTTTCACTTAAATTATCGACACCCGTACCAGCTATGTAAATACTATTGCTGCAAGCCGAGCAACCGGCGGCATTGGTTACACAAACTTTGTAATAGCCCCAACCTGTTGTGGTGTAGGTGTTGGAAGTAGCTCCCGGAATTAGTGTATTATTGAAATACCATTGCAAACTTCCACCCGAAGTGGTACTCAAAACCCCAGCATTATTGGTCACTACCGGAGCTGCCGGATTGTTCGAAATACCCACATGTACAGTATCCTTATCACTGCAACCTGCTGCATCGTACCCTGTCACTACATAATCATGTGCTTGGGTTGGATAAAAAGTAGCTCCATTGGCAAAGCCACCCGACCAGGCATACGTAACGCAGCCTGATGCTGTGAGGGTGCAGGCTGTGCCTGCGCAGATAACCGTATCCTTTCCGCCATGCACAGTTGGCACCGGCCTTAGAACAAAAGAAACTATAATGGTGGAGTCGCAACCTCTGAAATTGGGCACTCCACAATTCAAATAGTAGGTTACCGGTGAATTGATTATCAAGTTGTAAGTGTAAATACCAACGGTTACCGGAGTAAGCACTCCTTGGCAAATGCTGTCAGTTCTATTGCTATAGCCACCCGGGATCATGGTCATATAGAGGGTAATAAAGGAGTCACAACCCACATAGTTGGTGGTGTGAGCCGTGTAAGTACCGGTATTAAAAATATACTGCCCATAGAAAATGATATAATGATTTTGGCAAATGGTATCGTAGATGGTGCTGGTACTTCCAGTACCATTGCTGTAGGTATAGTTCAGCGTAACCATAGAGTCGCAGCCCCAAACATTGGTAAGGGTATCATGGTAAATGCCCGAAACGGTAAGAAATTGCCCATCAAAATAATATGGCGAACCACAGGCATGGTAGGTAATGGTATGGGTATCAACCGGCAATACGGTTAGTTTTACGGTAAGAAATGAATCACAGCCCAAATAATTGGTAAGGGTGTCGTTGTACACTCCATTGGTGGTAAGATATTGACCATTTAAATAGTAGCTGGTGCCGGCACAAATAAAGGGTGTAGCAAGTCCATAGCTCACACTTCCGTTGCTTTGGTTTAAGGTGAGTAGGATAATAGAATCGCAACCCAGATAGTTAGCAAGGGTATCCTGATAGAAACCCGGTGTATTGATTAGGGTGCCATTAAAATTGTAGGTATGGCCTGGGCATATCCAATCGGTAATTGATTTAGTGACCGACTGGTTGATGGTTAAGTAAAGAGTAATCACCGAATCGCAACTCAAATAATTTGGAATAGTATCTATATAAACACCCGATGTGGTGAGTATGTTGCCATTAAAATTATACGTGTCGCAACTGGTTACATTAATTGTGCTGCTGGTGCTACAAGTAGGTGGATACCTTAACCAATATGTAACCGAAGACGCCTTTGCGCTAAAGCAGTTGGCCGTCAGCAGTAGTAAAAAAAGGAGGAGTGGTTTTTTCATAGGTAGCCTGTATTGTCCATTTCGGTAGGTGAAGATGAGCAAATTTAAACAAAATCTTATCACAATTGTACTCCACTTTGGATGCTCTCAGGAAATAAAAAAACCGGTATTTCGCAACACGAAATACCGGCTCAAAGTTTTCTAAAAAGGGCTACTTCAGCTTGGCACTCATGGGGTTAAGCAGCCCTTGCCAAGAAATAATATCGGCCCGTACCCGGCCTACTGATACCTCTGATTCAATGCGAACGGGTATTCGGTTTTTATCATCTGTAACCCAAATGGTCATGGCTTCGCCGCCCTTAAACAGAGCCCCCTTAATTAAATTAGGGCGAAACTTGATACACTTAAACTGAGAACCATCTCTCAAAATCACGTTTTCACGACCGATATACCTGATGTACATGGGGTAAACCTGGTCGTCGATAAAGAAGCTGAAAGTGAGCTTGTCGTTGGGTTTTAACCGGCTGTAATCAATATTACGAGCCATGTAGACAGCACTCATAATGTCATGAATATTGGTAGGCACTTTATAAACTCCGTGTGTGCTGATGGCCTTGTTCGATTCTCTCAAAAAGGATACGTTATTATAAATTTTATAGCCTCCTTCATTCACATCGCGTAAAAATTTGAGCGGCAACATGGTTGATGTGTCAACATAACTTTCATACTTATCTCTCACCTTAAAAAACCAATCGTAGCTTTTATAGGTTTGCCCAAAACCGCTCAGGTGATAGGCCGGCTTATTATTGTATTGCTCCAGTGTGGCATCAAAAGTAACCTCACCGGCAGGCACATAAAGAAAACTGGCAGTATAGTAAGCTTTGTAAACCAGCCTTTCGCCATGCTTAAAACTGGTATTTTTCAATTTGGCTATCTCCATGGTGGTGCCATCAGGTATAAATGCCGATAATGCAAAAATAGCCATCAGACTTGTCACAAATCGGACGGCGGCTTTCAGGTTAACAGGTTTCATTTGTTTTGAATTCATTTCTTACCACATAATATATCTAAATGTATGCCGAATTGCCATGGTTTCCACTCCAATTATTCAGAGGCACTTAAGTCTTCTACAATGTTCCTTCTGGCCAAAAGCATGGCGCCTATTAAAGCAGGAATTATCAAATTGATAAACCACAAAAATAACGATGCCGAAAGTATACCTATATGATTATCAGATAGAAATGAGAGAAAAAACAGAGACACACTTCCTCTTATTCCCATTTCGGCTAGGGTGATGGATGGGATAATGGTTTGGGTGAAAAAGATTAAGCAAATCATCACCGCCCCACTTAATATGCCTACATCTACATGAAACATCCAAAGCAGTAGCAAATATTGCAGCGAAAACACACCATACCTGACGAACGAGAGGGTTAGCAATCGTAACAAATTGCTATAACTGTAACTGGTAACCACATTAATGTACCTTTTTACACGGCGAAACACTTTGCTGTGCTCAAACAGATTCTTGAACAGACTCACATTAAAATAGATGAATAAAAACAATACCAGCAGTACAAATGACATCACAAAGAGGATCCATTTTAACAACAAATCGTCCTGATTACCGGTAAGATGAAGGTTGCTGTAATGAAAAATGAAAATCACAAAACCTATCACTCCTGTAAAGACCGTGACTATGATTTGCGCAAAACTGCCCACCATGGTTATTATGATTCCTTTAATTCGGTTGGTGCGCTTTAGGTAGAGAATTCTGCCGCCATACTCCCCCATTCTGTTTGGTGTAAAGGTACCTAGAGTAACTCCACAAATAACGGAACGAACAGCCGTAAAAAAATCAATTGTTTGCAGTTTGCTTACCAGCAATTGCCATTTAATAGCTTCAATTCCCCAATTCAAGAGCATAAGCAGCAACACAAAAAACAACAGCCCATAATTAGCTGCCGTAAAATCAGCTCTTATTCCGCTTACTATTTCAGGTAAATTATTTTTATGAAACAGCTGAAAATAAATGCTGGCAAACAAAAAACCCACTATGAGTATTTTGATAATAACATTTAGTATTTTGTTTTGAAATAAATTCATCGCAGATTGGGCGGTAAAAGTAATCAAATCTTCACCCGAAAAATGGCTGAACAGATTATAGTAGGTATTGACCCCGGCACCAATATTTTGGGATATGGTGTTATTAAGGTGAATGGCAGCCAAATTAGCTTGCTTGAAGTGGGCATATTGCATATGCAAAAAGAACCTGATGCGTATAAAAAGCTGCGGACTATCTACTCTTCGGTTGACAAACTAGTTAAGCAATTTAAGCCGGCTGCTTTGGCCATTGAAGCGCCGTTTTTTGGAAAAAATGTGCAAAGTATGCTCAAATTAGGCAGGGCGCAGGGGGTGGCCATAGCGGCCGCCGTGAGTAATGATGTAAGCGTAGAAGAATTTTCACCACGAAAAATAAAACAAAGTATAACCGGAAATGGTAATGCTACCAAAGAACAGGTGAGTGCCATGATTTGCCGAATGCTGAAACTGAACGAGGCACCAGCTTTTTTTGACGAAAGTGATGCCTTGGCAGTGGCTATTTGCTATCACTTACAAAACAAACCGCTTTTGAAATTGGCTTCATCAAGTTCTGCAAAAGGGAAAAGCGCCAAGAGCAGTTCGTGGGCTGCTTTTATCAAAGAAAACCCTGATAGAACTAAAAAGCCCTGAGGCCTATTAGATATTAGCTTTCAGGTGCAAGTATACCCCGGTCTCTTTTTGCCGATTTCGGCTTAGTTCTATTCTTCCTACTATATCATACCACGTGGCTATGTCTAATCCGGCGCCGTAGCTGTAGAGCCAGGTATTATTCAATTTGTTGTGGTTGAAATAATAATCATCGTTTACATATCCCAAATCATAAAACACTTTCAAATACATTTTGATGGGAATGTTGGGTAAATTTTGCCCACGCCAAAATTTGTTGTTGCGCATGGGCACTGCATAATCAATAAGCCAATATTTAAGTTCATTACGGGCAATAAAAAACTGCTGCCCATCTACCACATAGTATTCATACCCTCTCACAAAATCTGTTTGATAACCTAAACCCCTTTGGTTATAATATGGCTGCCTGAATGGTGCCGATAGTTTGACCTTGGCGCTGTTATACAAATAATATTTTCCGCCTACAGGTGTATACTTGCTGCACAGTAATGTGGCCTCAGTCATTTTCACATTATCTGATGGCAATAGGCCGCTACGGGCCATAGTTGCTGATAGTAAGTACCCTGACAATGGATATGCTTTGACATCTCGATGGTCACAGTCCCATTGATACTTTAGGTAAAAATATCGCTGCATTACCTGATGGTTTAAGAAGTAATCGGGCGAAAGTTGAGCTATTACACTATCCACCTGATTATTGCAGTAATCTAATTCGAGCGAATTTTTATTGTAAATAGCCGGTCGGTAGGTATAAAGGGCACTCAGCAACATTCGTCGTCGCAAAAATCCTTTGTCGAATACGGAATAAAATGCCTGTTTATTGCCCACCGAATTGTAATACACCTCCTTATTTTGAGAATAAATAGCAGAAACCTGTAAGCCACTTCGCATTCTTTTATTAATAAATGGCATAATGTATTGTAACCCAAACTGCCGGGTATACCCTAACTGGAAAATGAGTGTTAGTGTTTCGTTTCTGCCTCTCAAATTTCGCTGTAGCAGACTCACTCCGGCATTCAACCGTTTTAAATCATGATTGTGTTCAACCCACCACACATTAAAATTTCTGTCGGCAATGGAGAGGCCTGGCAAGGGAAGCGTATAGAATCGCTCCACTACTTCAACAGTCATGGTTATAGAATGCTCACTTAACTTTTGCCAACTCACATCTACAGAATGAAACAAAAAGGTATTAATTAGGTTTTGCTTTGAATCCTGCAAAGCTGCGTTAATCAACCCTGACGAAAGAGTATCACCCACCTTAAAAGTGCATTCCCGGAGAATGACAAAAGATTGTGTGATGCGGTTACCGCTTATGTTGATCTTGTCAACTTTATAAAATGTAGTATCAACATCCGGTTTTTTACCAGCCCATGCCTGGGCACTATATGAAAGAAACATTAAACCCAAACCAAATAGGAAGAGGGTTTTCTGTATTGAACTAATGAAAGATTCCTTATCGGAAATTTTCATTCTCTCATTACTATTTAGGAAGTTTGGCAATAAACTGATCAAGAATGGCATTGAACTCTTCGGGGCGCTCCATCATGGGTGCATGGCCGCATTTATCAATGATATGGAGTTCGCTATTAGGCAGAAGCGATTTAAATTCATGGCCGACAAACTCGGGTGTGATGGTATCATTTTTACCCCAAATCAAAAGGGTAGGAATTTTAATGTTTTCCAAATCGTGGCGCATATTATGCCTAATGGCTGACTTAGCCGTGGCAATAATTTTAATGGCTTTCATGCGGTTGTTTACTATCTCAAACACCTCGTCAACTAGTTCTTTGGTAGCTACTTTAGGGTCGTAAAATGTGAGGCCGGTACGCTCCTTAATAAACTCATAATCTCCTTTTTTAGGATAACTATTCCCCATAGCCGATTCAAACAAACCACTACTGCCTGTAAGCACCAATGCTTTTACTTTTTCGGGATACTTTAAAGTATATAAGGCGGCTATATGGCCTCCCAAAGAATTTCCCAATACGATAAAATTCTGATATCCCTGATGCTCGATAAATTCGTGTGTATACCGTGTAAGCCCTCCCAATGAAGCTTCAAAAACCGTGAGTTCATAGATGGGTAATAAAGGTACTACCACCTTGTGAGTCTTTTTGTAGTGCTCAATTTGGTCTATATAGTTGCTCAAAGCTCCGAACAAGCCGTGCAACAGTATCAGCACATCGCCTTCGCCTTCTTCCAAATATTTGAATTTGTCCGAATGTTTGATTTCGTAAGACATAGGTGTTAGAGGGGGTGAATGAATTCAGTTGCTAAAATAGAAAATAAAAACAAAAAGGGCCGGATACTTTTAGTGAATAATTCGCAGAATCAGGTAGATCTTCAATTAATGAGAATCAAATTCCAAACGCATTCCGTTCATGCATTCATCAAAATTACCCAAGTTATATACCATATGTCCATTCACCCAAGTGCTCAACACCTTCGATTTCATTATTTGGCCTTCGAGTGGACTCCATCCACATTTATATAAGATATTACTTTTGCTTACTGTTTCGTTCTGGTTAGTGTCGACCAAAACTAAGTCAGCCTGATAACCTTCGCGAATAAACCCCCGATTTTTAACTTTAAAAGCCACTGCTGGAGCATGACAGATTTTCTCCACTATCTTTTCTAAACTGATTAGCTTTTGATGATAAAATTGCAACATCATTTGCAACGAATGCTGAATAAGTGGCAATCCACTTGGCGACTGGGTATAATCAGGATTTGCTTTTTCTTCGGCCGTGTGGGGAGCATGGTCGGTAGCGATAATATCCAATTGATTATTGAGCATAGCTTGAAACAGAGCAGCCCTATCTGATTCTTCTTTAATAGCCGGATTGCATTTTATTTGATTGCCTAGGGTTTTATATTGATCAGAATTGAAAGTCAAATGATGCACACAAATTTCGGCAGTGATTCTTTTTTGTGATAAAGCACGTAGTACTTGATCGCAATTTGCATCTGGCCCAATGGTAGTTTGTGGTTTGAATAATGCTATCTCATCAGCAGTGGAAATATGAAAAACATTGAGTCGAGTTCCAAATTCTTTCGCCAAATTAACCGCCTGAGTGGAAGAAGCAAGGCAGGCTTCCCTTGACCGAATAATCGGATGCTCTGTTACCGGAATTTCTGTTCCATATTTAGCCAATGCTTTTTCTAAATTGCTTTTAATAACGCTTTCTGATTCGCAGTGCGTTGAAATTAGACCCGGGAAGTTGGCAAATATTTGACGCAAAACTTTTTCGTCATCCACCAACATATTGCCTGTACTACTACCCATAAATATTTTTAGACCGCATACATTGGCCAAATCTGTTTGCATAACATCCTCATAATTCTCATTGCTGGTGCCCATGTAAAAGGAATAGTTTGCCAATGAGGTGGTTTGTGCTATCTGGTATTTTTGCTCTAATAAGGCCTGTGTAAGAGCCGCCGGTTTAGTGTTGGGCATCTCCATAAAACTGGTAACCCCTCCGGCTACCGCTGCCTTTGATTCGGTGTAAATGCTGGCCTTATGGGTTAAGCCGGGTTCCCGAAAATGCACTTGCTCGTCAATAAGGCCGGGTAGCATAAAATTACCGGCAGCATCCGTTTCGTTAACCTGTGATTTGGTAGTTATCTGTGGCGCTATTTTTTCAATTCGACTATCCTTTATTAGCACATCTGCGCTATAGATTTTTCCTTCATTAACAATTTGAGCGTTGCGTATAATATGGTTTGGCATAATGCAAATATAGAAATCTAAATTCAGTGAAAACGAATGAGGCAAAGTGCTGTTGGACGCATTTCGTCAATGCCTATACAAGTTCACAGGGTGGTGTGTAGAATGGAAGAAGTTTGAGCAGTTGTGTAAGTGTATCTTACTCTTTGTAAAATTTGAGTAGAAAGGAATCCATTCTGCAAACTTTAACCCAACCTGTATCAAAGTATTAAATTGAACCGCCGCACACAGCTATGACATCTACCACCTTACTCATTGTTGTTCTAATTTACTTTGCTCTGCTCTTTGCCGTGGCATACTATACCGGACGTGGAGCTACCGAGCATTCGTTTTTTAGTGGCAATCGTCAAAGCAAATGGTGGTTGGTGGCTTTTGGAATGATTGGCACTTCGTTAAGTGGTGTCACCTTTGTAAGTGTACCCGGTGGAGTGAGTAGCGATGGATTTAAGTACCTACAAGTGACATTAGGCTACTTTGTTGGTTATTTGGTAGTAGCTTATGTTTTGTTGCCGCTCTATTATAAAATGAATCTTACTTCCATTTATCAATACCTACAAGTGAGGCTTGGGCGAACAAGTTCAAAAACCGGCTCGGCCATATTTTTGGTTTCGCGAAGCTTAGGTGCCACGGCCCGACTTTATCTGGTTATTAAAATAATGCAGGA
Organism: Chitinophagales bacterium; assembly: GCA_036719905.1. GTDB lineage: Bacteria > Bacteroidota > Bacteroidia > Chitinophagales > CAIODY01 > DAIMNW01. The sequence continues at coordinate 16,506 of DAIMNW010000004.1, forward strand.
TGCCATTCTGTCAAATTTTGGCGTTCCATTTGAAGTCACTGCTTTAATTATTTTGCTCATGATTTTGGTTTACACGTATCAAGGTGGTGTTAAAACTATTGTTTATACAGATACGCTTCAAACTACATGTATGCTTGGAGGGTTAGTGATTTGTACCGTTTATATACTCAACCACTTGCCATACACTCCAATGGAAAGCTGGCACCAGATGTCGCTAACTGGTCTTAATTCCGCCTTTTCATTTGATGTAAACAGCAAACAATATTTTCTGAAACAAATTTTAGCCGGAGCCTTTATTACTATTACCATGACTGGCCTCGATCAGGAAATGATGCAAAAAAACATTTCCATTAATACGGTAAAAGGTGCTCAAAAAAATATGCTTACTATGGCTACTATTTTAGTGGCTGTGATTACTCTTTTCCTCCTATTGGGTGCCTTGCTTACATTATTTGCTCAGGTTAATAGCATTGAAGCAACCGGCGACAAACTCTTTCCCACTGTTGCCTTACAACATTTGCCGGCTTATATCTCTGTAATTTTCATTGTGGCATTAATCTCGGCTTTGTTCCCCAGCGCCGATGGGGCCATTACTGCACTTACCGCATCTGTATGTGTCGACATGCTCGATTTTAATCAACGTACCGATTGGGATGCCAATCGTAAGAAACAAATTCGACAGAGAGTTCACTTGATGGTAGCCGGACTCTTCTTATTAGGCATACTACTGTTCAAACATATCAATAACCCAAGTATGATAGGGCTGATATTAAGAATAGCTGGTTATACTTACGGTCCGTTATTAGGCTTATTTGCCTTTGGTATTCTTACTAATCGAAGGGTAAAAGATATTACAGTGCCGATCATTTGCATTATTTCTCCTATCCTTTGTTACTTCATTGATACCCATCAGCAACAGCTTTTCGGTCAATTTCAAATTGGGCTTGAGCTGTTAATCATTAATGGTCTGATTACTTTTTTAGGATTATGGTTGTTTTCAAGTTCTACCTTAAAAACTACTTCCACATGAAAAAAGAAAGTAAGAAAAAGCTAGCACTTGCATCAAGCTTACTGGTGGCATTTCTTTCTTGTACTAGTTATAACCCCAAACGGGCCATAGTGAAACACTGGAAAATTGAATCCATTTATGTTCAAGGTTTTGATAAAAAACTGGCAAGCTTGCCACCTGAAGAAAGAGAATTCACCATCAACATGATGAAGCAGCAGGTAGAAAATATTTCTTACCGATTTTTTGCGAATGGAAATCTGGAATTGGATCTGCACTATGCCAAGCTAAAAGGCAATTGGCGAATGTTGGACAAGAAATCATTATTAACGGCAATTTATACAAGTGATAGTGCAGCGCCTACTATTGATACCAATCAGATTGAAACCTTGAACGATACTTGCCTTATACTTTGGCAACACAATCTAGATAATGAATTGGTTGTTAAAAAATTCAAGCCTATTCTTTAGCCGCTTCGTTCATAATTCTACCTTCCAAACTGCTAACAATTTTCTTACCTGACATTTGCTGTGCAATCAGATAAGTAATCAAAGCATCGCGAAAAGTAATGCCGGTATTTTCTGCCGGTTGATTTTTTAGCATATCACAATTATCGCCACCCTTAGCCACATAATCATTTGTTAAAAGTCTGTATGTTTTGCCATTTTGCATGGGTTGCTCTTTAATCATAATATTTATGGCTTTGCCGCCTGCTATCTGAAAGGAAACACCTGCGACCGGCCATCCTTTTTTAGAGGCAATCAAATCACATAACTGCTGAATGGTAGAAGCTTGGGTATAAACCATTTCCATCGTATTATCGAATGGCGCCAATTCAAATATTTTGCGTTTGGTAATGGGTCCCGATGGTAAAAATGGAATTCGCAAGCCTCCATAATTTACTACACATAAATCGGGATGAAGTTTACTGAATTGATTCATCATTGCATCGCAAACAAAATTGCCTAGAGTACCTTCCGGTTGTTCCTTTTTCAAATCCACTCGGCAATAGGCCAACACCTGGTCCATAGTTTTATCTAATGAATCCTTATAAGGCGCTATTAAATTGCTGATAAAAGGGTCATCAGCCTGAATCTGATTCATACGTGTTTGGTCATAATCGGTCTTCACAATTGTTTCATGCGTATGACAAGCCATAGCGAACACCAGCATGACTATCCACACAAATAAATTTGACCGCAGCCAAAACATTTTTTTCATTCTTTATAAAATAATTTATGGCGCCAGCCTTTCAATAGCCCACTTTCGATCAATGAAAGTATACTGCATTCTATCATGTAGACGTGAAGGGCGTCCTTGCCAAAATTCGAACAAGCTAGGTCTTACAATATAGCCGCCCCAATGTGCCGGACGCGGAATTTCTTTTCCCTTCCAGGCCAATTCCAACTCTTCATATTTAGATTCAAGTACGGGTCGGTTGGCAATAATCTGTGATTGCGGTGAAGCCCAAGCACCCAACTGACTTTCCCTTGGGCGACTTTTGAAATAAGCATCCGATTCCTCATCGCTCACCTTTTTTACTTCGCCTTCAATACGAATTTGCCGCTCGAGCCCTTGCCAGAAAAACAACAGACTTACCTTACTCTGCTCGGTCATTTCATTTGCCTTAGCACTTAAATAGTTGGTATAAAAAACAAATCCATTTTCATCAAATCCTTTGAGCAATACTACTCTTGTATGAGGTTGATAATCGACACCAACGGTAGCAAGCACCATGGCATTAGGTTCCTCAATTTCGGCTTTTTCAGCTTCATTAAACCACAAATCAAATTGTTTGATTGGGTCACCGAGCATGTCCGACTTATTCATTTGTCGGCTTCCGTATTCTTGTCTAAGGGTGGATAGGTCTTTCATAACGCGGCTTTGTTTAGCTCACAAGTTAAAAATGAATAGCATACCATTTGCGAAAATATGGTAATGGAAACATATGAAAAATTAGCTATTAGGATCGCTGATTACATGTGTGAGAGTGTTACCTACAGCGTCCAAAGTTGCCTTATCTATTACTTGCATATTATCTTTTAAGGTATGCCAATGGGGGGCAAACCAACTGCCATCGCCGCTCATATTGTGATAAATAATGTCAATGGTTGGTATGGTGGTGAGTGTGTTTATATAATGGTGGTCATCTATGATGCTACCGCTGTTTACATTTTGAAAATAATTGCCATAACCTAAACTACCTGCCTTGCTCCACACCGATGCCATAAAAGTAGAGGCATATTTCATGGAGGTGCCTTCTAGGGTGAAGGTGGCGTCTTTGGCACCTACCATATCGAGCAAGATGCCAAAATTGGCACTGTAATTAGGGACGTGCAAATTTTTACACCAATATTGTGTGCCCAAGCAATAACTGTCCTCAGCATCTACATTCCCTTTATATTTCTCCTTATTGGCTTCAGGCACACCAGAATCTTCAGCATCTAAGCAGATCAAATCTATGCCACGTTCAGGAGGAGTAGCTTTAAGCAATCGGGCTATCTCCATCATCACAGCCACACCACTTGCGCCATCATCGGCAGCATCTATGGGCGTATGTATATTTTTTAAATCCTTATCCTGATCGGCAAACGGCCGTGAATCCCAATGCGAACAAATCATGATTCGATTGCCGGCTTTCGGACGAAATGATGCAATGATATTTCTGATTTTCAGATTGGTTCCATCAAAAGCTTGAACGGTAGTTGACTGCACATATACGGTATCGGCGTACTTTTTAAAAAAAGCAATTAGGTAATCTCCGCACTTAATATGCGCCTTTGAATTGGGAACCCTTGGACCAAAATTAACCTGAGCCTGTACATACTTGTAACAGCTGTCGGCATTGAACGATGGAACAGCTATGGGTTTAACGGCTGTTTTTGTATTGGTAGTAGCCGGCGGATTATTATTGCAGGAGGTACAAGCAGTTAAAGCAACAACTGTGATTGCCAAAAACCAAAATGCTAATTTCATTTTCAAATTATCTCATTTTCAAATTAACTAATTAATCTGCCAGCTTACTGTTCCATCTTTTTCATCCTTCAATTGAATTCCTTTTTCAGCCAATTGATTTCGGATGGCATCGCTGGTAGCAAAATCTTTTTTTGCTTTGGCTTCTTTTCTGATATTGATTAATACCTGCAATGCTTCGTCGAGCTTAGTGGATGAAGCCTCCTTGATTGGCTTCAATCCGAAAACCTTGAACAGATAATCGTGTAAAGTTGTATTTATCATATCGATACCAATACCACTAATTTCCTCATCTTTTATTTGCCCACCTTTAAGTGAGTTTACTACCGATGACAATTCAAACAGATTAGCTATAGTTTTAGCAGTATTGAAATCATCATCCATAAATTCCGTACAGCCAGTGGCTAATGATTCTATTCTGCTATCTAATTCTGTTTTAGGCGAATGCTTACTTCGAGATTTGAAATTTGAAATTCCTTCTGCTGCATCCATCAATCGCTTCAACCCTTTTTCGGCATCCTGTAGACCTTTCACATTAATATCGAGTTCTGATGAATAATGCGATTGTAAAAACAAAAACTTAATTACACTGGGGTCATATCCTTTATCAAGCAGGGGGTGATCGCCGGTAACAAACTGCATGGGCAAAATGGAATTGCCAAAGCTTTTACTCATTTTTTGCCCATTAAAGTTAAGCATATTGGTATGCAGCCAATACTTAGCGCCGCTATGATTACAGCTACCTACATTTTGTGCTATCTCACATTCATGATGAGGGAATTTTAAATCCATGCCGCCTCCATGTATGTCGAAGCTTTCGCCCAGATACTTGGTACTCATGGCCGAACACTCCAAATGCCAGCCTGGAAATCCTTTGCCCCAGGGTGAATTCCACTGCATAATATGTTCAGGCGATGCTTTTTTCCAAAGAGCAAAATCTATCGAATTTCGTTTTTCTTCCTGCCCATCCAGATCGCGGTAACCGGCTATTAGTTCATCAATATTCCTGCCCGACAAAATTCCATAGCCGTGCTGTTCATTATATTTTTTTACATCGAAATAAATGGAGCCATCTACTTCATAAGCGAACCCGTTCTTCAGAAGGGTACCAATCATTTCAATCTGCTCTATTATATGGCCTGTGGCTGTTGGTTCAATTGTTGGTGGTAGGGTGTTGAACTCATCCATAATTCGATGAAAACTTACTGTGTACTTCTGCACAACTTCCATGGGCTCCAGGCTTTCCAGTTTAGCTTGGCTTTCCATTCGGTTTACCCCTTCGCCACGTTCATTAGTAAGATGCCCGGCATCGGTTATGTTTCGAACATATCGAACCTTGTAACCCGAATAGGTTAGGTATCGATAAATTAAATCAAACGAACAGAAGGTTCGAACGTTACCTATATGCGGTTCATTGTAAACAGTAGGGCCACACACATATAAGCCTACATGCGGTGCATGCAAAGGCTCAAATTTTTCCTTGGTTCGAGTAAGAGAATTATATAAATGAAGTGACATTTTTATTTTAAAAATTTAATTAGGATGATATTCCCGATAAATTGAATGTTCAATAAATCACTTGCTTTCTAGGAATAACAATCGGCTGCAAAATAATCAATAAGCACCTTCGAAGCGAAAGATTTGTTAAGGCTGTCTTGCTGAATTTGTTCTTTTGTAGAGGTCAAACTGTTCAGTTGGCAGGTCAATTTTCGAAAAATCATGCAGGCTATCCTGGTAGTTGACTACTAATGACTTTGGGAGATATAGGTAAGTGTAATTCAACCAACCTGCTGCTGTGGCATCTACATTGACCAGGTGATATCGGGCAAAATATTCGGCCGTTGACCAATCTGCAAATTCTTCAACAGGAGCTCCTATAGAACAATTGACAGGGATAATGGCCCCCATTTTAGCAATATCCTTTAGGGCTTTTTCATTATACCTATACTGATTTTTAAAATAAAAAAGGCTGATGCCTAATAGTGGCCAAGCTAGTATAGAAGACCATTTTAATCTATTTAAAAAATTGGGCGAAAGTTTGGCAAGTAGATAATTTATGTATTCGACCGTAAACAAAGCCGCCGCTATCGCAAAGCATGGCAGAGCCGTACACATATAAAAGCCCCTTTGCTCTCGGGTGATTATTAATGGCAAAGTACCACAAAGCCCAAGAGCTACAAAAACAGCCAAATACCTTTTATTAAACTTAAAAGTATGTTTGCATCTGACTGCAGAATAATAGAGAAGAAGACAAACAACCACGACAACCACCAATTCCTCCAATAAGCGGCGCCAAAGATAAAACCTGCTGCCCACGTTGCTCTCAGAGGTGATACTGTGAAGCACTCGGTTGTTTAAATACTGCTGTAAACCATCTCTTGATGGTGGATACCAAAAGAGAAGTCCTCCAATAATCAATAGCACGAGTGCTGCCAAAGTAGTATAGCTAAATGCACTCTGCCAAGTATACTTTTCCTGAAATATCATTAACCAAAAGAAAATGGATAGCGGATACAAGCCGGGAAAGCCTTTGCACAAAAAAGCTGCTGCCACTAAACAAGGAAAAAGCAAGAGCAAAAACCACTTCCACCTACCTGTGAACCGTAAGCTTTCCATGGCCACCCAAATGCCGGCTAGCACAAATATGCCCATGGTGTTTTCTTCCAGATTATTCGTAAACGCATAACTACTTACTGGAATCATGAACCAGAAAACAACCGGCAACCATGACATTTGCTTCAACTTTTCATCTTGAACAATGCAGCGCCAAATAAGATGAACAAAGCCAATTTGTAGAAGCATACAGACAAATGAATAGGCTCGTTCTACATAACGGCTACTGCCAAATGCTCTGAACCATAAAGCTTCTATACCAAATGTTAAAGGAGGTTGCTGATCAAAAAATAAATGAAAGGTGGGTTTCCACGAAGGGTGCCAAAAACTGCCTACCCCTCGGCTAAGGTTATAGCTAATGTTAGCATATAACTGCCCATCCATAAACATGCCTTGCTGCACCAGTCGGGGCAAGGTGATGGCTGACACCAACAAAAGAGTGACTAACCAGAAGATAAAATTTTTAGTAGAAGGCAATTTTTACTTCGTTTAATAGGTAACGCAAAGTTACTTTTGTCCATCAATTTGCACTCATGATTAATGGTAAAAAGGTGATAGTAGTAATGCCGGCTTATAACGCCGCTCTTACATTGGAACAAACCTTGAATGAAATAAACCGGGCCGTGGTAGATGACATTATACTAGTAGATGATGCCAGCAGCGACAGCACTTTCGAACTTGCCAAACGGCTGGGAATACCTCATGTTATAAAGCATGAAAAAAATCTGGGCTATGGTGGCAATCAAAAAACTTGTTATAAAAAAGCACTTGATGTGGGTGCCGACATTGTCATTATGCTGCACCCCGATTATCAGTATTCGCCAAAACTGATTCCCTCTATGGTAGATTTAATTGCCACAGGCGTATACCCGGTAGTAATTGGCAGCCGCATACTAGGTGGTGGTGCGCTAAAAGGAGGAATGCCTCTCTACAAATATTTTTCAAACAGAGTGATGACCATGGTGCAAAATATTTTGCAAAACATGAAACTCTCGGAGTATCATACCGGCTACCGGGCCTACGATGCTGCAGTGCTGCGAAGCATTGCCTTTGAAAAAAATTCAAATGATTTTGTGTTTGACAATCAACTCCTATCGCAAGTGGCTATGAAAGGTTTTCAAATTGGTGAAATTTCGTGCCCCACTCGTTATTTTGAAGCGGCCTCTTCCATCAATTTTGCACGAAGTATTACTTACGGCAGTGGTTGCATGTACGTTGCTCTGCGCCATTTTCTGCATAAAAACAGATTGCTTAGTTGGGACATTTATTCCTAATACATAAAAAAGCCACCCACTCTATCATGAATGGATGGCTTTCAAAAATTAATGTTTTCTAATTAGCAGCTGTTGTAGTATCGGCCACTGCAGTGCCATTAGTAGAAGTTGATTCGGCAGGCTGAGCAGCTTTTTCGGCTGCCACGGCTGCGGCTGTATCCGATTCAGACTTGTTACCTTCTGTAATTTCTCGTGCCACTTTCGATGCTTCATCATGTGCTTTTGATTCAAACGGGCGTTTGCCAATGAGCGCTTCCAAATCGTGCTGAAATAAAACTTCTTTTTCCAATAACTGATGGGCCAGAGTTTCCAAATGCGCTCTATGCTCAGTAAGTAAGGCCTTGGTACGTTGATAGGCCTTGGCTATCATGGCTCTCACTTCTTCATCAATCATTTGAGAAGTGTGTTCGCTGTAAGGTTTGGTAAAGCCATACTCATTTTGTGGATCGTGGAAGGAGATGTTACCCACCTTTTCATTCAAACCATAAATGGTAACCATGCTGTAAGCCAATTTGGTAATATGCTCCAAATCGCTTTGAGCACCAGTGCTCACTCTTCCAAATACTATATCCTCTGCTACACGTCCGCCCAACGACATGCTCATAGTATCTAACAACTGTTCGGTAGTGTACAGGTATTGCTCTTTGGGCAAATACTGTGCATACCCCAGCGCCGCAATGCCTCGTGGCACTATAGTCACTTTAACTAATGGGTCGGCATGTTCTAAGAACCAGCCACAAACGGCATGCCCGGCTTCGTGATAAGCCACAATCTTTTTTTCTTCGGGCGAAATGATTTTATTTTTCTTTTCTAAACCACCTATGCTACGATCAATGGCATCCTGAAAATCTTTCATTTCAATTTTCTCTTTGTTCTTACGGGCAGCAATCAAGGCAGCCTCGTTGCATACGTTAGCTATTTCGGCTCCGGCAAATCCGGGAGTTTGTGTAGCCAATTTTTCAGCATTCACATCTTCGCCAAGTGTTTTACCGGTCAAGTGCACCTTAAAAATTGCCTCACGACCTTTTACATCCGGTTTATCTACACTTATCTGTCTATCGAAACGGCCCGGTCGAAGTAATGCGCTATCCAACACATCCGGACGGTTGGTAGCGGCCAACAATATAACTGCCACATCGGTACCAAAACCATCCATTTCTACCAATAATTGATTCAAGGTATTTTCACGTTCGTCATTATTCTGCACGGCATTGCGTCCGCGGCTTCGGCCTATGGCATCTATTTCATCAATAAAAATAATGCACGGCGATTTTTCTTTTGCTTGGCGGAAAAGATCGCGAACACGAGAAGCACCCACACCCACAAACATTTCCACAAAATCGCTACCACTCAAACTAAAGAATGGTACCTGCGCTTCGCCGGCTACAGCTTTGGCCAGTAAAGTTTTACCGGTTCCGGGAGGGCCTATCAGTAATGCACCTTTTGGAATTTTGCCGCCCAGCTTGGTGTATTTTTTAGGATTTTTCAGAAAGTCAACTATTTCCATCACCTCCTCTTTGGCTTCATCAAGCCCGGCCACATCGGCAAACGTAATTTTTACTTTATCATCTTTATCAAACAATTGCGCTTTGCTACGTCCTATGTTGAAAATGCCGCCACCACCTCCGGGGCCGCCTACTCCACCGGTTACTTTACGCCCTACCACATACCAGATAAAGCCAAAAAGCACCAGCATAGGCAGAAATCCAAGAAGGGTTTCGAACCAATCAGTTCTATCAGTATAGGTAACACCCAATCGCTCCTCAGGTTTGTAATCTTTTTGTGCTTCGCGAAGCTGATTTTCAAAAACCTCTACCGAACCAATAGTAAACTTAAAATGAGGCCCTAGATTAGGTCCGCCAAAAGAGTTTTTAGAAACGTCCTTATATTTAGGATCGGTGAGTCGGTCTTCCTTAATGTACACCTCTACATACTTTTCGTTCACTACTATCAATTTGGCTACATCCTTACTTGGTAAGTATTCCTGCTCAAATTGTTGTTGTGAAATTTCACGACTTACGCTCTTGTAGCTGAAAAATTGCAATCCTATGAGCCCGGCTACCACGATGGCGTAAATCCAGTAAATATTGAATTTAAATCCACCGCCTTTGTTACCCTTTTTCTGAAAAGGATTATTGCTATCCTGATTTTTATTTCGATTCGATTGATCCTCGTTGGCCATTCTGTATCTGTTTTTTTATTGAAATTGATTAAACCCTTGCCGGGCATTCTTTTGTTTTAAATTAATATTGTTTCACTATGCCATCGCTCCACAATTCTTCCAGTTGATAAAACTTGCGAACCTCACCTTTAAAAATATGTACCACTACATTTACATAATCCACTATTATCCAATCCATATTAGCCATTCCTTCCACATGCCAGGGGCGGTCGTTCAATTTCAGGCGCACCAATTCTTCAACCGAATCAGCTATGGCCCTAATCTGGGTGGTAGCCTCTCCTTCACAAATAATAAAAAAATTAGCTACGGCATCGGGTATGTGGCGTAGGTCAATGCTGACAATATTCTGTGCTTTTTTATTTAATAATCCGTCAATAATAGTATCGTGAAGCTTTGTTAGCTTGCTATCTTCAATTTGTACTTTTACTCGAGCTTTGGTAGGTGACTTGGGCAGGGCAACTTTGTCCCGTTTGGTAAGTGCTTTCTTTTTAGCAACAGTTGTTGTCTTTTTGGCCACCGCTTTCTTTAGAGGGGCTGCCTTTTTTACTGCCTTTTTTACTGATTTTTTGGGTGATGAAACGGTTTTAACCGCTGATTTCTTAATTTTTTTCTCCATAATTATTCTCTCCGGTGAGAGATGGCTCCTTGACAGGATGACTTGCTTGTTTAGGTTATGATTTAGGTTACGGCTTTAAAATTAATTTACTTTTCGGTAAAAACGTCATTTAAACTGCACAATAACCTAATTTAGAGCCAAAATCTGTACGCTTATTCTATCAGTTGAAGGGCTTTCATCAGCAGCTACTCATCCTTTGAATCAGTTTACCACCATTTTCCATCTGTTATGTCAACTTCTCCATTCGCCTTACAGTTTTTACCTGAATGTGTATCAACCAACAATTATGCCCTGCAACTGATAGCTGAAAATGCGACTGAAGGTACTGCCATACTGACCGACTTTCAGACAGGTGGCCGTGGGCAGCAAGGCAGCAAATGGGAAAGTGAAAAAGGTAAAAACCTATTGATGAGCATAATTTTACGACCTACTTGGTTGCAAGCCTCTCAATCGTTTGCACTCAATATGTTGGTGGCCAATGCCATAGTAGAGGTAATGGAAAATAGTTACGCTCTGCCGGCTTTGGTCAAGTGGCCCAACGATATTTTTCTGGGTTCTAAAAAATTAGGGGGTGTTTTAATCGAAAATTCTATTCAAGGCGAACATGTTCGCACTTCTATTATTGGCTTGGGGCTAAATGTAAACCAAACACACTTTTTACAAGCTCCCAACGCCGTTAGTTTAAAGCAGGTGCTCGGCGTAGATTTTGAGATAAACACTCTGGCAACTGAAATTATCAAGCACATTCTGTATCGATACAGCCAAATTCAAGTCACAACGAACTATGCCGATGAAGAAACCCGATACTTGAACAACTTATTTGGATTAAATGAAAACAGGCAATTTACGGCTGCCGGAAAACCCTTTGAAGGAATAATAAAAGGGGTAGATGAATGGGGACGTTTACAAATAGCTACCGACAATGGTTTGCTAACTTTTGGGAACAAAGAGGTGGGGTACTTGATGTAAAAATTACCCAATCTGTATCAACACCTGCCCTTTTTCAACAGTGGTTTTTTCTTTAGCTACCACACTTTTAATGGTGCCATCGCCGGCTGCCTTGAGCACATTCTCCATTTTCATGGCTTCCAGTATTAGCAGACTATCGCCCTTTTTTACAGTATCGTTTTCTTTTACCAATATTTTTAAAACCATACCCGGCATAGGGGCTTTGAGGTCTAAAGCTTTGGTGGTGGCGGCATCACTCATACCCATTTGCGCCAGCAGCAAATCAAATTTATCTTGTACTGCCACCTGATAGGTTTGTTGATTGATGCGCAGGGTAAAGGTTTTAGTTTCGCGGTCGTGTGCTAATAGCTCGGCAGTATAACTTTTGTTTTCGTGTAAAATATGAAAACGATGGTGCCCAATAGTCTGCAAATCCCACTCAAACGGCTGCCCGTTTAAAATGGTTTCGCTGTGGTTAGTTTCTATTTGAAAGGGCGAAGAATCATTTACCGTGGCCTTATACATAATGCGTTTTTTTTGTGGTACTTCATTAGCGTAGTAGCTAATACGCTTTGGAATAAATTAGTGTTAGTTACTCTTTGAATGACGAAAATAGACGTTTTCTTTGGATTGCTTACTATTGCACTTCCATGACTGAATCTCAACTTAGCCAGCTTCTTGAGAAACATATACCTGCCACAGCCGCCCCTGCCATAGCCCGGCTGTTGCATGGGCATAAGGTGCACCTGACCGTGAAGTGGAATCGTGAAAGCAAGTTGGGCGATTATCGATTGCCTCAGCATGCCGGCGAAAATCATCGCATTACCATCAACGTATCACTTAATCAGTTTGCATTTCTACTCACCTTGGTTCACGAACTGGCACATTTGCTTACCTATACTAAGCATCCACGAAGAACGGCTTCGCATGGTGCCGAGTGGAAACAGGAATTTAAACTACTGATGCATGATTTTTTAGGAAAAAATATTTTTCCGCCGGACGTGGAGCTAGCCATTCGAAAATATATAGCCAACCCGGCTGCCAGCAGTTGTTCCGATACTCATTTATTAAAAACCTTGAATAAGTACAATCCCATACCCACAACCTATGTAGATGCCTTGCCCGAGGGTACGCACTTTCAATTGGATGATAAACGCATATTTGTAAAAGGCACTAAGCTGCGCAAGAATTATAAATGTGTGGAGGTACAAAGTGGCCGCCATTATTTGGTAAGCGGTGTGGCCGCTGTAAAAAAAGTTCATCCGCTGGTGGAAGCCCGGCGCAAAATCTGACAGCCGTTGTTAACTCACAAAGCTGAATTAATCGTTAGCTTTGTTCAGTAGTTCACTCGTATCATTTTAACTGCAAGGCCTTGGCACATTGGTTAACGAATCATATTTATGTAATTCTTATTTCGGTGGCTCTGCTCTACATTGGGCTTTGTATAGCGGTTTATTACGTGCAGGAGTATTTTCTGTTTAAACCTGAAAAGCTGCCGGCCGATTTCAAATTCAGCTACGATAATCTAGATTTTGATGAGTATCAAATGCGTATAAAACCGGGTGTAAGTATTTCGGCATTGCGATTCAAAGCCAAAGACCCGGTGGGTTTAGTTTTATACCTTAAAGGCAATAGCCGTAGCATAAAAGGGTGGGGTAAGTTTGCCATCGATTTTTTGCGCTATAATTATGACGTAATTATGATAGATTATCGAGGATTTGGCAAAAGCACGGGCAGGCGTTCGCAGCAGGGTATTAAGAATGATTTGCAATTGGCCTATGACAAAATTGCCTCCCTCCTCGATGAAAAATTTATTGTGATTTATGGCCGTAGCATGGGCTCAGGTTTTGCCACTAAGCTGGCTTCTACCAATAATCCCCGAATGTTGATTCTGGATGCACCTTATTATAGCATGGCTAAATCAACAGGCCGTTATTTGCCTTTTTTGCCCATGTCGCTCTTGCTTAGATTTCCTATTCCTACTTACAAATGGATAAAGCATGTGAAGTGCCCCATCCATATTATCCATGGAACCAAAGACCGGCTTATCCCTTTTACATCGAGTATCAAACTGGCGGCCATCAACCCTCAGCTGACCCGGCTGCATCCCATTATAGGCGGTGGACATAATAGTTTGCACACTTTTGAATCGTATCATGAAACATTGGGGCAAATATTAACAGACGAACAGCCAGAATTTGACAGGGAGCACAGCAGCATAGGATTTACCAAACCAAAGAAAAAATACCGCCGAATTTAATTGAGCATGATACCGCGATTTGTTTTTGAGAGAATAATATTCAGGCCGGGGAAACTGCAGCCGGAGTTTGTTTTTCACTTCAATCATCACTTTGAAGAATTGTTTTTTCATCCATCGCCTGGTGTAAGTATTAACGCCATTCATTTTAAAGTTCCCAACCCAAAAGGCATTATTCTCTATCATCATGGCAATAAAGATAATCTGGCTCGTTGGGGTAAAATTGCTCAGGAGTTCACCCGTTTTAATTTTGATGTAATAGTGATGGATTATCGTGGCTATGGCAAAAGCACAGGCAAGCTAACCGAGGAGAATTTGTTCAGCGATGCCCTGTTTTGTTATAGTCAAATAATGGAGCAACTTAAGCCAAAACAAATGGTTGTTTATGGTCGTTCGCTTGGAACCGGAATTGCCTCTTGGCTGGCTAGTCAGGTAAAACCGGAGAAATTGATTTTAGAAACTCCCTATTTCGATATGAACGACCTCTTTGGTCGATATGTGCCCAATTGGCTTTTGAAAAAGAGTCTGCATCTGCGTTTCAATTCTAACATTTATCTAAAAACATTAGAAGTTCCGCTGCTTCTGCTTCATGGAGATAAGGATGAAGTGGTTCCATATTCATCGGGTAAAAAACTTTTCGAAAGCATACTTAACCCACATAAAAAGCTAGTGACCTTACCAGGCGGCAAACACAACAACCTGGATTCATTTCCTGAGTTTTGGCTGGAAATAGAAAAGTTCCTTGCCTAGCTCAGGGCGGCCGTAATCTGTGTTTTCTTTTTTACTTTTACCAAAACATAATTGCCGCTTTTCGGCGTTATATTGAACAGTGACCATGAACCATCCTTTTACTCTATCAGCAACAAAATTAACTAGCCGGCTCATTGGCTGCTTGCTTGTTTTTTTGCTTGTTGGATATAATTGTATGGTAAAAGCCCAATCGACAACCCAAGTGCAGTTTGGTAAAAACAAAGTGCAGTACCATAATTTTTTCTGGAGTTACTATGAGTCGTCCAACTTCATCTGCTATTTTAATGTTGGTGGCCTAGAATTGGGGCGATTTGCTGTGCAGGACGCCGAGCGAAATTTGGATCAGATTAAAGAGAAGCTAGAGTACACAGTCAACAATAAAATTGAAATTCTAGTGTACAACAATTTCAGCGACTTTACCCAGAGCAATTTGGGAAGTGCAGAGCCTACTTACCTTACAGGAGGTGTTACCAAAACGTTGGGCAACAAAGTGTTTGTTTATTTCGATGGCAATCACCAACACTTGCATACGCAGATACGTGAAGGCATAGCCAAGGTGTTGATGGAAAATATATTGTTTGGCAGCAATGTGCAGGAAGTGGTACAAAATGCAGTATTGCTAAACCTGCCTGGTTGGTATACCGATGGATTAGTTCAATATCTGGCTCAACCTTGGAGCCCTGAGTTGGACGACCGCCTACGCTGCGATATTAAAACCAAAAGCTGTAAAAATTTTAGTCGTTACACTGCCAACGATGCCACCTTTGCCGGGCATAGCATGTGGAATTTTATTGAAGAAAACTATGGCCGCAGCAGCATCAGTAATATGCTTTACATCACTCGTATCAATCATAGTATGGAAGCTGGCTTTCTATTAGTCACCGATAAAGGCTCCAGCGAAAATGAAGATGATTGGCTAAAGTATTATACCGATAGATTCGACAAAGAATCTTCAGCTACCAAAGATATTTCGGATAGAACTCCCGTTGCAATAAAAGCCAAAAGACATGCTACGGCATACCACTTTACAATTCATCCTGATGGCAAACAAATTGCCTACGCAAGCAACCTCAAAGGCCGATATACCGTTTACTTGAAACAAGCCAATGGGGGTTATGAACGCATTCTTCATTATGGAATAAAAAATAATGTATTCCCTATCAATAATAGCTATCCTTTATTAAGTTGGAGTCGAGATGGGAAAACACTACTAATTATTTACGAGAACAAAGACCATATCAAGTTGGCCACCTATGAAGCAAAAGAAAAAAAACTAATTACCCGTGAAATTATTGGTTTTCAAAAAGTGAATAGCATTAGCTATGGTCCTGATAATAAATCAGTAGTAATGAGTGCCAATGTGAAGGGACAAAGCGATATCTATATTTATAATTATGCAGGCGGCAAAACACAACAATTAACTGATGATTTCTGGGACGATATAAATCCATATAGTGTGGTAATTAATGGCAAGAAGGGCGTTGTTTTTGCCAGCAATCGCCTTACTGACACCCTTCGTAAGAAGCTATTGATTGATACATTATTGCCTATCAAAAATTTTGATGCATTTTTTTATAACCTATCAAAACCATCAAACCAACTTACTCGAATTAGCTATACGCCAAGCGATAAAGAACTTTCGGTAATGGGATACGGTAAGTCTTATGTAAGTTTTTTGAGTGATTATAATGGGGTTATTAATCGATTTGTTGCAAGACTTGATAGTGTATATGACCATACTGACACCGTTGTGTACTACCCTGATTCAACTATTACCAATCCACGTTATACCCCAAGAGATAGTTTTTTAACAGCTCCCAATTCTATTATTGATTCCGTTTGGCAGGTGGATGCCTTTCGCGATACATTTATCACCTACCCTATAACCAATTTTGCTAACAATATTCAGCAGCAGGATATTAGCCCAAATCAAAAGATGATGCTGGAGCTGATTGCCGGCAAACTTTATCAAGTTAATCTTCTGGACAGCACTGCACCCAAAGCTACTTACATTCAATTTACCGGTCATAAAATTAAAAGCCTGAACGGCAACCTAACTGAAAAGAAAGAATCGCCAATGATGGGAACTTTTCCAGCAGCTTCGAGCCCTAATCAGGACACCACTACTAACAGAAAAATTTTGCGAAGGGCCATTTTTCAAAGTGAATTTACGCTGCCGGGCGATAGTAATTCCATCTTTTGGAAAGACACGGCATCCCTGTTTGTGAAAGATGTTTTGTTTAAACCCAGTAAGGCAGCTCCCTATCACTTACATATGTATACCAGCGAATTGTATACACAGTTTAATACC
>DAIMNW010000271.1:0-2774 GCA_036719905.1 Chitinophagales bacterium
CAACGGAAGAAGAGTACAACTACATGACAAAAGGCTATCGAATGCAATTAGAAGGTGGACTTGACATGAAAAAAGGTTACATTATTGGTACTGAAAGCACCATAAATGTCGGCACTTACAATTTTAAGTTTATTCCGCTTTTCAAAGTTGTAGGAGCAGAAAACATTTTGATAGGATATATATGCAAAGCCGTTTCAACTACTTGGAATAATGTTTATTGGTATGGTTTCCCAATCGGTGACAAAGATTTGCTTAATAGAACTTTCGCTGGTATTAACACCTTAGATGAACCTATGACTACTGCATTCTTTCTAGCTTATGCCCAGTTCAACTTAGGTAAATAGAGATCGAATTCTAATTTTTTAGCCGGTGTGGATGTTCCATGCTTTAAAAGCATAGCCGCTGTTGCTGTTAGTTCATCTATAGCAAAGCATACATACATAGACTTTGTTGCTTATGAAAATAGCAATTAATTAATATTTGTTTTTATCCCAAACCGAACAATGCCATGGAAAGAATAACCCATGAAAGAAATTATTAAAAGCTCCTTACTTGAATATGAGAAAAGTGCTTTTGTAATTGACTTGGTCAAGCATACAAATGGGAAATTATATCTAGAAATCAACCAAACCATTTCTGACGAACAAGTTACCGCTAACAGAACCATAAAGCTTAATCCTTCAATTATTGCTGACATAATTGCTGTTCTCACTTCATACCATGCGCTTATTTCGAGTAGCCAAACAATAGTGCAGGGTAAAGGGCAAAAGAGTTACAAGGTTCAGTCCAAAAGTTTATCTGAATCTGAAAAATCAGAAATAAGGCGTAGATATTTAAAGGGCGTTTCTATACCAGACCTCAGCATGCAGTTCGATTGTGCCGCAGCACTCATTGAACAAATTCTAAGAAACGCTGAAATCTCAATCATTGACAACAAACCACCTTCACCCAAATACTACAGGAGGTCTAAATGTAAAAGCAGAAGTTCATAATTGTACTTTTTATAAGCATCAAAGCCCGGCGATCTATTAGAATGAGTGTAAGCACTTACAATTTTTAATTCAATGACTTCTTATTTTTCCAATCGTTAAATGTCTTCTCCCTGACTGTATCCCCTTTTGAATTAAAATGCTCAATAGCAGGTTTTCTACCTTTAAATTTTGAAACTGCCCAATCTTGTAGCTCAAACAAATAATCAGCCGTGTCATATTAATAACCAGCCGTGTCAAACTTATAACCAGACGTGTCATATTAATAAACAGCCGTGTCAAACTTATAACCAGCCGTGTCAAATTGATAACCAGCTATGTCAAAAACGTTGTGAAGTATGTCAAACCTATTGTCAAGCTTGTCAAATCAATAAGCAGCCGTGTCAAACTTATGGCCAAGCATGTCAAATTAATTGTCAAGTAAGTCATTTTTCAATGCCGCTGTCAGTCTGTCATCCTGAGCGGAGTCGAAGGATATCCTGAGCGGTGTCGAAGGACTATCTTCTCTCGAAACCAAACCAATTAAATGCTGAGAAGTCGGCAAACGCTCCATCCGTAAAATATACAGCTCAAGCAGTCAAAAAAAGGAGTAAAACCATCAAAAAAGGAACTAATCGGGATGCATAATTTTACATTTTTGCCCCATCTTTATCCTGCGTTTTACCCCCAATAAGCCTGTCATCCTGAGCGAAGTCGAAGGACATCCTGAGCGAAGTCGAAGCACACTTGGCCAAGCTTCGTGTCCTCACCAACAATCAGCCAAAAAAATAAAATTTCAATACGGCCTATCTGCCCATGCAAAATCATCCCAAACATATCTCCATCAGCCATTTTAATTATGACCTACCGGAAGAAAAGATTGCCAAATATCCCGTTGAGC
This sequence comes from Chitinophagales bacterium, assembly GCA_036719905.1. Classification (GTDB taxonomy): domain Bacteria; phylum Bacteroidota; class Bacteroidia; order Chitinophagales; family CAIODY01; genus DAIMNW01. The sequence continues at coordinate 1,870 of DAIMNW010000271.1, forward strand.
CAAGGGATGCCAGTAAATTATTAATCTACCAACAAGACCACATTCAGGAGGACCGATATTTTAATTTGCATCAGCATCTGCCGGAAAACACCTTGCTCGTCATGAACAATACCAAAGTAATTGAAGCACGGCTATTGTTCAAAAAAGATACGGGTGCCGTTGTAGAACTATTTTGCCTCGAACCCGAGCAACGCTATACCGATATTACAGCTACCATGTTGCAAAAAGAAAAGGTGCAATGGATCTGTTTAATAGGCGGAGCAAAAAAATGGAAAGAAGGAAAACTGGAGAAAGAAGTACTCACAAATGCAGGAGTGGTCACACTCACCGCCGAAAAAGGACAAGCCATAGGCAATAGCTACGTCATACACTTCAGCTGGAATCATCCTTCCTTCACCTTTGCCGAAGTGTTGCACTTTGCAGGAGTAATTCCCCTGCCCCCTTATATCAAACGAGAGGTTGATGAAAAAGATAAAACCAGCTACCAAACCATCTATGCCCAAAAAGATGGAAGCGTAGCAGCCCCAACCGCCGGCTTGCATTTTACCCAAGCGGTCATGGAAAATTTACAACTAAAAAATATCGACCATCATTTTGTCACCCTCCACGTAGGTGCAGGCACATTTATGCCGGTTAAATCGCAAACGCTGGAAGGTCATCAAATGCACAGTGAATGGATAGATGTGTCAAAGGAAACTATCGAAAGAGTGGCCGGTGGGCAGTATACTAAAACGGTAGCCGTAGGCACCACATCACTTCGAACACTCGAAACCTTATATTGGATGGGTGTCAAGTGCGGTGAAATAGCCAATGCGTCCATAGAGGAGATGGCTGTTTTGCAATGGGATGCCTATGAGCTTAACCAAAATGTTTCCAAACAACAAGCCATGGAAAATTTATTGAAA
>DAIMNW010000076.1:0-9905 GCA_036719905.1 Chitinophagales bacterium
CCCTTATCGGAGCACTAGCCGTATTGTGGCTGAATAATTAAGTGTACCAGCTATTGATTTTTCTAAATCATTTTCTCCAAAAAATCTTTGGCCTGCTGCATGCTTTGAATGTGCTTCACGGCTAATAACAGATTCTTCCCGGTTTGGCGAATATCGCATCGGGCGCCTTGGTCTTGTGCAAATTGCAATATGCCGGCAAATTTTTCTGTTTCAAAAAATCGATTACCCTGATCGCTGATGAAATAACATTTCATCTTATTTTCTTTCACCATTACTCGTTCAAATCCAAGGTTGGTTGCGGTCCACCTTAATCGTACCGCATTGAATAGTTCGAACACCTGCTCGGGTATTGGGCCAAAACGGTCGAGCAATTGTAAAGCAAAGTTTTGCAAGTGTTCTTCGTTTTCACAATCATCTAACTGCCTATAAATAGCTAACCGTTCACTGACACTATTGATATAATCGTCGGGTATCAGCATCTCGGTATCGGTATCAATGGCACAATCTTTTACAAACTTGGGTTGGAGGGTATCGGTGGTTGTATCTTCAAACAATTCCTTGTAATCGTTTTCTTTTAACTCTCGAATGGCTTCATCCAAAATTTTATGATACATATCAAAACCAATTTCAGCTATAAATCCACTTTGTTCTCCACCCAGAAGGTTGCCTGCTCCTCGAATGTCCAAGTCGCGAAGCGAAATATTAAAACCACTTCCTAAGTCGCTAAACTGTTCAATTGTTTGCAACCTTCGTTTGGCTTCGGGTGTGAGCATATGCATGGGTGGTGCCAGCAAATAGCAAAACGCCTGCTTATTATTTCTTCCCACCCTTCCGCGTAATTGATGCAAATCGCTCAAACCAAAATTTTGTGCCGAATTAATAATGATGGTATTGGCATTTTCAATATCGAGTCCACTCTCAACAATATTGGTACATACGAGCACGTCGTATTCGCGGTTAATAAAGCCGAGCATACGTTGCTCCAGTTCTTCCCCTGCCATTTGTCCGTGTGCCACTCCAATTTCAAAAGCCGGACAAAGCGAACGAACAAGTTGAGCCATTTCGCCTATATCATGCACTTTATTATGAATAAAATAAACCTGGCCTCCACGATAAACTTCTCTTTCTATAGCCTCTTTTATCAATGCTTGATTGAAGGTGCTCACCTGGGTAGTCACCGGTTGTCTATTGGGAGGAGGCGTATTAATAATGGATAAGTCACGGGCACCCATCATGCTAAACTGTAAAGTTCGAGGAATAGGAGTAGCCGTAAGGGTAAGCGTATCTACCGCCGCCTTTAACATCTTTAATTTTTCTTTTGAGCCTACACCAAATTTTTGTTCCTCATCAATCACTAACAGGCCTAAATCTTTGAATTTAATTTTATTGCCCAGCAGCATATGGGTCCCAATAATGATATCTATTTTTCCATCCTGCAGGCGTTGCAAAATTTCTTTTTGTTCTTTCGCCGTTTTGAAGCGATTGATATAATCGATGGTACATGGCAAATCCTTTAAGCGCTCAGCAAATGTTTTGGCATGCTGCATGGCTAAGATGGTGGTGGGCACCAATAAGGCAACCTGCTTACCATCAGTGACTGCTTTAAAAGCTGCCCTGATAGCAATTTCTGTTTTGCCAAATCCCACATCACCGCATACCAATCGGTCCATGGGAATTGATTTTTCCATATCGGCTTTTACATCCACCGTAGCTTTTACTTGGTCGGGTGTATCTTCATAGATAAAACTGGATTCTAGCTCTGTTTGCAAATAAGTATCAGGATGAAAAGCGTAGCCTTTTGCTTTTTTTCGTTTAGCATAAAGTTCAATTAACTCTTTCGCTATGTCCTTTACCTTATTCTTGGTTTTGCACTTTAGATTTTCCCATGTCTCGGTACCAAGCTTGTTTATCTTGGGTTCACTTCCTTCCTTGCCACTGTACTTCGAAATTTTGTGGAGCGAATTAATGTTGACATAGAGTACATCGTTGTCTTTATAGAAAATTCGGACCACCTCCTGTACCACTCCATTCATTTCTAATTTTTGCAAACCCGAATATTTGCCCACTCCGTGATCAATGTGAACCACATAATCACCATTCTGCAGTTCCTTCAACGCCTTTAGGTTAATAGCGTTGGTTTTAGTAAATCCTACTTTTTGCTTATATCGATGATAGCGTTCAAATATTTGATGATCGGTATAAACCAAAATATGATTATCGTGGTCGATGAAACCCTGATGCAAGGCAATGGAAAGTGGAACAAAGGCTGAAGTCCTTTGTGCCTGAACTCCTAATCCCGGTTTAATTGCCTGCAAGGCGTTATTCCCTAGGGCATTGCTAGGTAGGGTTTTCAATTTTGGTTTTTGCCCTATATCATCAAAAATATTGTAGAACCTTTCTATTTGTTTTGGATTGTCAGAGCAGATGAAATTTTCATAGCTCGAACTCTTGTGTTGAGTTAAATCAGACAACAACAAATCAAAATTTTTATGGAAAGAAGGTTGTGGCGATTGATGATAAGAGATAGTGTAGTCTGGTGAAAAACAAGTTCTACTTCCAAATTCTACTTTTTGAAACTTGTCGAAATATTGCCACACCATGGCCAAGGGTTCGTTGGCTACTAACTGTCTTACAGCAATATTTTCTGTTTGCTTAATCTTATCATCAATTGCTTGCAATGAATCCATGGTGCTGGCACCATTCTTTAGATAAATAATGGCAGATTCACTCAGATAATCAAAAATATAAGATTCCAAACTGCTTGACTCCAAATTGTTGGTATTTGGAATGATAGTGACATGGGCTATATTTAATAATGATAGCTGGGTTACAGGGTCAAAGGTTCTTACATTTTCTACTTCATTTCCAAAAAGTTCTATGCGGTAGGGTTGATCATTGCCATAGGAAAAGATGTCCACTATTCCTCCCCGTATACTGAATTGGCCCGGTTCATAAACAAAATCGGTTCGATCAAAATTGAGGGATTCTAAAAATTCAATCACAAATTGAATATCGAGATTATCTCCCTTTTTAAAATGTAAAATGTTTTTTTGCAAAGCTGCCTTGCCGGTAACTTTTTCAATTAGTGCTTCCGGATAGGTGACTATTATTCTGCCTCGGTATGGATTTTTTAACAAATCAGTTAACAACTCCGTACGCTCTAATATCTGCAGTTGACTTTGTTCTGAATTATAATCGCCACATTTTACAAACGAATCAGGGAAAAACATTCCATGGATTCGGCTTATGGATGGCTTGTCGGCTGCTAAGCTGTTATTTGCTTCGGAAATAACATTTTCAATATCGGTATGAAAAAAGAGTGCTTCTTCTTTCGATGGACAAATCACTAAATGAGTTTTTTCGGGTTGAGACAAAAAACTGCATACCGTTTGCAAGCTTTCAGCCGATCCCACCAATCCAATCAAGTGGATTATTTCAGATGGATGGCTTTGCAATCGTTGAACTAAACTTCGACACTGTGCTGAGTTTTGAACTTTATTCAGCATTTCCTCAAGATTCATTTACCCGTCATTAATAGGGCGTAAATGTACTCAACTACCCTGATTTTATGTGCCTTGGTTTTCAATGTTAGCTGAAAAAGTTTTCCATTGGTGGGTTTAATGCTAAACTGAAATGGTATTTTCGCACCCACATAATAAAGAAGAAACAATGCTCACCCTTCAGGTAATAAAAAACGAGACAGAAAAAGTTAAGGCCGGTTTGGCTAAGAAACGTTTTAAGGCTGCGAAAGTAGTAGATGAAATTATTCAGACTGATGAAAGTCGCAGAAGTATTCAAAAACTTTCAGACGATTTGCTGGCACAGCAGAATGCTGCCGCCAAGCAGATTGGTGCATTGATGAAAGCCGGGAATCAAACTGAGGCTGAAAAGGTGAAGCAACAAGTAGCCGCCTGGAAACTGGAAACAGAAAAATTAAGATTGCAATTGGAAACTACGGAAGCATCGTTGAATGAACTTCTGGTTAAGTTACCCAATCTTCCGGCCGATATTGTACCCAATGGACAAGCTGCAGAAGACAATGAAGTTGTTTTTCAGGTAAGCGCTTTACCGGAGTTACCAACTACCGCTCTGCCACATTGGGAATTGGCTGCTAAATACGATTGGATTGATTTTGAACTGGGTGTTAAGATTACCGGTGCCGGATTTCCGGTTTATAAAGGCCATGGTGCCCGATTGCAACGAGGGCTCATCAACTATTTTCTCGACAAAGCTATTGAAGCAGGTTATAAAGAAATTATGCCTCCTCTGATGGTAAACGCAGCCAGCGGTTTTGGCACAGGCCAATTGCCGGATAAAGAAGGGCAGATGTATCATGCCAATGTAGATGACTTTTATTTGATACCCACTGCTGAAGTTCCACTGACGAATATTTATCGTGATGTAATTTTAAAGGAAGAGCAGTTTCCAATAAAAATGTGTGGGTATACACCTTGCTTCCGACGTGAAGCTGGCAGCTATGGAAAAGATGTTAGAGGATTGAACCGTTTACATCAATTCGATAAAGTAGAGATAGTTCAGTTTGAACATCCATCTAAAAGTTATGATACGCTCCAAACCATGGTAAACCATGTTGAATCTTTATTAAAAGAATTAGAATTGCCTTACCGAATCCTTCGTTTGTGTGGTGGCGATATGAGTTTTGCTTCGGCGTTAACTTACGATTTTGAAGTATGGAGTGCTGCACAAAAGCGATGGTTGGAAGTAAGTAGTGTTAGCAATTTCGAATCGTTCCAAAGTAATCGAATGAAATGTCGATTTAAGGATGAGCAAGGAAAAATGCAACTAGCCCATACACTAAACGGTAGTGCCTTGGCCTTGCCGCGAATAGTAGCTGCTTTACTTGAAAACAATCAAACAGAAAATGGAGTAAAAATTCCGACAGCTTTAAGCAGCTATGTTGGATTTGAGTTAATGAAGTAAAGTTGGCTAATCAGCAGAGTTGTATATGGTTTCAATGGCATGAATGGACTTAATGCCTTCGTCACCCTCTACCACATTAAATCGTTCATTTAACAAAGCTGCAACCACATCACTTATCACTTTATCATGATTGCTGCTAGTTCCTTGATATTTGCCATAAGCATTGGGTTTATCAACGAACTGGATATTTTCAGGTAATGGGTATGATTTTACATCCCAAAATTCAATTTTGTTTAGATATTGTCCGCCAATTTTGATAGTTCCATTTTCAGCAATGATGGTAATGCTGCCTTCATAATTTTTATTATATACGCAAGTCGTCCAACTCAGATTACCCATGGCTCCACTTGAAAACCGAACAAGTGAATTGCCACAATCTTCAATTTCAATATCATGAGCCTTTTTCTCAATAAATGTTTTTGCACTAACCACATCACCAAAAAACCAAACTAATAAATCAATAAAGTGACTGACCTGAGTATATAAAACACCCCCTTCGAGCGATTTTTTTCCCCTCCAGTTACTATCACTATAATATCCTTGATGGCGGTTCCAAAGTATATCACAGTTTACCATATATATTTTTCCTAGCGCCCCTTTATCCAATGCCTTCTTGGCAAGGTCAATAGGAATATTATACCTGTTCTGCTTTACCACCATTAAGCGTACTTTATTCTTGTCTGCCGTTTCAATCATTCTGTTTGCATCAGTAGTAGTAAGTGCCATGGGCTTTTCAACCAACACATGCTTACCTTTGTTCATCGCTTTAATTGCCATTTCTGCATGCAAGCCATGCGGCGTACAAATGTTTACCACCTCAGCGTCTGTTTTTTCTAAAAGCTCATCATAGGAAGTAAATGCTCGTAACCCATTATAGGTAGTTGATAATTGGTTTAAACGATTGGAGTTTATATCACAAATGGCTACAATTTCCGAACGCTGATCTGCGTCTACCACAGCGATATGACGTGAACCAATACTACCACAACCAATAATTGCAAATTTTATTTTTTCCATGCACGAAGTATTCAGTATTCAAATATAGTATTTCAATTTATATTTAGTATTGTACTTTAACTAATTGTTCTTTTCTGATGTTGAGTATATAAACCAATTATGACTAAAACTAAACACCAGTATACGTTTGAGCTCCAAATAGCCCCACTAAAGAACGAAAAAACAAAATACTGAATAAATAAGCATGCCATCAAATTAGTGGATTCATTACCTAGCAAAACAACTGATTGATAAAAGGAACCAAAATAAATTATCAGAAATAGGAAACCTCCAATGATACCCGTGGCCAAAAATGCTTCAATAATAAGATTATGTGGATAAGAATGGGTTTTTCGAACTTCGACGTAATCCCCAAAAATTGGATTTGCCTTAATAGCCTTAGATGCCAGATCATATTCATCCTTACGTTGTTCGTTACTTGCATCTATATGCGTTTTTGTTTTGCCAATTCCTAAATTCATAGCAATTTTAACGGTAGCAAATCGAAAAATGGTATCCTTGTTAGGAATAATATAACCTATTAGGATTAAAGCAATCAAAACAAAAAGATTTACTATTTTTTTTCCTTTACCATTTTTAAGAGAGTAATAGATCTGAATAAAAACACAAAGTAGAAACCCAATTATTGGACTCCGACTATAAGCCATTGTCATATTCAAAATACAAATGAGAATCAATATGTAAAGAATGATTTGTGGAACTTTCAGGAAAGGGTTTTTCGCAATTAACAAAAAAATGCACATGATAGCTAATGAAGCAGAGCATAAACTAAATTGAAGTGGATTCAGGTAAGGATTACCGGTATAACGATACACTGTAGGAATTTGTAACGAATAAATATTATTAGCAAAACCAGCTAAACACACCGTTGCAAGTGCAAAAAAGAAGTACCTATAAACCACTTTTAGCCTTTCGTTATTCAGAATAACAAGACCCGGTTGTGCACTTATGAAAGAAACTCCTATTCCATAAAAAATATAGTCGCTAACCGTGTATGGTGCTGTTGGTGGATCGAGGATGCAATCATGTATTAGTCGAGTAATATAAACTACCCAAAACAAATAATATACAAAGTACAACGGATTGAAAACACACTCCTTCTGGATAAGAATATAGTAAACGAAAAATAGCAAGGCAATTCCCATTACAAATAACCTAAAGGGAGCCGATATAAAATTGGAATCTTCAATTTTACTGAAATACAGAATGAACGATAGCAGGTAGTACCCAAAAAATATAAGGGTTAAAGTAGACGCAATATTTCTGTTAACGGTATTCATCGAATAAGTATTAGAGCGTTAAACAACTTTCCAATGAATGCTTCCATGACTGGAGTGGAATGTTAAAAGTAGACTTAAAAAGATTGCAATCAAGCATACTGTTTGATGGTCGTTTGGCTCTGGTACTATAATCTGAGCTACTAATGGGTGTGACTTTTCCTTTGTAACCAATAATTCTGGCTATCTCTAAAGCAAATTCATACCAACTACAGTATCCTTCATTCGAAAAATGGTACACTTGGTTGGAATACGTCATTCCATCAACTAAAACCATTTTGAGAACTTGTAGGCAGGAATGAGCCAAATCTGCTGCAAAAGTAGGAGAACCATGTTGATCATCAACAACTTCAATTTCCGACCTGGTTTGCATTAATTTTTGCATGGTTTTTACAAAATTATTTCCATGCCTGGAGTAAACCCAAGAAGTTCTGAAAATCAAAGGACGAAATATATTGTCTACTAAAGCCAATACGTTTTGTTCTCCGAGCAACTTTGTATTACCATACTTATTGATTGGGTGAGTGGCATCCTTCTCATTGTATGTCCCTTTTTTTGTTCCGTCGAAAACGTAATCGGTTGAAATGTGAATGAATAAAACGCTTTTCTGTTTACAAGCTAAGGCTAAGTTTCGAGGCCCTATTGCATTGACGGCCATTGCTTTGTTCTCTTGATCTTCGGCTAAATCGACGGCTGTATAGGCTGCCGCATTAATACAGGCATCAATAGAATTATTATTAAAAAATAAATCAACCGCCGATTTGTCAGTAATATCTAAAGACTGAGAATTGGTCAAAAGAAATTTAAATTCAGGGTAACTGGATTGTAGCAAACTTAATTCCTGGCCTAGTTGACCATTTGAACCTGTTACTAGAATTGTTTGCACGTGGTATTCTGTCCAATTGATTTTAGCTGAAATTATTTTTGCGTTTCTGATTTGTCTTTTTTACCCAAAACGGAGAAGTGCACATACTTACCGGGGTTTTTGTTCAAATCTATTAATAACTTATCGAGGTCGTCACTGCTGTTTTTAAGGTTATTATAAAGTTTATCATCGTTCACAAGCATGCCAAGTGAACCTTGACCATTTTTGATTTTTGTCATCACCTCGTTAATTTCAGCTATGGCTTTTGATGCATTATCGATAGTTTGTTTTAGATTAGATTTGGCTAAATCATCACTCACTTTATCAATATTGGCAAGCGCACGAGTGATTGCATCATTATTGTTTTTTAGGTTTTGAGTTATGGATTCAACATTTTTAAATATTTCGCCAAGACGATCAGTTTGCTGGCTTACCAATCCGTCTAATCGATCTGAAGTCTTTCTAAAATTATGAATAGTGGTTTGAAAATCATCCATTGTGCCGTTGAGTCCATTATGATTGTTTTTATCAAACATGGGTTTTAGTTGTTGCAAAGCACTATCAATTCCGGCTAGTAGTTTGAACGTTTTTTCCTTAATGGGTTCAATCTGCTTTGTGAACGACTCCATTAAGCCGATTTCATTCTCGGCTAGTAAGGTATCATCTGATTCTGCTAAATCTTTTGAATTTCCGAAAACCAATTGAATGGCTTTGGCTCCTAAAAAATCGGTACTGATTATTTTTAGTTTAGAGTCTTTAGGTATTTTGACATCTTTATTGATGGAAACAACTGCAAGTATTCTACCTGAATTCCCTTCTACTAGGTCAAGAGATTCAACTTTGCCAACATTGAGGCCATTGACTAGAATAGGGTTGGCTACATTGAGACCATCTACTTTGTTATAGAGTGCATAGAAGCGCTGCTTGCTACTAAAAATATTGCTTCCTCTAAGGTAGGCATAGCCTAAAATAAGAATGGCCAATGCCGCAGTGGCTAATATGCCTACTTTAAATTCATCTGATAGTTTCATGTCGGCATCAAAAATAGGAAAGTTTCTTGTCAAATTGGTGTTGGCTTAAGGCGCAGCTTATTTTAATTATACACTCACATCAAATTCTCGTAAGGCTTCGTTCAGTGCTGTTTTTTTGTCGGTAGAGGCTTTGCGTTTTCCAATAATAAGAGCACAGCTAACGGCATAATCCCCTGCAGGATATTTCTTTGTATAACTTCCTGGTATCACCACACTTCTTTCGGGTACATAGCCTTTGTATTCAATTGGATCGTTGCCACTCACATCAATAATTTTGGTAGAGGCAGTAAGCACCACATTGGCACCCAAAACGGCTTCTTTCCCAACTCTAACTCCTTCTACTACAATACATCTGGAACCAATAAAAGCATTATCTTCAACAATCACGGGCGCAGCTTGCAGGGGCTCCAATACGCCGCCAATTCCAACTCCTCCGCTAAGATGCACGTGTTTTCCTATCTGAGCACAGCTGCCTACGGTAGCCCATGTATCCACCATGGTTCCTTCGTCAACATAGGCTCCAATGTTGACATAGGAAGGCATTAAAATTACACCGGGTGCCAAAAATGATCCATATCGGGCAGTAGCAGGTGGTACCGCTCTTACGCACTGGGCAGCATAGTCACTTTTTAATTTCATTTTATCATAAAATTCAAAAGGAGGTAACGTAAAAGTTTCCATTGGCCTAATGCCAAAATACATTAGAACTGCTTTTTTAACCCACTCATTGATTACCCAACCTTCTTCTATTGGCTCAGCCACTCGTATTTTACC
>DAIMNW010000272.1:0-2758 GCA_036719905.1 Chitinophagales bacterium
GACCCAAGACCGTGTGCCATTAGCCTCACTAAAAGACCTCATAGATAAATCAATGGTAGTATAGATTAATAACGAATTCGCTACCAATTTTAACCACTTAGCCTCTCACCTTTCAATTGAATAAATGCAACCACGATATAATTTTCTAATACCCATTATCATATCTATTTCCATCATTGCAGGCATCATGATTGGAATGAAGATTTCGAAGCAGGCTAATTTTACCCAATTCAGTTATGGGAATTATAAAATGGACAAATTTCAAAATATTCTAAGCTTCATTAGTGCCAATTATGTGGATAGCATTGATACAAAATTGGTTTCGGAAGATGGTATCCAAAGCATGTTGCAGCACCTTGATCCACATAGTGCTTACATACCGGCTAGCGAATTACAAAATGTAAACGAATCATTAGAGGGCAATTTCGACGGCATTGGAATCGAATTCTATATTTTGAATGATACGGTGATGGTGGTAAATGTAGTGCCAGGCGGACCGTCGGAAAATGTGGGGATTCATAGTGGTGATAAAATAATAAAAATCAACGATACCTTATTTGCCGGTACCAAAATCACCAACGAAAAAATAATTAAAAAGCTACGGGGAGCTAGCGGAAGCAAAGTGAAATTGACCGTTTGGCGCCCTTCAAGTCGCAGCGTACACGATTTTGTAATTACTCGTGGGGTAATACCCATTTACAGCATCGACGCTGCTTATATGGTAAACAAAACCACCGGCTACATTAAAATAAACCGTTTTGCTGAAGGTACGTATATGGAATTTATGAAAGAGCTCGATAGGCTTATTCATAAAGAGGGGATGAAAGAATTAGTAATTGACCTGCGTCAGAATGGGGGCGGTTACCTTACGGCCGCCACTCAAATTTTAGATGAACTCTTAGATGGCAAAAAACTGATGGTTTACACCCAAGGTAGAACACATAATAGGGTAGAGTACACCTGCAAAATTGACGGCATGTTTGAAGAAGGCAAAATTGTTTTACTGATAGACGAAGGCAGTGCAAGTGCCAGCGAAATTATGGCCGGTGCCTTACAAGACTGGGATAGAGGTACCCTGGTTGGACGCCGAACGTTTGGTAAAGGCCTGGTTCAAGAGCAATACGACCTTAACGACGGCTCAGCCTTGCGCCTCACCGTAGCCAGATATTATACACCAAGTGGTCGCTGTATTCAAAAAACATATAAAAACGGCTACGAAGATTACGAATTGGATTTGCTCAAACGCTACAAGCATGGTGAACTCTACAGCGCCGACAGTATTCATTTTAGCGATACAACAAGATATAGAACCAACCGTGGCCGAATTGTATATGGTGGTGGTGGAATTTTGCCAGATAAATTTGTTCCACTTGATACCACTCTAGGTCATTCGGTAGTGAACCAATTGCTAGGGGATGGTAAAATAACCGAGTTTGCCTATAATTATTATTCAACGCATCAGGCAGAGATTTCAAAATATGCTAATGTGGCCGATTTTTATGCTAACTACAGCATTTCCAACTCAACCTGCAACGAGCTACTGAAGTATAGCAAAAAACCTGCGAAGCTTGAGTTGCTTAATGGTAAGGAATCTCGATTTTTATCGGATATGATTAAGGCATTTATAGCCCGGCAGAAATGGAGCAGCAATGGCTATGTGTTTGTGATTAATCAGCACGACTCGGCATATCTAGAGGCTATCAAACAATCGGCAGCCCACTAGAAAATCAGCAGCGAATAAAAAGATTATTTATTCACGGTCATCCGCAGCAATAAGGCTACTTTGGATTTTAATTCTTTTCGGTGAACAATAAAATCGAGGAAACCGGTTTCGAGCAAAAATTCTGATGTTTGAAACCCTTCGGGTAAATCCTTTTTGATGGTTTCTTTAATTACTCGAGGTCCGGCAAAGCCAATCAAGGCTTTTGGTTCGGCTATATTAAAATCGCCAAGCATGGCGTAGCTGGCAGTTACCCCTCCGGTGGTTGGATCGGTACAAAGCGAAATGTACGGCAATCCGGCGGCGGCCAATTGGGTTAGTTTTACTGAAGTTTTTGCCATTTGCATAAGTGAAAAAGCACTCTCCATCATTCTTGCGCCACCGCTCTTGCTGATAATCATGAATGGCAAATGATGTTCCAGGCAATAGTCAATACTTTTTGAAATTTTTTCGCCCACCACACTGCCCATGCTACCGCCAATAAACCCAAAATCCATGCAGCAGATGACCAAATCCTGGCCTTCAATTTTACCATGAGCACTGCGCATGGCGTCTTTTAAGCCCGATTTTTTGATAGTTTCTTTTAATCGGGTTTCGTAAGGTTTTAAATCGGTAAAATGCAGAAAATCCTGAGCTATCATGTTGGTATGCAGCTCCTTAAACTCGTTATTGTCAAATAGTATTTTGAAATACTCTTTGCTTCCAATTCGCAAATGGTATTCACAATTGGTGCAGATGTGAAGGTTATCCTTTACATCGCTGAAAGGAATGGCTTTTTTACAATCGGGGCATTGAAACCATACGCCATCCGGAGCTTCACGTTTTTCACCGGTGCTGGTGGTAATGCCTTCTTTTATTCGTTTAAACCAACTCATTTATTCTATTTTTTTAACGTCGATTGAGACTTCATCCAATCGCAATTTATTTTGACTTTTATGAATGAATTACACTCACAATTTAGGCAATAGTAACCTCATTGCACAAATAAACATCCTGAATGGCATTGAGCAACTCTACTCCGTCTTTCATTGGTTTTTG
>DAIMNW010000273.1:0-2755 GCA_036719905.1 Chitinophagales bacterium
GTATTGTACAGTGAATATACCATAACCCATCAGTAAGGTATCGGTGCCTACGTGCAGGGTATCGCTATCGTATTTGCCCGTAATAGTTATGTTGCCGGCGGTATCGGTGGTGATGCCTTTTGGCTCATCGTCATAAATGCCGCCTATGCTCTTTGCCCAAAGAAGGGTGCCAGAGGTATCATAACTTGCTATGAAAATGTCAGTATGCAAACCACTTGGGCCATGATTATGCAACACAATACTACCTATTGTCATCGAATCGCTATTAAATGTGCCTGTTACTACAACGTTACTGTTTTTATCTACTGTTAGGGCGGTGCCTTCTTCTGAGTAATTTCCTGTTGAACTCTTAGCCCAAAGTGCTGTTCCTGAAGAATCATATTTTACTATAAAAAATTCTACACTTAAGAAGCCAGTCAAAGAATTGTATAGAGTTGTCGTCCCAAATATAATTGAATCAGTATTGAATCCTCCAGTCAAATAAACATTTCCATTTATATCATTAGTAAGTCCACCTATAGACCAAACGTCTAGAACGCTTTTTGCCCAAATTGAATTTCCATTTTTATCATATTTTACCAAGAAACTCGGATCAAAACCATTATTCCAAAGAGTATCGATTCCAATAACAATCATTGGACTGCCAAAGATTCCACTCATATAAACATTCCCGAAAGTGTCAACAGACAGGCACTTTACAATCTCATAACCAGTCCCACCAAAACTTTTCACCCATTTTACATTTCCTAATGTATCATATTTTGCCAAAAAAATATCGTAAGCTCCACTACTGCTTAATGTATTGCCCCCAATAATTAGTGAGTTAGAATTAAATCTTCCTGTTATATAAATATTTTTATCTTTATCTACAACTGTTTTCATTGATTCATCATTCGTGGCACCAACTCCAGTATGCGCCCAATTCCATGTTTGCGAAAATGCGTTCTCAAAACAAAAAAGAAAATAGATAAGGTAGGCGGCCTTCATAGTGTTACAAAGCTATTAAAAAATAGTTCGCCTCTAGTACTGTTACAAATACCTGGTTTGTTAAGGGAGTTTGGCCGCCTTGATGGTGGTTTGTGGGGAATAGGAAGCTTGGCGATAGCAACCAAATCTTCTATCAAGCTAAGTACGAAAGCTTAGTTTATCTTTCCATACATAAGCCTCATCCCTGTAGTATATATTGGCTAATGGCCACAGCACAATTTTCGCCATCCATGGCGGCACTCATTATACCGCCGGCATAGCCTGCCCCTTCGCCACAGGGAAATAAGCCGCTTACTTGTGGGTGCTGCAGGCTCACCTTGTCACGGGGTATTCTTACCGGCGATGAGGTTCGCGATTCGGTAGCCACCAAAACGGCTTCGTTGGTATAAAAAGTTTTCATTCGCTTGCCCATTTGCTGCAGTGCACCTTTCAACGATTTGGCCACAAATGATGGCAGCACGGCTTGCAAATCGACCGAAGTAAGGCCGGGATGATAAGAACACTTGGGAAGCTTGGAGGAGGTTTTTCCATTCACAAAATCAATCAACCTTTGGGCAGGGGCTTGTAGCCGGCCGCCCCCTTCTGCAAAGCATTTTTGTTCAACCGCCTGCTGAAACTGCATAGCTGCCAAGGGCGAATTGACAGCCGGACCGGGTTGGTAATCCTGCTCATTTACTTGCACCACAAACCCTGAGTTGGCAAAGGAATTATTACGGGACGATGGGCTCCAGCCATTTACCACTATTTCGCCTGCGGCAGTGGCGGCAGCGGCAATTATGCCACCGGGGCACATACAGAACGAAAACACTCCCCTATCGGCTACCTGTTGTACAATATTATAACTAGCCGGGGGCAAATGAATATCGCGAAAAACGCTGTGATATTGCTGTTGGTCAATGAGATGCTGTGGGTGCTCCATTCTGATGCCTAAGGCAAAGGGTTTGGCTTCTATCAGCACATTTTTATGATGAAGAAGCTGGAAAATGTCACGAGCACTATGGCCGGTGGCCAATAAAACGGCTTTGGCCAAATACTCAGCTCCATGGGCTGTGTGTACGCCATGTATTTGATTATTGGAAATAATGAAATCAGTAACTCGGCTGTTAAAAACTATCTCTCCACCGCAGGCTAATATTTTGTCGCGGAGGGCAGTAACCACCTGCGGCAGTTTATTGGTGCCTATGTGGGGGTGTGCATCGGCAAGAATTGAGGCATCGACACCGTGTTGCACCAAGCGATGCAGAATACGTTCTACACTGCCACGTTTACTGCTTCGTGTGTATAATTTTCCATCGCTATAGGTACCGGCCCCACCTTCACCAAAACAATAATTACTCTCAGGATTTACCTCTCCTTCGCGGTTAAGCTTGGCAAGGTCGCGGCGGCGGCTTCTTACGTCTTTGCCTCGTTCCAGTAGAATGGGTTTTAGGCCCAATTCAATCAGTCGGAGTGCTGCAAAAAGGCCGGCCGGCCCGGCACCCACTATAATAACCGGCGCAGCCTGGCTTACATCCGGATACAAAAATTCAAATGGCTCCAAAGGCTTCAGGGGTTCATTAATAAATACTTGCAGCCGCAGCTGATAGAAAGGCATGCGCCCACGGGCATCAATGCTTCGTTTTAGCAGGCGCCAGCCTTGGATGGCGGTGCTGCCGGTGCCGCATTCGGTGGCTACTACGTTTCGCAGTAAAGTGTCGTTAAAGGCTTCGGCAGGTGATACCTGAATAGAAATTATTTTTTGCATACTAAAAGGCAGAATAGTTAATCC
>DAIMNW010000077.1:0-9828 GCA_036719905.1 Chitinophagales bacterium
AATGCAGGGTAATACCACGAAGCCGTCTTTAACCAGCGCCGCTGCAGCCTTCAAAGTTTCCACTCCATCAGGCATTAGGTATCGAGGATCGGGATGAATTTCTAATTTAACCCAATTGGTTTGAAGGGCTTCTCGGGCCAATCTAGCAGCTAGTATGGCTTCTTCGGCTGTTCTGACACCTGAAGTATTGGGAAGTAATGAAACGCCAGGAATTTGCAAATGATTGATAATTTGATCGTCCGAATTTTTCAAATTCACCCGTTTTAAGGCCACTGTTACTAACTGGCTTCCACTAGTTTTCACCGCTTGGGCCATCACTGAATTGGACGAGAATTTTCCAGTACCTAAAAACAGACGGGAGCTGAACACCTTACCTGCAATTACTAAATCACTCATGTATTAGTTTAATTAATATTGAGCGTAAAGGTAATTATTCGCAGCTAATGAAGGGGTAAGATGCTTGAAGCTTTTGGATAGATATTAAGACTTTCGAAATTTCTTACTGGGAGCGTTCGGCTATAACAATCAATTATTTTGAAGCCAAGGTAACATTAGCAGGGATAGATGAACCAGATCCCATAGCTACGTAGGTGATTTGCTGCTCTGTAGTACCATTTCCTAATTGACCAAATTCGTTATTTCCAGCACCAATCATGTTACCATCAACCTTAGCAAGAATGCTGTGGCGGTATCCGCAAGCAATTGAAGAAACATTATTAACCAATTTCTCATTGATAGCAATTCGGCTGCTTACAGTTGTTCCATCGCCATATTGACCACGTGAATTATCGCCCCAGGCAGCCACGGTACCATTAGCAATGAGAGCCATACTGTGCGAAGCTCCAGTTGCAATTTCTTTAACACAGCTTAAGCCTTGAACCTGAACCGGAATAGTACTATTTACAGATGTATTATTACCTAACTGACCGCCATCGTTATAGCCCCAGCTCATTACAGTGCCGTCACCTAATAATGCCAATGTGTGATTAAAATTGGTGGCAATATTACTTACATTTTCTAAACCTTCCACTTTTACTGGTACATAAGAATAAGCCACATCAGGATTACCTAATTGCCCAACTTCATTTCCACCGAATGAATAAACAGTGCCATCAGCTTTAAGGGCAATCGTATTTTTATCACCGGCAGCTATGGCTACGATATTTTCTAAACCTTCCACCTTTACTGGCGTTAATTGATTTTCATTATTACCATTTCCTAATTGACCTTTATTATTAAAGCCCCAAGTATAAACAGTACCATCAGCTTTTAAAGCAACTGAATGATAGAAGCCACATGCAATAGCTTTGATATCATTTAAAGAAGCTACCATAACAGGGCTGTTTATATCACGAGTGGTAGAATCGCCCAATTGACCATAGCCATTTACTCCCCATGACCAAACTGTGCCATTAGCTTTTAACGCCAAGGTGTGGTATGAACCGTTAGCTACTTGAATAACGTTAGAGATTTCTACGGTAGAAGAAGGCAATGATTTATCGGTATTGCTGCCATCGCCAAGTTGACCATAAAGATTATAACCATAAGCCTCTACATTGCCCTTAAAATCAGCAATGGTACTATGCAATAATTTGGTTGAAACTTGAAAACCTGCAGTGGCCTGAACATTTAAACGGCAAATACCGCTTACATTAGTAAAAGCATTATCAACACCCAATTGGCCATTTGAATTTTTGCCTAAAGTGCAAATGGTGCCGTTACTTTTTAATACTACGCTGAAATTTTCGCCGCCGCAGGCTGCTACTGCATTGGTAATACCATCCACCAACACTGGTGTGGAACTTGAACGAAAACTGCGATCACCCAACTGACCGCATGAATTATTACCCCAGGCATAAGCTGATCCATCAGCGGTGATGGCTAGATGATGTGATATTCCGCTAGCAATGCTAACCACATTTGAAAGAGAATAAATTTGTGATACATTATTATTTTCAACATTGAATACTTTTCCTTCTCCGTTCAAAGCAATAAAGCCATTATCATAGGCTGCTACTGAAGTGATATTGGAAAGGGCATAAATTTCTTCCACCTCTTTATCAGTAATTTGATAAACCAAACCGTTACTTGAAAGTGCCACAGCCAAATTTAAACCGGCTGAAACTCTTACAATGTTATTCAAACCATTAATTCGAACTACTTCGCTATTGTTGCCCCAAGCATATACTGAACCATCAGCTCTTACGGCAATAGCATAATTACCTTTGGCTGAGATAGAAGTGATACGATTTAAAGCATTCACTCTTACTGGAACATTGCTGTTGGTATAATCTCCGTTGCCCAACTGACCTAATGTATCGCAACCAAAAGTGTAAACTAAACCATTGCTTAGCAAAGCCACTGAAAAACCATTACCGGCAGAAACCGCCACTACATTATCAAGACCTTTAACTTCAACTGCACCTATTGAATTTTGATTGGTACCGCTTCCTAATTCACCGTTTGCATTGCTACCGAAAGCTACTACTTTGCCTCCTTTAACTATAAGTGTGTGATTTGAACCTGCGGCTATTTGATTTTCGGCCTTTTTAACCGGGGCTGCATTGGCAGCTACAAACGTTACAATCAATAAAACAAGATTAACTACTACAGCAATGATATTTTCTTTGGTGTTGAGTGAAAAAGATTTTGATTTCATGGCGGTGTATTTTTTCTCTTAATTGATATTGTAAAGTTGCCATTAGAAACACCTTTTTTTGATGCCATGAACAGCGTAAACAAGTAGGAAATAAGCCTATTACATTCTACGTAATGCATTTATTGAAGCTACGTAGAATTACCCATTAACCCACTTTCGATGAGTAAGTGGGTGGATTGTAGAAGCATGCTTAAATTAACTTTTGAACAAAGCAAAAACACCCTATTGATAAGTGTTTTGGGAGATAATGGCAATCAAGCGGATGCTTGCTTGCCACCCCTTTTATTGGCAAAAAAAAGCCACCAATGCATACACATTGGTGGCTTCGGTTCCATTTCTAAAAGCTCTTTTTTCGCTATTTAATATTCATCTTCATTAAACAGGAAATCGTCTTTGGTTGGGTAGTCGGGCCAGATATCTTCGATGCCTTCGTGCATTTCGCCGTCTTCCTCTAATTCCTGCAAATTTTCAACCACCTCAATGGGGGCTCCTGAACGAATGGCGTAATCAATCAATTCATCTTTAGTGGCAGGCCATGGTGCATCTTCTAAATAGGAGGCTAATTCAAGTGTCCAGTACATAATTCTTTATTAATAAGTATTTTAATTTTTTCGCAAAAGTAACCTTTTAAAGTTCCAATACAAGTGAATTTTTAAAATGTTTGTAACTAATAATATTTTTTTAACAATGGCTCTGACAAACAGTAGAACATATTGATTTTCAAAAAGTTAAAATTGATTTTAGAGAACGAGAATAATCCTTCTGGAAAAAATAATTTAGCGATAAGATGTACGTTAAATATCAAAGTGGGAGGCTTGATGCAATAAGAGTAGTGCACCCTAAAACAGGCAACTAGTTTATCATTTTAGTTTTTTGTTATAAAAAGTAGTTGCTTTATACAATCTTTGAATGGCTCTAAAAAAATAAGATAGATGACATTTACCCTTCGAGTAGGCCTGCTGGCGACTTTGCTTAGTGTTATACTAAGCACAGTAAACGCTCAAACCATTGATAATCATAGGCATTATTGGATAGAATTTACTAACAAACAAGGCTCACCGTTCTCCATCAGCAGCCCAAATAGTTTCTTAAGTAAAGAGAGTATTGAGCGAAGAATGAGGCAAAAAATTGCCCTAACTGAAATGGATTTGCCGGTTAATCCTAGCTATTTAAGTGCCATTCGAAACACCGGAGTGCAGATAGTATGTGTGTCAAAGTGGTTGAATGGCTGCGTAATTTACAGTCAGGATAGCTTAAAACTGGTGGCTGCCGCTGCTTTGTCTTTTGTAAAAAAAAGTGAAGCCATTGCTCCCCGTCCTGCACACCTTCGAACCGCGAAAAATGAAAAACTGGAGCAAATTGGCAATTTTTCGGAAACTACGAGCGGCGAAGATTATTATGGCAAAGCGGCCAATCAAATCAAAATGTTACATGGCGATTATTTGCATCAATTAGGTTATACAGGCGAAGGCATGTTGATTGCACAGTTAGATGCAGGGTGGTCGGGTGCCAATCAAATTGATGCATTTAAAAACCTTTTTAATGAAGGTAGAATACTTCGTACTTACAGTTTTGTAAACGCCACCGATTTTGTTTATAATTCACACTCACATGGCACGGCAGTGCTATCTACTATGGCTGCCGAACTGCCTGGGACCATGGTAGGCACCTGCCCTCATGCCACTTACATCCTTTTGCAAAGTGAAAATGGCGCCACCGAGTACCCACTGGAAGAGTGTTTTTGGGCAGCAGCAGCTGAATTAGCTGATAGTTTAGGTGCATCGGTTATTAATTCCTCTTTGGGTTACACGGAATTTGATGATTCCATTTTTGATCACAAATATGCCGACCTCAATGGACGCACGGCCATTGGAAGCCGAGCCGCTTTGGCTGCGGCACGAGCAGGAATAATAGTGGTGAACGCAGCCGGCAACGAGGGGCAGAGTGCCTGGCATTATATAGGTGTGCCTGCAGATGCCGATAGTATTTTAACGGTGGGTGCTATAGATTCCATTAGGCAGCATGCTCCCTTTAGTTCCTATGGCCCCACGGCCGACGGGCGTGTGAAGCCTGACGTATGTGCCCAAGGACTTGGCACCTACGTTTGCGACCCTTTAGGTAATATTGGGCCGGGCAATGGAACTTCGTTTGCATCGCCTGTGATAGCTGGCTTAACAGCTTGTCTATGGCAAGCGCATCCTTTGCGCAATAACATGGAAGTTATTCGAGCAATTCAGCAGTCGGCCAATCAGTACAGCACACCCGATGGTGCTTTTGGCTATGGATTACCCAATTTTCAAATAGCCAATGGAATACTCACCCAACTTGACTTTAAAAACCTAACCAGTGAAAACCGTCTGCCAGTTTTGTTCCCCAATCCATCAGGAAATCAAGATGTATATGTTTTGGTAAAAAGTGATTTTGAACAGAAAGCCAAATTGAAAGCTATTAACAGTATTGGTGAGGTAGTCTTTACCCGAGAAATTGATTTACCGGCTCGTGAATTTTCAAAAATTTCGTTGCCTGAATTAAAACAAACTAAGTGCCCTTTCCTATTTATAAATTTGGAACTCAACAATAAGAACACTGTACTGAAATGGGTTCGTTAAGAATTGGGAAACAGAAGGAATTAGATTACACACATGCGGTTTACAAAATTCTTCCATTAAATGAAATGGAGATATAGTTTTGTAAAAATTAAAAAACTGTGCAGGACTACTTAGATCTATTACAACACATATTGGATAAAGGGGTTACCCGTAACGACCGAACCGGTACCGGCACCAAAGGAGTATTTGGTTATCAAATGCGATTTAATTTGCAGCAAGGCTTTCCTTTGGTTACCACAAAAAAGGTGCATTTAAAAAGCATTATTCACGAGCTATTATGGTTTTTGCAAGGCGATACCAATATTCGATATTTAAAGGAAAACGGGGTGAGTATTTGGGATGAATGGGCCGATGCCGATGGTAATCTGGGGCCGGTTTATGGACATCAGTGGCGCAGTTGGGCAGCACCCGATGGCCGGCAGATTGATCAAATAACTAATCTCATTCAACAGATTAAAAACAATCCTAATAGCCGCCGCCTGATAGTAAGCGCATGGCAAGTGGGCGATATTGAGAATATGGCTTTGCCTCCCTGTCACTGCCTATTTCAATTCTATGTATCGCCGCCACAAAATGGAGCAAAGAGAGGTACACTGAGCTGTCAACTTTATCAGCGCAGTGCCGATGTGTTTTTAGGGGTTCCATTCAATATTGCCTCGTATGCCTTGTTAACTATGATGGTGGCTCAGGTTTGCGATTTGGATTATGGCGAATTTGTGCACACATTTGGCGATGTGCATCTGTATTTAAACCATATTGAACAGGCCGAACTTCAGCTTACCCGAAAGCCAACTGATTTACCTACCATGAAAATTAATCCGGCTATAACGGACATTTTCTCATTCCAATACAGTGATTTTGAGTTAATCAATTACCATCCACATCCGGCTATCAAGGCCAAGGTGGCTGTTTAGTAGTAGGGCTTTACTTCTTTGTGATTTAGCAATTTGGTGGTTACTGCTGCCAGTTTCGTTGCAAAGCCTATCTATTTCATTAACGACTATTGGTACTATAGCGTCACCTGTAAAGTAGTTGCAATCGGCTATTATTATCCTATTTATTCCTTCGATCAGAGGCCTAAGTTTGTTGCACGTTTCCGATATGCATGATATTCTACACCAAATTAATTTAACAAAATCGATGAGCAGCTAACCAAAATAGATAAGCTGCCAGTTGAGAAAAAAAACAAACATCATGAAATTTTTACACAAAATTATTTTTGCAACCGCTCTGTTTTTAAGTAGTCAATTTGGCTATGGCCAATGCCCACAGCCCACCAATCTAGTGGCTACATACAGCAACAATGTATCAACCTTCAGTTGGGACGCAATTCCTAATGTGACCAACTATGTTTTTAGTATCAAGTTTAACTACGACCCTTGGGTAAGTGCCTACACATTTAACTCAAGCACCAACTCCGTTACACTTACCGGCATTATGCAAAGTGCAACTTACGATTGGAGTGTAGTAACTGATTGCGGCAACAATGTACATAGTGCCGCTTCTTACTCCACTTATAGTACTCCATGCCCTACGCCTAGTAATGGCCAAATAAGTAATATTACCGGTACCACTGCTGTACTCAGCTGGACCCCTGCGCCTGGTTACAACACGGTGACATCCAACTTTGCCGTTGCGTTTAGATTAGCAGGCTCTAATAATGCTTGGACCTCGGCCGGCACTACATCATCCAACTCTAAAACCTTAACCGGTTTACTTGCCAGCACAAGCTATGAGTACTGTGTAAATCAACGTTGTGCTTATGGTAATAGTACTCCTTTAATAGGCACTTTTACTACAGCCTATGTAGCTTGCAATGTTCCAACTAGTATCACCATTAATGGAACTAATGCCACCCAAGCTTCTATTTCGTGGAGTGCGGTAGGTGGTAGCCTTATAAATTACAATGTAGAATACAAGCCAACCACCGCTACCACCTGGACCAGCGCAACTGCCATAACCAACAGTATTGTGCTAAGCAATTTGCAAAGTGCTACCCTTTATGATGTGAGAGTGCAAGCTTATTGCACCTTAGGCAACAGTTCATACATAGCCACCCAATTTACTACTTTGTCTGCTACTTGCCCTGCTTGGGGTTCTAATTCGAGTGAGTTCATTGATTATTTTAATTTAGGGTCTATTAATAGAACCTCAGTTAGAGAAATTGGTGGTTATATGAACACCAACCAATCTACCAGTTTATTACGCGGTGGAACCTACAGCGGCTTGATGAGTGCAGGATATAATCCCGGAATTATTTTTAATGAGAATTTTGCGGTCTATATTGATTTTAACCAAAACGGGTCGTTTAGCGATGCTGGAGAACGAGTAGTAAATCCCATGTTGGTTACCAACGGCTATTCTAACTACAACTTCAGTATCAGCATTCCAAACAATGTACCCTTAGGGAATACCAAAATGAGAGTGATTATAGCCAGATCAGGTACCACCATTAGCCCATGTTCATTTACAAACTTCAAAGGAGAGGTTGAAGATTACAATGTGAGCATTGTAAACACCTTACGTATGGCTAATCCGGATAATGAAATACAACAAGTAGATGGCTTACAGGATATAAACAATGAAGTCCTCATTTTCCCTAACCCTTCCAATGGCGAATTTACCTTACAACTCCCCACTAATTCTGATTTTAGCGAATATGCCGTTATGAATTCAACCGGATCAGTAATCGAAAAGAAAAAATTCACCGGCACAAGAGCATTCATTCATTTGCAAGATCAGCCGCAAGGTTTTTATATGCTGCAGTTATTGTCTGACGAGCCTTCAAAAAGCGTTGTTAAAAAATTGATAGTAGTTAAGTAGTTCTGGATGGATTACAAAGGGGCTGTTTTGGCGTAAAAGTCGAAACGGCCTTTTTTGTTTAAAAATAGTATGGTTAAATGGCCTGTCTGAATTATCATTGTGTAGCATTTAAAGAAAAATGATCATATCCATCATAGTTGCCATTTCACAAAATGGGGTAATCGGAAAACAAAACCAACTGCCATGGCATTTGCCGGGCGATTTAAAATATTTCAAAAGTCTCACAACCGGCCACTCCATCATTATGGGGCGCAAAACATTTGAGTCAATTGGTAAAGCATTACCCAATCGCACTAATTATGTTATTAGCACCCAACAAAATTTTCAAGCCGCTGGTTGTATTACCATGCACTCAGTTCAAGAAGCCATTGAGCATGCTTCAGCCTGTCATGAAACAGAAGTATTTATTATTGGCGGCGCAGGCATCTTTGAAGTTTCAGCTCATTTAGCCAATCGCTTTTATCTTACTAAAGTGGAAGCAGTGGTAGATGGAGATGTGCATTTCCCTTACCCTGATACCAACAAGTGGACCCTATTAAGTGAGGAAAGCAATGTTGCTGATTCAAAAAATGAATATCCATATACTTTTTGTGTGTATGAGCGAAAGTCTTAAAACGCAAAATTTCACCCTCCTTTTTTAGCCATTTAATATCTTAATCACAAAATTTTGGTTTAATTTTAGAATTCTAAACCTGGAGG
This sequence comes from Chitinophagales bacterium, assembly GCA_036719905.1. Taxonomy (GTDB): domain Bacteria; phylum Bacteroidota; class Bacteroidia; order Chitinophagales; family CAIODY01; genus DAIMNW01. The sequence continues at coordinate 8,791 of DAIMNW010000077.1, forward strand.
TGCCCATGAAATTAGTTCGAAGCATATTATCCATCGTATTCACTTGCTTCAGCCTGCTTAGCTTAAAGGCTCAGGATGTCCATTTTTCACAATTTTATCAAACCCCTATCAATTTTAACCCAGCCAATACCGGGCTCTTTAGCGGACTGTATAGACTTGGGGCCAACTATCGCACACAGTGGAATAGCGTTACTGTACCTTATAATACCTACTCCATTTGGGGCGATATCTCATTCTTGCAACCCAAAAGCCCGGTTCGGAAGCGGAAAAAAGATGTTGGACAATTTGGCCTTGGAGCCATTTTAATAAATGATGTGGCTGGCGATGGCAAGTTGCGTACCACCAAAATTGGCCTTAGTGGGGCTATCCATCAATCGTTAAACTTTGATAACAGTGTTTATGCATCAGCCGGCATATCAGCCTATTTGGTTCAAAAACGAATCGACTTCTCGAAGTTATATTTCGGCAATCAATGGGACGATCACAATTTTGACCTCACAGTAGACAATCTCGAGAACGCGAATGGTAATTTGAATTATCTCGATTTTAATTTTGGTGGCGATATTAACGCCTTATTGCAAAAGAAATATATGATGCATGGTGGTTTATCATTCATTCATTGGAACAAACCCAATGAGAGTTTTTATTCGCCTGAACTTACCACCCAACTTGGAAACATTTTTGAATACAAAAATCGTTTGGGTCTCAGGCCCGTTCTAAATGTGGGTGGCAATTTCCAAATGACAAAAGAAATTACGCTATGGCCCGAAGTGATTTGGATGTTCCAAAAAAAAGCACGTGAATTTATCTTAGGATTGAACGCCGGTTACAACATCAGCAATACCGCTCGAGTTCGTAAAATTTTATATGCCGGTCTTACCTTGAGACTGAATGATGCTGTAACTCCCGTTATAGGTTTCGAGCGAAACAATGTGCGTACCATGATGAGTTATGACGTTAATCTATCTACCCTGAAAGTGGCAAGCAAGGGCCGTGGCGGACTAGAATTGTCCATCATCTACATTGGCGATAATGGCT
>DAIMNW010000078.1:0-4528 GCA_036719905.1 Chitinophagales bacterium
GAAACGTAGCAGCCACTGCTGACAGAATCAAAACGGCGATAATGAGCAATATTATTTTTAACATTCGATTACTTTTTATCGTTCCACATTTGGTTAAACGACTTCTTGGGAAACTTAGGGAGCTCGTGGTATTTACCCCAAGAGTTTTTAAAATATCGTTTGAAGAACATGTTTCCGTAAACCGCTGCTTCCAAAATTCATAAGCGAACGATAGCGCATTACCCATTTCCAACCCCACCAGCCAAGGCGCTCGGTGCCATCACTCAATCCTTGTCGCACGGCATCGCGACGATTAACCAATAAAAGTTCGTGCAAGTTAATTTTCATGGGACATACTTCTGTACAATTACCACACAACGACGATGCCTGGCTGAGGCGTTTAAACTCCTCCATACCTTTTAGATGTGGACTAATCACCGAACCAATGGGGCCACTATAAGTGGTACCGTAGGCATGGCCACCAATATTTTTATAAACCGGACAGGCATTGAGGCAGCTGCCACAGCGTATGCAATAAAGAGCTTCGCGTTGATCAGGTTGATTAAGTAATTCTGTTCGGCCATTATCAAGCAATATCACATACATTTCTTTTGGGCCATCACTTTCATCATCTTTCTTTGGTCCGCTAAAAAGTGTATTGTAAACCGTTAATCGCTGACCGGTGCCATAAGTAGCCAACAAAGGAAGAAACAAAGCCAAATCGGCTACTGATGGAATTATTTTTTCGATACCAACAATCACAACATGCGTTTTTGGGAAAGTGGTGGTTAGTCGGGCATTGCCTTCGTTTTCTAAAACCAAAACACTACCGGTATCGGCAATGATAAAGTTGGCTCCTGTAATTCCGATGTCCGCCTGGGTATACTTGGCTCTCAGTTTTTCACGGGCCACCATAGTCATTTCTTGGGGTGTGAGCGTAAGCGGTGTGCCAAGGTGTGTGTTAAATACACGAGCCACATCTTCCTTGCTTTTGTGCATGGCCGGTGTTACAATATGATAAGGCGCTTCGCCATCTAACTGCTGAATGTATTCTCCCAAATCAGTCTCCACACTTTCTACGCCAATTTTTTTAAGTGCATCATTCAGGTGAATTTCTTCGGTGGCCATGCTTTTACTCTTCACTACCATTTTTGCATTCTTCTCTTTTACTATGGCAAATATTTGTTTGATAGCCTCATCGGCATCCGATGCCCAGAGCACAGTGCCGCCGTTTTTTGTAAAATTGCTTTCGAATTGGGTAAGATATTGATCTAGCTGATCAATGGTTTTCCATTTGATGTTTTTGGCTCTTTGTTTGGCCAACTCCAAATCGGCATATTGCTCTTTCCCTTTTACAACCGTCTCATTGTATTTGCCAATATTGAATAGGAGTTTGCGGCGATGTTCTTTGTCTGCAGATTTGTTAGCAGCTTTTTCATAAAACAATTCAAGAGTATCTGACATAGGGCGTAAAAGGTATAGATAATGTGGGGTAAAGTTAAAATTTATACACGGATAAACGTATTAACGAGCCGGATGGCTTCGGCCAAAGTTCTCTCAAGATTATCGTTCAATAAGATGGTGTCAAATTTATTAGCAACGCTTATTTCCTGTTCGGCTTTCTGAATACGTTCTTGAAGACTATGCATGTCTTCTGTGTTTCTGGATTGCAAGCGTTGAGCCAACTCGTCGATGCTTGGCGGCATAATAAATATGGCCAAAGTGTTCTGCGGATACCTTTGTTTAATATGTAAGCCACCCACCACATCTACGTCAAATATCACATGATGGCCAGTGTTCCATATTCTTTCTACTTCGCTTTTAAGGGTTCCATAGTATTTATCGTGATAAACCATTTCCCATTCCACAAATTCATCACTAATTATCTTTTTTTTAAAATCGTCGAGACTGATAAAATGATAATCCTTTCCGTTGGTTTCTCCAGGTCGTATAGGCCGTGTGGTAGCACTTACTGAAAACGACAAATCAGGAATGTGACTTAATAAATGTTTTACAACCGTGGTTTTTCCTGCGCCGGAAGGAGCCGCAACTACAATTAGTTTTCCATTAGTTAGTGGCAAGAGGAGGGTTGTATTACTTAGTTCGAGAAATTAATTTATACCAGCCAATCCTTGAAACAATTTCAATCCATCACAGTTAAGCAAATCGGCTTCGGAAGCTCGTTCAGGGTGAGGCATCATGCCAAACACATTTCCGTTTTCATTACAAATACCGGCCACATTTTCCAGCGTACCATTGGGGTTGCTCTCATCATCTACATCACCTTCAGCATTACAATATTGAAATAGTAGCTGACCATTCTTCTTCATTTGTTTAAAGGTATTGGCATCTACATGATACCTACCCTCGGCATGTGCTATTGGAATTTTCAAAACATCATCCTGAGTGGTCAACTGTGTGAGTCGAGATTCATTATGGACGGCCGTCAAAAAAACATTTTTACAAATAAACTGTTGATTAGTGTTGCGCAGCAAAGCCCCAGGCAACAAGCCGCTTTCACACAAAATCTGAAAACCATTACAAACCCCAAACACATAACCGCCATTGTTGGCATGTCGAACTACCTCTTGCATAATGGGCGAAAATTTTGCAATAGCCCCACAGCGCAGATAGTCGCCATAAGAAAATCCGCCGGGCAGCACTATGCAATCGTCAGCTGAAAGCCCCTTAAGGTCGTGGTCTTTGTGCCACAGTATACGTACCTCCTGTTTGAGTACGTTCTGCAACACATGAATCATATCTTTGTCACAATTAGAACCGGGAAAAACTACTACGCCAAATTTCATGGATGGAGTTTGATAAATTCAAAATAGAAAATGCTGCCCAAAAGTAACACATGAATTGTTTCTGCCATCCAGTTTTTTTTAAGCATTGTAAAATAATAAGCCACTAAAAAGGAGGCCGGTAAGGCCAGGATATAATAATTAGAAACCAACCAGCTTTTATTAAACAAAACCGTTGACCAAACTACCATCAGCAGCACCAGCTGCATGCTTACAAACTTGCGTACTAGTACAAGCCTATTGGTGTAGCGGTATTGCAATAAAAGGGCCGATATAAGCACTAAGGCAAGTAGCAGCCCCCCTTTTACATACAATTCAATCAACGGCACTTTGGGTAGAAAAAGCGAAAACCGAAGGCTGTTGATATTGTGAGTAACAAACAGGGGAAACTGATTTTCCCAAAAAAACCATGTTCCACAGAGTATATAGGGGATCAACATACCCAAAAGTCCAATCATCCAATCGCGAACCACAAAGGGCCGAAGCAAAGCCAGGCTGATAAAAGCAAAGAGGCCGAGAAACAATAATGGCTGATAAAGCAGTGCTGTAATCGATACCAAAAAGCCAATATCGAAGATGTCGCCAAAGTTCTTTTCGTTGCGATATACCCTAAGGAGCTTGTGAATGATAAGCGTTAGCAAAAGGGTGCTATAGGCATTATCGTGAACCATGTTGTGCCTTGAAACATGGCCGTCATCAACAGGAAACAAACCCCCGGCAAATAGTTTTGGGTGGGCATAATGCGAAACTCGGTAAGCAAAAAGTTCCAGTAATAAGCGGTGGTAAAAGTAATCAAGTAGCTCAGGCTTATAAGTAATAGGGGGTTGCTGTTAATTGGAGCTATTATACGTGAGTACAGCAGCGAACCTAAAAATTCGCCCGGCACTTCGGGCGAAACTGAAGGGTGCGAAAAATAAAACGCCCTAATAGAAATACCATAAATGAACAGGATAAAGAGTAGCGCAGGATTATTGGACCGAAATATTTTAATCACAGGCTCAAATTAAAAATCAATTTTCACAAATTGTAAAAATCCCCGGTATTCGCTGGGAATCACCATTTCATAGAGCGACACTTGCTTGGCGTATCGTGGCGACAGAAAAATATTTTTCTGACGAGATCCGTAAAAACTATTGCGCTCCGATTCGCCATCGGCCGTGAGCTTATAGTGGAGCAAATTGCTTTGGTCGCTGATATCTTCATTAAAAATAATAGAGAGAGCATCTCGACCCTTCAGCAAGCAATAGGACGAAAACCGCCCACCATCGCCTTCGCTGGTTTGTTTTTTTCGCAACATATTATCCCATTTTTTGTTGCCCGATGCATCCAACGAGAGGGCCATTACATCGTCAAAATGATAATAAGTATATACATGTGTGCTTGGAAACGTAGGCGAATAATAATTAGGTACCTCCACGGTTTGGGTAGCCGAAAAACTGTTTTCGGCCAAGAGTACTACGCCCCCGTCAAATTGTAAAACCAGGTCACTCAGTTGAAAGTTATTGATAGACACATCTTCGGCGGTGAGTACTTTTTTCATCAATTCATTGTCAAAGGCAGTAAAAGAAGAAAGTTTTTCGGCAGCTGAATCCAAATCATATTTGAGCAAACAATACCCGGAGCAATTGCGGCTGCCATCTTCGGTGTAGAAGCCAGCAAGTACCAGCTGCCGGTTTACATTGTCTATTTTAATAATGGATGAGCAAAAGTTTTTATCGCTCGGGGTGCTATATACAGGTGTGGCC
>DAIMNW010000078.1:4538-9826 GCA_036719905.1 Chitinophagales bacterium
TGCGGCCTCCCCACCACTAACCGTGCAATAGGTAAACTGTTTTACCAAATGATTGACTTTGTAGTTTTCGGTATTGGCCAGCACCAGCAGCAGCTTGCCGGTGTTGTCAAGCATTTGGTCCCACAGTTCGGTATTGCCTGATGGGAGTGAAATTACCTGATGCCACATAACCCGAAACTGATTATCCGCCAAGGTTCCTACAATCTTCTGATTGTCACTTTTATTGCCACCCGGAGGCAAGTAGTAAATAAAAAACTTAGACTTATCCTCCGAGGTATTGATATACCAATCTTTTTCGGCACTCCACTTTTCATGATAAACAGAATCAAGCTGAATGGGGTTGGTTTCGGCATCGAGGCCGGCACTAAAACGCTGACCAACTAAATAGGTACTGTAGTTTTTATCGTATGAATAAATAATGAAAAACTTGTTTTGATTCAGAGTAATATACTGAATGGTGCCACTACGCTCGGCCAGCTGAATCCGTTTTTGCCAACGACGGGTCATATTGGGCGCATAGGCCTCCATTACGCTTTCGAATCGGTTGTATTTGTAAATGATAATACCCTCCGAGTTTTTACCCAATATTTTGTAATCGTAATTTTTGGTCGATGTTTTCTCGGGCAACGAATAATTGATGGTTTGGGAAAACGCCGTTGTAATGCAAGCACCCCAAACTAAGGCTATCCACCCCCACTGAGGCGCAGCTTTCAAGTTCCTTAAAATCAGTTTACTAATAGCAGGGAGCACAGCCATCAAATAGTTTAGTGCAAGGTAAAACGAAATAAGGAATTTGAAATGATATTAACTTGGCGATAAGTCTCAAAAAAATGCCAATGACTTAGCTAAAATAATCCTTCATTTTACTAAAAAAGCTTTTTTCCGATTTATCGGGCTGTGGCTTAAAGTTGGCGCTGCCCTGCAGTTTTTCAATCATCTTTTTCTCTTCGCTGCTTAATGTTTTGGGCGTCCATACATTTACATGTATGAGTTGGTCGCCACGGCCATAAGATTGCAAGGATGGAATCCCCTTACCCTTTAACCTAAAAATTTTACCCCCCTGAGTGCCTTCTACTATTTTAATTTTGGCTTTTCCGTCAATGGTGGGCACCTCGAGTGTGGTGCCTAGGCAAGCATCGGCAAAACTTATGTGCAGGTCGTAAATAACGTTTATGCCATCGCGTTGTAATTGTTCGTGAGCCTCCTCCTCCACGTTAATTATTAAATCGCCGGGATAGCCGCCGCGTTCGCCTGCATTGCCCTTGCCGTTCATGCTCAGTTGTATGCCATCAGTAGCTCCGGCAGGTATGTCAATGGTAATGGTTTCTTCGCCATGAATACGTCCATCGCCGTGGCAGTGAATGCACTTGGCGCTAATAGTGGTTCCTTCACCATGACAAGTGGGGCAGGTGGTTTGTGTTTGCATTTGACCCAGCATGGTGTTCATCACACGGGTAACTACGCCGCGTCCTCCGCATGTATTACAATTGCTAAACGAACTTTTATCCTTGGCGCCATTGCCACCGCAGTGCTGGCAGCTTACAAACTTTTTAACTTTTATCTTTTTCTGAACGCCCTCGGCCACCTCCTTTAACGTTAGTTTTACTTTAACGCGTAAGTTGCTGCCCCGTGCGCCGCCCCTTTGACCACCGCCTCGTCGACCACCGCCGCCGCCAAAAAAACTACCAAAAGGACTTTCATCGCCAAATACATCGCCAAAATTTCGGAAAATATCATCCATGTTCATTCCCCCTCCACCTTGCCACTGTCCGCCCCCAAATCCACCATTAGCGCCGGCATGCCCAAATTGGTCGTACTGTTGTTTTTTCTGAGCATCGCTAAGTACCTCGTAAGCTTCGGCAGCCTCTTTAAATTTTTCTTCTGAGGCTTTATCGCCCGGGTTTTTGTCAGGATGGAATTGCATAGCCACCTTTCGGTAGGCTTTTTTTATTTCCTCAGCCGAAGCGGTTTTTGATACTCCCAGTATTTCGTAATAATCTCTTTTCATGGTCTGCTAAAATGCTTGTTTGTCAACGTGCTAATGATTTGTGGTACCGGCTAATTAGCACGTTAACAGATTGTGTAATTATCAAATTATTTTCCAACTACCACTTTTGCGAAGCGAATAATTTTATCAAAAAGTAAATAACCTTTCTGCACTTCATCTACCACCTTTCCTTTCAGGTCTTCGGCCGGTGCCGGAATTTCGGTAATGGCTTCATGCTTATCTGCGTCAAATTCTTGATTTACTGCTTCCATTGATTTTAGCCCACGTATCTCCAACTCGGCTTTCAACTTGTTATAAACTAGCTGCACGCCCTCTTTCACGGCGGCCACATCTTGTGCTGTTTCCATCTGTTTTAGTGCACGTTCAAAATCATCGAGTACTGGTAGCATGGCGGCTATCACTTCCTTCCCTGCTGTTTGAATAAGTTCAAGTCGCTCACGGGATGTGCGCTTTTTATAATTATCAAACTCGGCCACCAAGCGCAGATATTTATCTTTTTCTGTTGCCAGTTCGGCCTTAAGCCTTTCTTCTGCGCTCTGTTCTACAGCAGGGGTTTCCGACTCGGCATTTTTAATTGCTTCGTCCATCATTTTTTGAATGTCGTCTGCCGGCTGTTCGTTTTCTAAGGGATTGTTTTCCATGTATATATGAATTGTTTAAGCTGAACAAAATTTAAGGCCGCAAATGTAGGGCTATAATGCAACAATGGCAAACCAAACGGCTTGCCATTGTTGTAAATGAGAAAAATTGACAGGAGTTTTACCTGTAATGACTAGTTATTTCAGCCGCTTCTGTAGTTCGGCATCCACATCTTCGGGGTGCAGGTTGGAGCCTATGATAACTCCGTCGGCATCAATTAAAAAAGCTCTTGGAATAGAATTAACTCCGTATTTGGCGGCGCCTTCGCTGCTCCAACCTCCCAGGTCGCTCACATGATAGGCCCACTTCAGATTGTCTTTGGCAATAGCTGCTACCCAGGCTTGTTTGCTTTGGTCGAGAGATACGCTAAAAATTTCGAAATCTTTGGCGTCTTTGAATTTTTTGCCATGATACTTAGAGTATAATTCAACCCAATAAGGATTGGTTCTACGACAGGGTCCACACCAGCTAGCCCAAAAATCGAGCAATACAATTTTACCTTTTAATTCACTCAAGGCCAACAACTTATCCTCCGGATTGCGGTAAATAAGGTTGACAGCTTTTTCGCCATTAGCCGGCAAGGCGGTAGGTGAAATGCTTCTAAACGATTTGAAAGAAACCAGCCCGGCAAGTAATACCACCGAAACAATGGTTAATGGAATAAACTTTTTCATGTGTTGATTAGAATTTTTATGAAGTACAAATATAAAGATTATTGCTACACAAATATCGAGCAATAGACAATTGAATGCTCAGCAATCGTGCCAAATTGAATGATGATTAACAATTTTTTAGAACATAAGCGTCGACTAATCTAATTCTGCTTGGGGAGTAGAGGTGTAGCGCTTAAAAAGTAAGCACAAGCCTGCAAACACAACCGTGCTGCCAATTATCAAGGAGGTGCCAAAACTTTCGGTTTGGTCCGGATTAAAGCTGGTCATTTGTTTCAAATAGCAATAATATAGCACTACTTGAATGGCATTATTGGTAAAATGGGCAAACACGTTTATCCAAATACTTTTACCCCAATAAAAGAGGTAACCAAGCAACATACCCAGCACCAGCCGCGGCACAAAACCTAGAAACTGAAAATGAACAAAACTAAATATCAGGCCCGTTATGAAGATGGCCACATGGGCATTTTTGGTCCATTCGGTGAGTAGTTTTTGTAACGCTCCACGAAAGAAGAACTCCTCAGCAATGGCAGGCACAAGGGCTATTACCACTATATTAAACAGCAAACCCAAAGGCGATTGTACAGTAAGAAAAGCACGAGTAATTTTTTCTGCCTGCTCTTCACTTTCCGTTATGTAGCCTTGTATTATTTTAGGAAAATGTAGGTGGGCATTCCAATCTATTAACACAGACAGCAATGGCAAGGCGCTAACCAATAGTAATCCACCAAGCAGAATGCCTACAGGTTTTACAGAGCTATTAGCCTCTAGATAGCTAAGCGTATTGCCTGTTTTTAGCCAACTGAAATACACCGCAGGTACTATAAAGGCCCCAATCGACACAAGCAGTTGGATGGTTTTTAAATCGTTTATGTACTGCATGTATTGCTCGGGATGAAGCAACATGCGTTGATAATATTCTACGCCAAATTTAAGCTTTACCCATATCAAGCTCAGCACCGAAAAACCAATCCAACAGCAAACAAATAGAAAAAACAGAACTAGAAACTGTCGCCAGAAAGGGTGTTTATTAAACTCTTGCATAATTGGGGGAAAAGTTATTTTTTCTCTATGGCATCAAACCACATAAGCAGGCAGGGTAGCAAAGTGAGGTTGGCAATCATACTTAATAGCAGGGTGAGAGAAGTAAGTAAACCCAATGCTACTATACCTCCAAAACTGCTGGCACAAAACATAAAAAACCCAGCAAACAAGATAAGAGAAGTGTAAATAATACTTACTCCGGTTTGATGTACCGTGGTGCTTACTGTAGCAGCAATGTCGTGATTATGGTTAGGCAACTCTTGCTTATAATTCACTAAAAAACGGATGGTAACATCGATGGCTATGCCCAGCGAAATACTGAAGATAAGAACGGTGCTTGGCTTTAATGGAATATGCATAAAGCCCATAATACCGGCCGTAACTATTAATGGCAAAAGATTGGGCATTAACGATACCAACAAAATACGCCACGAACGAAACAAGAAGAGCATACAAATGACAATGGTGATAAAGGCAAGAATAAGGCTATCGCGTAAACCATGAATAATGTATTGGGTGCCTTCCTGAAAAACAATGCTGGTGCCCGTGAGTGTAACCTTATACTTAGATGTATCAAAAATGGCGTTCAATTTGGGTTCAAGCTCTGCTAGCAGTTTGGGCAATCGTTGACTTCCTACATCCTGCATGTTTATGCTCACTCGGGTAAACTGTTTAGTGCTGTCAACAAATGAAGCAATGAGCTTTGACGCTTTGTTTTCTTGACTGCCTGCATCAGGTTTTTTGATAAAGGCGCTGTAAACAAAAGCCTGTTCAAACGAACTTTCAGGTATATGATATTGTGTCGGGTCACCATTATAGAATGCCTGGGAGGCAAATTTTATTCCTTGTGATAAACCAAGTGGCTTGGAAAATTCGGGGTAGGTGGCCAGGGTATCATCTAGCTGCCCGAGTTTGCTAAATAA
>DAIMNW010000079.1:0-9760 GCA_036719905.1 Chitinophagales bacterium
ATATTAATATGAGTAAAATATCACAACAAGAATTAATGGATGCAGGCGTTCACTTCGGTCACCTGAAAAAGAAGTGGAACCCTAAAATGTTGCCATACATCTTTATGGAGCGTAAAGGCATTCACATCATTGATTTGAATAAAACCATTGAAGGTTTAGAGCAAGCCGGTAATGTGGTGCGTTCCATGGCTAAAGCCAACAAGAAAATTATGTTTGTAGCTACTAAGAAGCAAGCTAAAGATATTGTTTCGCAGGTAGCCCAGCGTACAGGTATGCCATATGTTACCGAGCGTTGGTTGGGCGGTATGTTAACCAACTTCAGCACTATTCGTAAGAGCATTAAGAAAATGCAAAGCATTGAAAAAATGTTACAGGATGGTACGCTTTCAAACATCACCAAGAAAGAAAAATTGATGATGACCCGTGATAAAGAAAAAATGGAAAAAGTTTTGGGCGGTATTGCTGCTATGAACCGTTTACCCTCGGCCATTTTTATGGTTGACATTGGTCATGAACATATTGCTTTGGCTGAAGCAAAAAAATTGAACATCCAAACCATAGCCATGGTAGATACTAATTGCGATCCCAACTCAGTAGATTTTGCAATTCCTGCCAATGATGATGCTACGAAATCAATAACCATTGTTACCAATTACCTCATGAATGCCATTTTAGAAGGTATGGAAGAGCGTAACAATGAAAAAACCGAAGAGGATAATGCAGAGGCTAACGAAGATGGTGAAATGCCAGTGGAAGTAGCTGCCGGTGAAGAGGGTGCTGTATCAGAGGAGGGCAAAACCCGTCGACGCCGTACTGGTGAAACCGCCGGAGCACCTCGTAAACCTGCTCATAAAGTAGGTGGTGATAGAAAACCAAGACCATAAATTATTTCATTTAATTAATTCAAACAAACAGATTTTTACCTACCATGATTACTGCTGCAGAGATTAATAAATTAAGAATGCAAACCGGTGCCGGCATGATGGATTGCAAAAAAGCATTAGAAGCCAGCAACGGAGATTTTGAAGGAGCTATTGATTACTTGCGTAAAAAAGGTCAAAAAGTGGCCGCCCTGCGTAACGACCGTGAAGCAAAAGAAGGAGCTGTAATAGCGCTCACATCATCTGACAATAAAAAAGGCGTAGCCATATGTTTAAGTTGCGAAACCGATTTTGTGGCCAAGAATGCTGACTTCGTAAATTTTGCCACCCGAATAGCTGAGACAGCTTTAACTAACTTCCCTTCTACCGTTGAAGAGTTATTAGCTCTTAAAATTGATGGACTTGCTATCAGCACTTTGTTGGATGAACAAGTTGCCAAAATTGGTGAGAAAATAAATGTAAGTAAATACGAGCATGTTGAAGACACCATGGTAGTACCTTATATCCATATGGGTAACCGCATGGGTGTTTTGGTTTCCATGAACAAAAGCGTTGGCGAAGGTTCAATTGAAATTGGAAAAGATTTAGCTATGCAAATTGCCGCCATGAATCCGGTAGCTGTTGACAAATCCGATGTGCCTATGGAAGTAGTAAACCGTGAAATGGAAATAGCTCGTGAAAAGGCATTGGCCGAAGGTAAACCTGCTAACATAGTAGACAAAATTGCCAGCGGAACCGTAGAGAAATTCTATAAAGAGAGCACCTTATTAAATCAGTTTTTTGTGAAAGACAATAGCAAGACCATTGCCGATTTCCTCAAAACCATTGATAAAGATTTGAAAGTAACCGGATTTAAAAGAGTTACCTTAAATTAATTTTCAAAAAAAGAGAAACAAATTGTTTCTCTTTTTTTTTGTCCCATTATTTTGTTTGTTTATTTGCATACCGAAACTGACTAACACCATTAAAAAACTTCAACCATGACCTACCGACGTGTACTACTTAAGCTCTCAGGCGAATCACTGATGGGTACCAAAGAATTCGGAATTGACACTAAGGTGGTATTGCAATACAGTCAAGAAATAAAGCAAGCTGTAGATGCCGGCACCGAGGTAGCCATTGTAATTGGCGGTGGTAATATTTACCGTGGGCTTGACGCAGCAGAAACAGGTATTGATAGAGTACAAGGTGACTATATGGGCATGCTGGCCACCGTGATTAATGGCATGGCCTTACAGAATGGATTAGAAAAAGCTGGAGTACAAACACGATTGCTTTCAGCTATTAAAATGGAGCAAATCTGCGAACCCTTTATTCGCCGCCGAGCCGTAAGACATATTGAAAAAGGAAGAGTGGTGATTTTTGGAGCCGGCACCGGTAACCCTTATTTTACCACTGATACAGCCGCTGCCCTTCGGGCTGTTGAAATACAAGCCGATTGTATTATGAAAGGAACCCGAGTAGATGGCATATATACAGCCGACCCTGAGAAAGATAAAACTGCGACTAAGTTTGACCATATTTCTTTTGACGATGTTATTCAAAAGCAATTGAAAATAATGGATATGACTGCATTCACTCTTTGCCGAGAAAACAAATTGCCAATAGTAGTATTTAACATGGATCAACCCGGCAACCTAAAACGCTTACTTGCCGGCGAAAAAATTGGCACCGTAGTGAGCTAATTTTATTTAATCAAATCATCTTTACTCGACTGTGCAAATTTTCAGAACTAACGCTGCTTTACATCGTTTCCTTTCTGAAAACACTAATCAAACTGTAGGTTTTGTACCCACCATGGGAGCTTTACATCAGGGGCATATCAGTTTGATTGAAAGATGCAAAGCCGAAAATGACATAACAATTTGCAGCATTTTTGTAAACCCTACTCAATTCAATAATGCTGATGATTTAAAAAAATATCCACGAACCGAGGAGACAGATGCAGCCCTTTTAAAAACTGCAAAATGCGATGTACTCTATTTACCTTCTGTAGAAGAGATTTACCCAGTAGGATTAGTGACCCCGGAATTTGACTTGGGGGGCTTAGATAACATGATGGAAGGCGCTCATCGCCCTGGACATTTTAAAGGTGTGGTACAGGTAGTTCACCGTCTGCTTACTTTGGTTCACCCAAATACATTATATATGGGTCAAAAAGATTTGCAGCAGTTTACCATCATTCGCAAAATGCTTTCGCAAATGGCTAATGCTCCCGAGCTAATTGTTTGCCCTATTATTCGTGAGGTGGATGGCCTGGCCATGAGTTCTCGAAATGTGAGAATAAAACTAGAAGACAGACCATCGGCCAGCATAATTTCAAAAGTATTATTGGCTGCCACCAAACCACAAATTGCTGAGGATTTGAAACATGGGCAACCATTTTCAACACCTGAAGAATATTGCAGCTGGGCTATGAACTTGCTCTCTGACCAACCGAACATGAAGCCTGAATATGTAGAAATGGTTTATCTGGATACTTTATTACCTGTGACTAACTGGCAATCGGCAAAGGCTAAAGCTATTTGTGTGGCCACCTGGCTTGGCGATGTTCGATTAATTGACAATATTCTCCTTGCCTAAACAATACCGCGTATTTTAATTTAATTTGAGGCGGATAATGAATAACAACCTACATAAAAAATATTTAGTACTTATTTCCGGCCTACTGATTATGGTTGGAACTTTAATCTATACGCAATCACAAGGTTGGGGTTTTTGGGGACACCAACGTATTAATCGTATGGCCGTAATGCTTTTGCCTGAGAAGATGATTCCCCTCTATAAGCCAAATATTGAATATGTGACCAAGCATGCAGTAGACCCAGATATGCGTCGATACAGCAATGAAGACGAAGCCCCACGGCACTATATTGATTTGGATCATTACGGTAACATGCCATTCGATAATGTTCCTCGTAAATGGAAAGATGCGGTTAAAAAACTGTCAGAAGATACGCTGGTAGCATATGGCATAGTACCCTGGCATGTAGAGAAAATGTTGTACCGCCTGACCGATGCTTTTAAAAACAAAGACAAACGAAAAATATTACAAACCAGTGCTGAAATAGGGCATTATGTTGCCGATGCTTGCGTTCCACTACATACTACCGAAAACTATAATGGTCAAAAAACTAATCAATACGGCATACATGGCTTTTGGGAAAGCCGTGTACCGGAGCTAATGGGCGAAGATTATGATTACTTCATTGGCAAAGCAGAGTACATTGACAACCCTAACGCATACGTTTGGCAACTAGTTTTTGAAAGCCATAGCATGGTAGATTCGGTTTTTGCCATGGAGAAAAAGCTTACCCAAACATTTCCGGAGGATAAAAAATATTCCTTTGAAAGTCGTGGGGCTAATACCATCAAGGTATATTCAAAAGAATTTTCTGCAGCCTACAACGATTCACTAAATAATATGGCCGAAAGGCGATTGCGCCGAAGCATCTTGGCAGTTTCCAGTTTTTGGTACACCGCCTGGGTAAATGCCGGGCAGCCCGATCTGGAAAATTTGAAGGAGAAGCAACTAACCGACGCTGAGAAAAAGGAACAAGAAGAACTCTTCAAAAAATACTCGGAAGGGAAAATGAAGGGAAGGAGTGAAGATTAGCTTGCACGTGCAGTTAGTTTTTGCACACCTTTCATTCTTAAAAGTGTCATTTAGGCAAGTTCCAACTTATCCGTTTATGAAGATGGGTCCGTTACTGCAAGTAATTCTGAAGCCCTGCTAATGGTTACTCCAAAGCACATTTTTGCGTATTTTCGCCATCCCAAATTAAACAACCGCATCCTTTATTAATACCGAAGGCAGCTGACTAATCATGCTTAATAACCAAGGAAAATGAACAAACAATATTCGGAATATAAACAACTCAATCTGCCTGAAATTGATAAAAGGGTTTTACAATTTTGGTTAGATGAAAAAATATTTGAGCGTAGCATAAGTAATCGCGAAGGGGCCGAATCGTTTGTGTTTTACGAAGGACCACCAAGTGCCAACGGGATGCCTGGCATTCACCATGTTATGGCACGTACTATTAAGGATATTTTCTGCCGCTACCAAACCATGAATGGTAAGCAGGTAAACCGAAAAGCCGGATGGGATACTCACGGTTTGCCGGTAGAGTTAAGCGTTGAAAAAAGTTTGGGCATTACCAAAGAAGACATTGGAAAGAAAATAACAGTTGAAGAATACAATAAGAAGTGCCGGGAAGAGGTAATGAAATATCAGGATAAGTGGGAAGAGGTAACCCGAATAATGGGCTATTGGGTGGATATGAAATCGCCATATATCACTTACGAAAACAACTACATTGAATCGTTATGGTGGGTACTTAAAGAATTTTACAAGAAAGGATTTTTATACAAAGGTCTAACCATTCAACCCTATTCGCCAGCGGCTGGCACAGGCTTGAGCAGCCATGAGCTGAACCAACCAGGATGCTACAGAGACGTAAAGGACACCACTGCTGTTGCTCAATTTGCAATTAAAAGCGAAGGTTTAAAGATTAAAGAACTGGAAGGTGCTAACTTTTTAGCATGGACTACTACACCATGGACCTTGCCGTCGAATACTGCCTTGGCAGTGGGTGAGAAAATTGAGTATGTATTAATAGAAACTATCAATCAGTATTCTCATGAAAAAATTAAAGTGGTTTTAGGAAAGCCACTAATTAGTAAGCACTTTAAAGCAGAAGGTGAGAACATTGACTTCAGTACCTACAAAACCGGTGATAAAATTATTCCATGGAAAATTATTGCAGAATTTAATGGCAAAGAACTAGAGGGCATCCGCTATGAGCAATTATTACCTTTTGAAGCCAATTCAAAAGAAAATTTAGAAGGGGCAACTGATGCCTGGAAAGTAATCTGTGGCGATTTTGTAACTACAGAAGATGGAACCGGCATAGTACATATTGCCCCCAGCTTTGGCGCCGATGACTTCCGTGTGGCTAAGCAAAACAGTATTGGCGCTCTGACCATGGTTGATAAACGAGGTAAATTTTTGAGTGGGGTAAAAGATGGAACTTATCTCTATGGCGATGAGTACATTAAAGAAGCGTATCTGACCGAAGAAGAAAAGAAAACAGAATTTGCCCGACAAAAACAAATACTTGAAACGGCCGGAAAAGTAAAAGAATTGAAAAGCTATTTGAGTGTGGATACACGTATAGTTTTAAAACTTCAGGAAGAGGGCAAACTATTCAAGAAAGAAAACTACGAGCATAGCTACCCCCACTGCTGGCGTACTGATAAGCCTGTAATTTATTATCCGCTGGATAGTTGGTTTATTGCTGTAACCAAGGTGAAGGAGAAAATGGTGGCCATGAATAAAAACATCAATTGGAAACCCGAAGCTACCGGTACCGGACGATTTGGCAATTGGCTGGAAAATGCCAACGATTGGAATTTGAGTAGAAGCCGCTTTTGGGGAACACCACTTCCTATTTGGCGAACCGAAGATGGAGCCGAGGAAATTGTGATTGGCAGCCTAGAAGAATTATATGCCGAGATTGAAAAATCAATTGCGGCCGGCTTTGAAAAATCTTCAATAGAAGAATTAAAATCAAAAATGGATTTGCATAAGCCATTTGTGGATGGATTGACCTTGGTATCGCCGACAGGCAAGCCCATGAAACGTGAAAGCGATCTGATTGATGTTTGGTTTGATAGCGGTGCTATGCCACTGGCACAATGGCATTACCCATTTGAAAATGATTCAACATTTAGTAAAAACTACCCAGCCGATTTTATTGCCGAAGGCGTTGACCAAACCCGTGGTTGGTTTTATACACTGCATGCCATAGCCGTTATGCTGAATGAAATTGACCCAGCGAAATTTCCCGGTATAGCTTACAAGAATGTAATCAGTAATGGCTTGGTGCTGGATAAAAATGGAGAGAAAATGAGCAAGCGCTTGGGCAATGCGGTTGATCCTTTTGAGGCCATACCGAAATATGGTGCCGATGCCATTCGCTGGTATATGGTTGAAAATGCCAACCCTTGGGACAATTTGAAATTTGATTTTGAAGGCGTAGATGAAACCCGACGTAAATTTTTTGGCACACTTTATAACACCTACAGTTTCTTTGCACTATATGCCAACGTGGATGGTTTTTCTTATGCTGAAGCTGAAGTTCCATTAAGTGAGCGACCGGAAATAGATCGATGGATAATTTCATTATTAAACTCATTGATAAAAGAAGTTAAATCAGCGTATGACGATTACGAACCCACCAAAGCTGCCCGTGCCATTCAGCAGTTTGTAGATGAAAATTTAAGTAATTGGTACGTTCGTTTGTGTCGTCGCCGTTTTTGGAAAGGAGAGTATGAGCAAGATAAAATTGCTGCCTACCAAACCTTATATACTTGTCTCGAAACCTTGAGCCAACTGATGAGTCCGGTGGCGCCTTTTTTTGGTGAGTGGATGTATAAAAATTTGAATGACGTAACCAAAAGACTCAGTTCTACCTCGGTTCATCTCTGTGATTTTCCTAATTACCAATCATCGACTATCGACAAAGATTTAGAGGAGCGTATGCAGATGGCTCAGGATATTTCATCGCTTGTATTATCGCTCAGAAAAAAAGCCAATATCAAAGTTCGGCAGCCTTTGCACAAAATATTGGTACCTGTACTGAGCCAGCACTTTAAAACGCAACTGGAAAACATTCAAGATTTGATACTTGCCGAAGTAAATGTGAAAGAATTGGAAATGCTTACCGAAACCGAAGGCATTATCAAGAAAAAAATAAAGGCAAATTTCAAAGTTTTGGGCAGCCGTATGGGCAAAAACATGAAAGAAGGTGCAGCCATTATTGCCGCCTTTTCGCAGGATCAAATAGCCGAATTGGAGCGAAATTCGAGCTACACTTTTGAACTTTCGGGGGCCCCTTTCAGCATTTCTACTCAAGATGTGGAAATTACTGCCGAAGATATTCCGGGTTGGCTAGTAGCCTCGTCCGGCAAATTGACAGTAGCATTAGAAACCACAATTACACAGAATCTTGAATATGAAGGAATTGCACGTGAAATTATTAACCAAATACAACGATTAAGAAAGGATTCTAACTTGAACGTGACTGACAAAATAGCCGTTTTGATGGAAGAAAATACTTCGGTTAAAAACGCTTTGGCTCAATTTAAACCTTATATTTGCGCCGAAATTTTAGCAGAGGATTTTGCCCTACTTTCCTCACTAGATTCTTCTAATTCTATAGAAATTAATGAGTTGCCGCTAAAAATTACTATTCGTCACATCAAATAACAAAGAGTATGGCTAAAAAATCTGCCCCAACGAAGAAATCTCCAATTAAAAAGGTTACCAAAAAGGCTGTTGCAAAGAAAGTGGTTAAAAAACCTGCTGCAAAGGCTCATAATTCAGTCAAATCCAGTCCTAAAAAATCAGTAGTGAAATCTAAACCTAAACCGGTAGTTAAAAAACAAGCCAAACCAATAGCCAAAAAGGCAACTAAACCTGCTCCTAAAAAAGCAGTTAAGAAGGAAACAATTAAACCTGCTGCCAAAGCGACCAAAACCGCTTCTAAACCTGTAGCTATAAGTTCAGGAAGAAAAGATGGCGGACGATCACGTTCAAAATCGAATTTGCGCCCACCCATTACCCGAATAAAGCCGGTAAACGTAGAACCTAAATTTGAGGGACCAACTATGCGTTTAGGCAACAAAATTCTTCCTAAACCTGAATTGCATTTGCCGGTTCAACGCCAAACAGCTCCTCCTCCAAAAAAGAGAAGCACCGTTGACAATAGCCGCAATCGATACACAGATAAGGAATTACAAGAATTTAAAACACTGATAGAAGAGAAGTTGGAAGCCGCTAAAAGCGAATTAAAAAATATTCAGGCAACCATAACCAAAGACGGTGAAAATGGTACTGAAGATACTGAAAACCGTTTCGGTGGTATGGAAGATGGTGCCGGAACCCTTGAAAGAGAGTTTTACAACCAAATGGCTACCCGTCAGGGCACTTACATTGATCATTTGGAAAAAGCCTTGATGAGAATCGAAAATAAAACATATGGTATTTGCCGAGTTACCGGTAAGCTTATTTCTAAAGAGCGATTGCTGGCTGTACCACATGCTACCTTAAGCCTAGAGGCTAAGGAAATGAAAAAATAATAGTACACTTAGGGATTATTCTAAGCCGGCCTTGTAAATAACAGGGCCGGCTTTTTTATTTTTTATCAAAATTTCTCACTGTCTTATACTATTTTTCTGATTCTTCACCCTTACCAGTATGAACTTATCTGAAGATATACGATTAGCCATGCGGTCCATTGCAGGTAACAAACTGCGAACTGTACTTACCATGCTCATTATCGCATTTGGAATAATGGCCCTGGTGGGCATTATAACTGCCATATCAGCCATCCAAGGAAGTATTAATCAAAGTTTTTCGGCTATGGGCGCCAATAGTTTTAGTTTTAGAAATAAAGAAGTAGGAGTCAAAATTGGTAAACGAGGCAAAAAAGCAAAGGTCTTTCGCGACATTAAGTTTGATGAAGCATTAAAATTTAAACAGAATTTTCAGTTTCATGCCGATGTTTGCCTGTCGGCCCGAATCAATAGCACGGCGCAGGTTACCAATGGAAATTTAAAAACGAATCCGAATGTAACCGTAATTGGAATGGATGAAAACTATCTAAAAGTGTCTGGTTATGAAATTCTACATGGACGGTTCCCTTCCAAAAATGAAATTGATGAAGGTGAAAATGTATGTGTATTGGCCAGCGATGTAGTAGCTAAAATTTTTATCAATTCAGAATCGGCCATAGGCAGGGTGGTTTGTACTGCGTTAAAAATATTTTGGGCAATTGGATTATTAAATTCTAAAGGCGTAAGCAAATTTTTAA
>DAIMNW010000274.1:0-2737 GCA_036719905.1 Chitinophagales bacterium
CATATACACGGGCAATACCATCACCCACCTGTAATACGGTACCTACTTCTTCAAGTTCGGCTGAAGCATTAAAATTTCCTAATTGCTGGCGTAGAATCGCCGAAATTTCATCTGGATTAATTTGTGACATGTTTTTTTATTTATTAAAAGTAAAATCAATTTTTATTAAAATTTCTTCACGTACTCGTTTTCCAAGAATTGCTTTTTCACTGCTTTTAAATCGTGGGCTATTGAAGCATCGAACAATTTATCTTTAAACTCTAACACAAAGCCCCCAATCAAGGTTTCGTTCACTTCGTTTGAAAGGTGAACTGTTTTCATATTAGAATTTTGCTTAATAATTGATTTAACATTTTCTAATAATGCATCACTAACCGGTGCTGCACTAGTAAATTTTACATGACTGATTTCGTTTAGCTCATTGTATTGCTCAACAAAGGTGTTCATGATATCGTCGAGAAAAAACTCTCTTCCTTTTTGAATAACTAAGCGAAAAAATGCAGCTGTAATGGGGTTCACTGTGCTACCAAATACGCCTTCCATTACTTTAAGTTTCTTATCAGAAGAAACAATTGGGCTTCGAAGCATTAACGAAAACTCACGATCCTTAGCTACTTGGTTAAATAACAAAGCATCGTTATAAATAGCATCCACAGCTCCTTTCTCTTTAGCAAGATCTAGAAGCGACTTAGCGTAACGACCTGATAGTTTTAAATTTCCCATTTTAGTTTTCCGTCTGAAATTAGTTGAGTTTAATTTCTTTCATCAACTGTTCAACATAAGCTTGGTGGCCTGCGTCTTTTGCTAATTCTTTACGAATCATTTTTTCGGCTACCTGAGTGGCTAGATTGCCAATTTGGTTTTTGATATCCACCATAGCTGCATTTTTCTGATTTTCAATTTCACGTTTCGCGTCAGAAAGTATTTTTGCAGCTTCCGCTTTTGATTTTTCAGTCAATTCAATACGCATTTGTTCTGCCGTATCTTTAGCTTCTTTTATAATTTTTGCTTTTTCTTCTTTTGCTTCGTTTAAGATGCGTTGGTTGTCAGCATTTAACGAAGCCATTTCAGCACGAGCTTTTTCGGCACTCTGTATAGCTTCGGCAATTCCCTTCTCCCTTTCGTTAAGAGCGGTAAGGATGGGTCCCCAAGCAAATTTTTTCAGAATAAAAATTAATCCAAGAAACACAATTCCTGTCCAGAATATAAGGCCGAGTTCAGGTTTTAATAATTCCATTATTTATAATTTGAAATGTTTGAATTTGAAAGTTTGATAATGTTAAAGAAAAACATCCCGAACCAACCGTTCGGGATGTTTTAAATTGCTTAAAGCAGGAACAGAACCAGAATACATACCACGATGGCGAAGAGTACAACCCCCTCGATCAACGCAGCTGCAAGGATCATGTTTGAACGGATGTCGCCCAAAGCCTCTGGCTGACGTGCGATAGATTCAACAGCCGAACCACCGATACGGCCAATGCCAATACCAGCACCAATAGCTGCTAAACCTGCTCCGATACCTGCTCCCATAAATCCGGCACCTTTCATAATACCGATGTCGGCAATGAGAATAGAAAGTAATGATAACATGTGTGTTTTGTTTTTAATTGTTAGAAAAAGAATTCGAATGTCTTGTTTTTAATTAATGATGGCCATGAGGTTCTTCGATGGCAGCACTTATAAATACGGTTGTTAATAGTGTAAATACATACGCTTGCAAGGCTGCTACCAGCATTTCGAGCAAGTACATAAACAGAGTAAAGAACATACTAAAAATACTAACTCCCCACCCAGCTACCGGATTCAGTTGTCCGAATACAAAAATCAAACTCACTATACTTAATATGATCATGTGGCCGGCCGTAATGTTGGCAAACAATCGTATCATTAAAGCGAATGCTTTGGTGATAACACCCAAAATCTCAACAGGGGTAAGTATAAGAAGCAATCCTTTAGGAACGCCCGGCATAGCAAAGATGTGGTGCCAGTAATGCTTGTTGCCATTTACATTTACCACAATAAAGGTGACTAATGCAAGTACCATGGTCACTGCAATATTTCCCATCACGTTGGCCGAGCCGGGTATTAGACCCAATAAATTATTAACCCAAATAAAGAAGAACACGGTAAGCAAGAGTGGTAAAAACTTTTTGGCTTTCTCTGCTCCCAACGTAGATGCAGCTATATCATCCCGTACAAAAAGTATAATTGGCTCCAAAAGCGATTGCTTTCCTGTTGGTGCAGTGAAGCCATTGTTGGCGTACATTTTAGCAATGCTAATAAACAACCACAGCATAATAGCTGCAGCTATAAACATACAGGTTACGTTTTTGGTAATGGAAAAATCGTAGTAGGAAGCGCCATCTGGGCGGAAAATTTTACCATGCTCATTCATTAAATAACCATTCTCTAATAAATGTCCTTCAATGATTTTGCCGTCTTTTTCAAATTCAAACTCTTTACCCTCGTGGTGAAACTTGCTGCTTAAGAAAAAGTGCATGCCTGATGCATCTTTTAAGATAACAGGCAACGGCACTGAGGCATGAAAATCGCCAACACTGAAAAAGTGCCACTCATGACTATCGCCTATGTGACCAAGTATTACTTCTCCGGGTTTGTATTCTTTTTCTTTGTGCTGTCCATGAACTGCTTCTTCAGCTTCGTGAAGAGAATCAAGTGCTGCCGCTACGGCTGTAGTGTCGGCTTTAACTTTGTCGGCTAACTTTTCATCAAT
>DAIMNW010000080.1:0-9739 GCA_036719905.1 Chitinophagales bacterium
AAAATTTTGTCATGGCTGGTACATCTGCCGGAGCACTGGCCATGAGCAATACGATGATAAATCAGGGCAACGCTTCTAATGCACATTTAAAGGGGAAAGTTAAAATGACTACCGGCTTAGCCTTCGTGGGCGATGTGATTAAAGATTCTCATTTTAATAAAAGAGGTCGCTTTCAGCGATTAGCAAAAGCGGTTGCAGCCAACCCAACCGCCATTGGTATAGGATTAGGAGAAGATACAGGTGTAATAATACGCAATGGTGTAGAATTGGAAGCCATAGGCAGTGGTTCTGTAATTATTATTGATGGTCGAAATGTAAATCATACGAACATAGCCGATATAGAAGAGGGGAGCCCCTATTCGGTTGAAGGATTTCTGGTTCATATTATGGAAATGGGTAACCATTATAATTCCAAAACCCGAAAATTTGAAGCTGAATGGTCGCGAACCGAGCCTTTAGCTAAGTAATACAATGGAAATTAAGGTCATTGAAAAAACGGCTGCTCATTATGAGCAGATGCTCAGTTTACGAAGAGAAATATTACGCAAACCGCTTGGCCTTGATTTTACCCCTTCCGATTTGGAGGCAGATTCAAAGGATATACTTATTGTAGCTATCGAAAATTCAGTGGTAATTGGCTGCTGCATTCTAACTAATTTAGGTTCAGGAGTTTTGAAGCTTCGACAGATGGCTATAGATAATGCCTTTCAAGGTAAGGGCATAGGAAAGAAGATTCTTAATTTCTGCGAACAAATTGCCAGAGAGAATAATCACCAGACCCTGATTTTACATGCCCGAAAAACGGCCCTGAATTTTTATCTAAAAAACAATTACCTATTAGTTGGTGAGGAATTTATTGAAGTCGGAATTCCACATTTTAAGATGAAGAAATCGCTCATTTGATTGCCTGATCAAGTCGTTAACCATTTGGCAATATCATTGCCTGATTGGTTTCCTAAAATGATGAATTCGCGTTTCCGGCCACTCTTTAGAAATATGGTTACACGGCCATCGTAGGGGTAAGGTCCCATGCCAAATTTTTTATCCGGGTTGTATGTGGCTTTATCCAACTCGTATCTTGGGATAATAAAATTAGTAGGGTTAGTAGTAATTAGTGCTTCACTTGTTATTTCAATATCATCTACCTTTTTTAAGTAACTACTTTTCAGATAAACAAAAGGGTTATAGAGATTGCCATCAATAGCCAATTTGCTGGTAAAATATTGAGTAGCCAAATCTTTACCCCCTTGCACAGCTATAAGGCCATTGCCCTGTATGCCAACTATTTCATTTTTAGTGATTAATACAACATATGTACGGTTCAGAATGAATCGATAATATTCCATGGCTACAAAATGATTAGTTTCTGTAAATGGAAAATTACTGAGTGTCATAATATCAGTAGAAATCTATTTTAGTGCAATAGCCAGCACCTCCTCCATTCTATCAACGAAGTGAAATTTTACTCCTTGAATATAGTTGGTGTTGATTTCTTCCACATCTTTCTCATTCTGGCTGCACATGATTATCTCTTTTATTCCGGCACGTTTAGCGGCTAACACTTTTTCTTTTATGCCGCCAACAGGCAATATCTTACCACGGAGGGTAATTTCGCCTGTCATAGCTAACAAGGGTTTTACTTTTCGGCCGGTGAGCAATGAGGTGATAGCGGTCAACATGGTAATGCCTGCGCTGGGTCCATCTTTAGGTGTTGCACCTTCGGGTACGTGAACGTGTATTTGATTCTTAGCAAATGAATCTATAGGAATGTTCAATTCAGCTGCATGTGATTTTATATAACTAATAGCTGTAGTGGCCGACTCTTTCATCACATCGCCCAGTTGACCGGTAAGAGTGATACCTTCTTTGCCTTCGCTTTTGCTTGCTTCAATAAAAAGAATATCGCCGCCCACAGCCGTCCATGCTAAGCCTATAGCCACTCCGGGTGGGTTGTTTTCCTTGGCCATATCGTGCTCAAATCGTGGTTTGCCCAATATGCTTTTAACGGTATCAACACTTATGTTTGGTTCGTAAGTTTCTTCCAAGGCAATTTTCTTGGCCGTATTGCGCATCACTGCAGCTATTTGTCTATCGAGTTCACGTACTCCACTTTCCCGGGTATAACTATTAATTAAAACCTGCAAGGCTGCGTTGTTCAACTTGGCTTGTGAAGATTTGAGTCCGTGAGCTTCACGTTGTTTTTGCAACAAATGAGTTTTGGCTATCTCCACTTTCTCTTCCAACGAATAGCCTGTGATTTCAATTATTTCCAACCTATCGCGAAGGGCCTGCTGAATGTTACCAAGATTATTGGCCGTGGCTATAAACAGTACTTTGCTTAAATCAAACTCCAGTTCGAGGTAGTTATCGTAGAAAGTATTGTTTTGCTCAGGGTCAAGTACTTCGAGCAGGGCCGATGATGGGTCGCCTTTATAATCGTGACCAATTTTATCAATTTCATCCAATAAAAAAACCGGATTGGCCGAACCTGCTTTTTTCAACGATTGCATAATTCGACCCGGCATAGCACCAATATAGGTTTTGCGATGTCCTCTTATTTCGGCTTCATCGTGCAAACCGCCTAAACTCATTCGCACAAATTTGCGCCCCAGTGCCCTTGCAATACTTTTGCCCAATGATGTTTTTCCAACCCCTGGAGGGCCTGCCGGGCAAATAATGGGCGATTTCATATCGCCTTTTAGTTTTAGAACGGCCAAATATTCGAGAATTCGCTCCTTCACTTTTTCTAATCCAAAATGATCTTGATCGAAAACAATTTTGGAATGTTTCAGGTCGAAATTGTCAACAGTATATTCTCTCCAAGGCAAATCCAAAACAGTTTCGCAGTAGTTAAACACTACCGAATACTCTGATGAGGCAGGATGCATGCGCTCCAATTTCTCAAACTCCCTGTTCAAAGTTTGCATCACATTATCTGGCAAAGCTTTTTCAGCAGCACGTTTGCGCAGGGCTTTTAATTCCTGTTTATCATCACCGCCCAGTTCTTCTTGTATGGCTTTTAATTGCTGGTTGAGATAGTATTCGCGTTGCTGTTTATCAATATCGGTTCGGGTTTTATCATGAATTTTATTTTTCAATTCCAAAAATTGAACATCCTTATCCATATGTTGCAACACTAGTTTGGCCCGTTCACTAAGCGATTGCATTTCCAAAATCTGCTGTTTGTCTTTTACCTCGGCCGATAGATTGCTGGAGATAAAGTGCATCAGAAATACCGGATTCTCCACATTGCGCAATACGTGACCGGCTTCGGTAGGAATATTGGGCGACAGCTTGATAATTTGCGCAGCCAAATCTTTTATTTTCCCAATCATAGCTAAAAACTCCTCATCGTTTGGAATCACCTTATCATCTTCAAGCAGTTCTACTTTGGCTTTAATAAAAGGATCGCTGCTAAGAAATTCAGTTACTTTAAAACGATTGCGACCCTGTATAATAATGGTGGTACTACCATCAGGCATTTTAAAAAGCTTGGCAATACGGGCTACCGTGCCTACCATATGCAAATCGTTGGGCCCGGCATCTTCCATGTTCTCTTTTTGAGCTAATACGCCTAAAAGTTTGTTGCCTTTGTAAGCTTCATTCAATGCCTGAATTGATTTATCGCGCCCAACCGTAATGGGTTGAACCACACCGGGATAGAGAACCGAATTGCGAAGTGGTAAAATTGGCAGAATTTCAGCAAAATCCTTTTTGGCCGTTTCGTCATCTTCAAGCAAAGGAATCATGGGCATAAACTCCAAATCGTCTTCTCCTAATTGTTGTGGTATAATAAATTCTTTCAAGTTATTGTTTTTAATGTCTTTTTAAATAATTGCTAATCAGTCATATATGTCTAAAATCGAGCTTTGCAATTTCTTGCACCGTAGCCATAAGTACCCCTTTCTTTTTCAAGTATAGTGCCATGCAAGGCATCTGGAAATTCTGTCATGCTTTCGACTCATTTTCAAAGACCATAGATTGTAATGCCTCAAAATAGATTGAAGCTTTTAGCATCCTGCTTCCATACCAGCTAAACATTTCTCCATCTACCAAAATCACTTTTTTTCCGGGAAAGAGCTGTTCCAATTCAACTACATGTTTTTCAGTAAATGGATAGGGTTCTGATGATAATAAAATAAATTCTACATCGCTTTCATTCATTTGCTGTAAAGTCAATTCAGGATAGCGATTCGCAGTTTTGTAGCTATTTTCAAAGCCGGCCATATCCATCATTTTGCTTATAAAAGTATCACCGCCTATAGTCATATATGGATTTTTCCAAATGAGGTAAATGGCCTTGCGCTTCCGCAGCACGTTCAGTTTCTCGAATCCCGATTTAATATTTTTGTTCAACTCCTGTGCGGTTTGCTCTTTCTTAAAAATAGCACCCAACTCTTCAATCAATTGGAAAGCATCTTCGGGCGATTGTATGTCGCTAATCAATACCGGAAACTGAACTGCTAAGGCCTCTATCTGCTCTTTCATATTTTCCTCTTTATTGGCAATTATTAAATCGGGTTTTAATTGGGCAATAAGGTCAATGTTTACATTTTTGGTGCCTCCAATGCGTTGTATTGTTTTCACCTCTTTTTCAGGATGAATGCAAAATTTGGTTCGTCCAACTATACTTGGCCCAACGCCGAGGTCGAATAACAGTTCGGTGATAGATGGCACCAACGAAACCACCCGAATGGGTACAGCTGATGATGCATGTATGGATGACCTTAAATAGCTTGATTTGTTCATGTTCCAATAAGCAGAATGGGTGTAAAAATAGACCATAAAATATTAACCACTTTCTTACATTTGCCCTTTCTTAAAAAAACAAACTAAAACATGCCTTATTTATTTACAAGTGAATCGGTAAGTGAAGGACACCCCGATAAAGTGGCTGACCAGATTAGCG
Source organism: Chitinophagales bacterium (assembly GCA_036719905.1). GTDB lineage: Bacteria > Bacteroidota > Bacteroidia > Chitinophagales > CAIODY01 > DAIMNW01. Next base: position 4,910 of record DAIMNW010000080.1, read on the forward strand.
ATGCCCTTATAGACAATTTTTTGGCCTACGATCCACAGTCGAAAGTAGCCTGCGAAACATTGGTAACCACCGGTCAGGTGGTATTAGCCGGAGAGGTAAAGTCAAAAGCCTATCTTGATGTGCAGGACATTGCCCGTAAAGTAATTGAAGGCATTGGATATACCAAAGCTGAGTACATGTTCGAAGCTAAATCATGTGGCGTTTTTTCGGCCATACATGAACAAAGTTCGGACATTAATCAAGGCGTTGACCGAGCAGTAAAAGACAAATCATTTGAAGCTAAAGCCAATGCTCAAGGAGCAGGCGATCAAGGCATGATGTTCGGATATGCCACACGTGAAACCGAAAATTATATGCCCTTGGCACTTGATTTATCACATAAGATTTTGAAAGAAATGTCGAACATTCGTAGGGCCGGCAAAGAGTTGAAATATTTGCGACCGGATGCTAAAAGCCAGGTGACTATTGAATATGATGACAATAATAAACCGGTTCGAATTGATACCATAGTGGTTTCTACCCAGCATGATGATTTTGATGAGGAGAAAAAGATGTTAGCAAAGATTAAGAAAGACATTATTGGTGTCGTAATACCAAGAGTAAAAGCACAATTGAAACCTTCATTACAGAAGTTATTCAACGATAAAATTACTTATCATATTAACCCTACGGGCAAGTTTGTAATCGGTGGTCCGCATGGCGATACCGGCTTAACCGGCCGTAAAATTATTGTTGATACTTACGGTGGTAAAGGTGCACACGGTGGTGGAGCATTTAGCGGCAAAGATCCATCTAAGGTTGACCGTTCGGCAGCCTACGCTACCCGACATATTGCCAAAAACCTGGTAGCTGCCGGTGTATGCGATGAAGTATTGGTGCAGGTTTCTTATGCCATTGGTGTGGCTAAGCCTTGTGGCTTGTTTGTAAATACCAATGGTACCGCCAAAGTGAACATGAGCGATGGCGAAATAGCAAAAAAGGTGGAGAAAATATTTGATATGCGACCTTATGCTATTGAGCAACGCTTCAAATTGCGAACACCCATGTACCTCGAAACAGCTTCCTACGGTCATATGGGACGTAAAAATGAAACCATCTCAAAGACATTCAACAAAGGCAAAGCCAATGAGAAGACCATGAAAGTTGAACTTTTCACTTGGGAAAAACTAGACTACGTTCCTGCGGTGAAAAAAGCATTCGGGATAAAATAACAAGCATTTAAAAATTAAAATTGAGAAAGCTCATTGCAAGGCAATGAGCTTTCTTATTTTAGAGCGTACATTTGCCAACAAATTATTTTACATGAAAATTGTTCTACCCCTCATTCTATCCCTGGCCATTTATAGTTGTCAAAGCGATAAGCAACAAGCAGCCGATAGTAGCTTGCTCGATGCTACCGAATTAGTTAAAAATCCGGAATCAGCTTCAGGAGTATCGTCAGATACTGCTTCACTTCCCGAAATTTCGTTTGATGGCAATACGCAACATGATTTTGGAAAAATAGAAGAAGGCGAAATGGTGCAATATGGGTTCAAATTTAAAAACACAGGCAAAAATCCATTGCTGATAGCCAAAGTAGAAAGCTCTTGTGGCTGCACCGTTCCTGATTATCCTTACGAGCCCATCGCTCACGGTGAAGAGGGTGTTATCAAAGTAACCTACGATAGCAAGGGCCGCCCCGGCGAATTTCAAAAAACCGTGTATGTAATAGCTAATACTTTTCCTAACGAAACTAAATTAACCATCCTGGGTACCGTTAATCCGGCGGAGTAAAATATATGTTTCAGTTAGAAACCGAGCGATTGCTCATTCGAGAAATTAATACTGAAGACGCAGCATTTTTATTCGAACTGCTGAACTCACCTGAATAGATTGAACATATAGGTGATCGTCAAATTCATACAATTGACCATGCTCGTACGTATGCAATCACCGGACCCATGACCAGCTACAAGAAAAATGGTTACGGTTTGTGGTTAGTCACCGTCAAAATTACCCATCAGCCCATTGGAATTTGTGGACTGATTAGGAGAGTAGAACTTCCCGATATGGATTTGGGATTTGCCTTTCTGCCTTCATTTACAGGCCAGGGATATGCCTTTGAAGCCTCACAAGCCTGTTTGCAATATGCTAAGGATGTTTTAAAACGAATTCAAATTCTGGCTATTACAAGCGAAACTAATTCAAGGTCGAAAACCTTGCTGGCAAAACTCGGATTCGAATTGGAAAAGCTACAAACCATACACCAGCAGCAACTTTTACTTTATAAAAAACAACTTTAATTCTATCTTTCAGTCAAGATAACCCCACCTACAAAATGAAAATAGCGCTTATTGGATATGGTAAAATGGGTAAAACCATTGAAGAATTAATTCTGGCATCGGGCAAGCATGAAATAGTGGGCCGTTACTCCAAGGCAAATTCAGAGGCTGAATTAATTCCTGAAAACATTCGAAAGGCCGATGTAGCCATTGAATTTACAAGCCCGTATGCCGCCGAAAAAAATCTGTTGCTTTGTTTGCAGGCAGGGGTGCCGGTGGTATGTGGCTCTACCGGGTGGTATACCAATCTGGAGAATATCAAAGCCGAATTTCAAGTAAAAAATGCTTCTATGGTTTACGCCAGCAATTTTAGTGTGGGTGTTAACTTGTTTTTTTCGTTAAATAAAAAATTGGCAACTATGATGGCCGCTTATCCCGAGTATAAAATTTCACTGAACGAAATTCATCATACCCAGAAAAAAGATTCGCCAAGTGGCACGGCTATCACTTTAATAGAGGATATAAAAGCTATTCACCCACAAAAGGAAATTCCACATACTTCACAAAGAATTGACCCGGTGGTAGGCACCCATACTATTAATTATGATAGTGAAATAGATAGCCTCAGCATTACTCATGAAGCCCATTCACGTAAAGGATTTGCTATGGGAGCCATATTGGCTGCCGAATGGTTGGTTAAGAATAATGGGGTTCACAGCTTTAGTGAGGTGCTGGGTATTGAATAAATTAGAGTCCCAATTTTTCTTTCAATAGCGCATAGCCCGTTCGGCTAAGGGGTACACGAGTGCCATTTTTCAAAATGGCTATATGGCTGTTTTTTTCCAGCGGCTCTATTTTTGTCAGTTGACTTATTGCCAAGATGTAAGAACGATGCACCCTTACGAATAGACTTGGGTCCAGCACCGATTCATAAAAGGAGAGGGTTTGCTTCTTTAAAAACTGCCCGGCCGGGCAATAGATTTTTACATAATCGTCAAACGCTTCAAGGAAAATAATTTCCTGTGCAGCTATTATCCTAATCTCACTACCTTCTTTTACCACTATTCTGTTTTGTTCTTCCTTATTTTTATTTGGATAGGCCAAAAGTTCATTTACACCTTTATCAGTCTCGTGATTGGTCTTTAGCCATTTTTCCATGGCTTTGGCAAAACGCTCTTCACTAAAAGGTTTCAATAAATAATCGACCGCATTGTATTCAAAAGCTTTCATAGCATACGAATCAAAGGCGGTAGTAAATATAACAGCAGGCAATTTTCCTTCAATCAGTTCCAGCATTTCAAAGCCGGAAATCTTGGGCATTTGAATATCCAGAAAAATAAGATCGGGAGAATGCGTCTTGATGGCTTTCAATCCTTCATAGCCATTGCCGCATTCTTCCACAATGGTAATTAGACTAAATGGTTTCAAATATTCTCTTACCAGGCTTCGGGCCAAGGGTTCATCATCTATCAGTACAGCTTTAATCATGGTTGTGGAATAAGAAGTTGAGTGTGAAAATGATTATCGGAGCTGTGGGTGCGTACTAAATCTTGCCGGCCATACAACAAATACAATCGCTTGGTTACTGCCTTCAAACCAAACCCGGTACCCGATTGACCTGATATTGAATGCTCATCAAATGGATTGCTGATTTGAATACTTAGTATGCCCGAATTTTTAACGGCTTGCAATTTTATTTCGATGGGTTGAAGGGTGTTATACAATCCAAACTTGATAGCATTTTCAATAATTGGTTGCAAAAGCAATGTGGGCAGCTGGCACTCAGAGGCTTCAGGGGTTACATTCATCACAAATTGTAAGCGGTTGCCAAAACGAACTTTTTCAATCTCAAGGTAAAGTTGCAAGTGTGTAATTTCATCTTGAAGACTTACCATTTTTTCATCCTCTTTTTTCAAGGTACCCCTCAAAAAATCGGCTAGTTGCTCTATCATCGTACGTGCAGCTTTAGGATTGCTGCCCACCAGTGCACTAATCGAATTTAAACTATTGAATAAAAAATGCGGCTGCAATTGAAGGCGCAAACGTGCCAACTCGGCATCTTTCACCAATCGTTCTGTTTCGGCTTGTCGCATCTGAGTTTGCTTCTGGGTTTCTAATCTGTTCCATAGCAAACTAAAGATACTGAGGTACGCCAGTGAAACTAAAGCATAACCAAAACGCAGATACTGGCTATTCACCATAAACGAAAGGTAAGTGGAATCAGACGAAATCAAGGTTGGTGCTAACTCGTTAAAGAATAGAGTGACCAAAAAACTTAACATAAGTGCTAGCAAACCGCTAAACCAACCCACCGTATTACCGGGTAAATAAAAAGCGTAGAGCGACGCAATGGCAAAGCCCCCTATACCCAGCAGCAAGTTGGTTAAAGCAGCATCTTCTAAAGCTAGCCTCACCTGCGGTAACAATTGGTAAACTATCAGAGCTTGTATGCCACACCACAAAATCCACCACAAAAGGTACACAACCAATTGAAGTGGATTTCGAAGTAGAAAGGGCTGACTCATTGCAGGCTCAAGATAAGCGTGCTAATGATTTTTTACTAGAGCTT
>DAIMNW010000275.1:0-2730 GCA_036719905.1 Chitinophagales bacterium
GGCTACACCCAGACTAAGAAACTGGTGGTGGCTAAGTAAGCCAAGGTTAAATAAATCTTAAACAAAAAGCCCCGTTCCGGTTTAACTGGAACGGGGCTTTTTGTTGGTATTTATGCAAATCATTGACAATTTGGAGCAGCTTTACTAGCTGGTAACCAAACATTTGTAAAAAAAATAATTTTCAAATCGAATAAATAAATATTAATACCTTGTGCTCTCATTTTTTATTAATCAATAAATTACAAATTAAATGCAAAAAGGTAAAGTAAAATTTTACAATGAAGCCAAAGGTTTTGGTTTTATTGTGGCTGAAGACACCAATCAAGAAATCTTCGTTCATGTTAGCGGCTTAGCCGAGAAAATTAACAAAGATGATATGGTAACCTTCGATGTTCAAGACGGTAAAAAAGGACCGAATGCGGTAAACGTTAGAAAAGCGTAATCATTCGTAAGAATAATTTCACTTCATTCGATTATTATCCAATAAAAAAACCGTTTCGGCTATGCCGGGACGGTTTTTTTATTTCTATTGGCCATAGTTTCATCATATTAAAAATCAATGCGATCATTATTCTCCCTCAATAAATATTTCTTTAAGTACAAGTGGTATCTACTTGGAGGGATGCTATGCGTTACATTAACCAACGTATTTGCTGTTGTGCAGCCTATTTTGGTAAGGCAGTCGTTCGATTCGGTTAAGCATATACTCGATCAATCTGGCCAAAGCTCCACAGCTAGTTCGTTGGGAAATACCCTTGCAAAGTTTGCACTATTAGTGATTGTGATGGCTTTACTCCGCGGTGTCTTCATGTTCTTTATGCGACAGACCATTATTGTGATGTCACGTCATATAGAGTTTGATCAAAGGAATGAAATTTACAACCACTATCAGAAGTTGGATATTTCATTCTACAAAAAAAACTCTACAGGTGATTTAATGGCTCGGATTACAGAAGACGTATCCAGAGTGCGAATGTATGTTGGCCCTGTTATTTTATACACGACTAACCTGCTCGTGTTAATCATTATGGTGGTGTATGTGATGTTTCATGTGAGTCCGGTCTTAGCCATGTATGTACTCCTACCTTTGCCTTTACTTTCATTTACTATTTATTTTGTAAATAACATTATTGAACGGCGTAGCGATAAACTGCAAAAACAATTGTCTACCCTTTCTTCTGCTTCGCAAGAAATTATTAGTGGAATTCGAATTATCAAATCGTTTGTTCAGGGACAATCTATGTTAAACTATTTTCGAAATGAAACAGAGAAGTACCGAGAAAGGTCACTGGATCTTGCTCAGGTAGAATCTGTTTATTTCCCGGTGGTTGGCTTGTTGGTAGGCTTGAGTACAATTATTGTATTATGGATTGGTGGAAGAATGTACCTTTTAAATCAAATTTCGGCAGGCAACATTGCCGAGTTTATACTTTATGTAAATATGCTCATTTGGCCTGTCACTTCTTTGGGTTGGGTGGCAAGTACTTTGCAAAGAGCGGCTGTTTCTCAGTCAAGAATCAATGAATTTTTACAAACCAATTCGTCCACTGATTTTGCAGGAACGGGGGAAGTACAAAATGGCGGCCTGGCATTCAATAATGTAAGCTTCCAATATGTCAACACAGGTATTCAGGCATTGAATCATTGTTCGTTTAGCGTTTTACCTGGAGAGCGATTGGCTATACTTGGAAGCACAGGTAGTGGCAAATCTACCCTAGCTCAACTTATACTGCGAATGTATAACCCTGATGAAGGAAGTATTCAAATTGGAGGACTTCCGACAAAGGAGATTGCCGTCAACAAATTGCGACAAGAAATTGGTTATGTGCCGCAGGATGTTTTTCTGTTTTCTGATACAATTCAAAATAATATTTGTTTTGGTGTGGATGAACATGTTTCTCAAAATGAGATAGAGCGCTTTGCCAAGATTGCCGGCATTCATGATGAAATACTTCGCTTTAAAGAAGGCTACCAAACCATTGTAGGAGAGAGAGGGGTTACCATTTCCGGTGGCCAAAAACAGCGAATAAGCATTGCAAGGGCGCTGCTTAAAAATCCAAAAATACTTTTGCTAGATGATTGTTTGAGCGCAGTTGACGAAAACACGAGTGAGAATATTTTCAATAATTTAAAAACTGAATTTACGGATACAACTGTATTGCTTATCACACATCGTGTGCAGCATACCGCATGGTGCAATAATATAATTGTATTAGAAAATGGGGAAATAATTGAACAGGGTACCTACTCACAACTAATGAAACAGGGTACCAAACTTTTTGAACTTTATCAAAAGCAAAATTATAAAGAGGAACTGGCTCTCTAGTTTTCTTATTGTTTTACGAATTTAGTTATAAGGCATGTGCCATCAACACTTGTTACTTTTGCCATATATAACGCAGAAGGAAGATTGGAGACATCGATTTTGGCTTTAGACAAATTAATAACAACAGAGGATGGATGTAGGGTTTGCCCAAATATATTAAATAGCTCAATCGATTTGATATTGCTGATTTGTTCTATAAGCATTTCTCTTTCACAAGGATTGGGTGATAGATGCAGTTCAGTGTTTGTAGGTTTAACGTAAGCATAATTAAGATCACCTCCGATTCTAAATTTATCCAAACCGGCTTCAACAATATGACCACTGCTCGACTTATCTCCCGTCGTAAATGAAATATGCATGTTGTTGGTCAAAGGAATTAATCCGGCAGGGTTAAAACTATGAAA
>DAIMNW010000081.1:0-9694 GCA_036719905.1 Chitinophagales bacterium
GGTTTATGTAATGACTGTACTGATTTCAATAGCAGGTGTAGTTACTTATCTGGGATTGCCAAAAGAGCGTTTTCCGGATATTGTAATTCCAACCGTATTCGTAAGTACCATCTATCCTGGCGCATCACCTACTGATATTGAAAACACGGTAACCAAACCTCTTGAAAAGCGAATCAAGTCAGTGAGTGGTGTAAAAAAAGTTACATCGTCATCACAGGAGAGCGTTTCGTTGGTAACTGTTGAATTTAATACGGGCATTGAAGTGGCCGAGGCGAAACAACGTGTTAAAGATGCGGTAGATAAAGCCAAGCCAGATTTACCAGCTGATGCCCAAAAGAATCAACAAGTGCAGGAAATTGATTTTAGTGAATTTCCATGCATGAATATCAATCTGTCGGGTAATTACGATGCCACCAAATTGAAGAAATTTGCGGAAGACTTAAAAGATAAAATTGAGACCAATAAAGAAATTACGCGTTGCGATATAATTGGTGCGCTTGACCGCGAAGTAAAAGTGGATGTAGATTTATACAAAATGCAATCTAACTATGTTTCGTTTCAAGATATTGAGAATGCATTAGCATATAATAATATGAGTGTAAGCGGCGGCGATATTAATGTAGCCGACATTAAGCGCACATTACGCGTAAGCGGAGAGTTTCGAAATATCGATCAAATCAAGAATTTAACATTTAAGGCAGGCATGGGCAATCCGGTTCGATTGGGCGATATAGCTGAAATTACTGATGGCTATAAAGATCGTGAAAGCTATGCACGATTAGATCACAAACCCGTGATTACTTTAAATGTAATAAAGCGCAGTGGTGAAAATTTAATTAACGCATCAGAAAAAATAAAAGCCACTGTTGCTGATTTTCAAAAAAACAAATTTCCTAAAGATTTAGCTGTTACCTATACTGCTGACTTAAGTGTTCAAACACAGACTCAGCTGAATGATTTGATCAACACGGTTATCCTCGGATTTGTTTTTGTAACCATTGTGCTTATGTTCTTTATGGGAGTGGAAAATGCCTTTTATGTTGGCCTATCTGTACCACTCAGTTCGTTACTAGCATTTTTATTTATGCCTGGTTTAGGTTTTTCATTAAATGTAATTGTGCTTTTCGCATTCCTTTTAGCACTTGGTATTGTGGTGGATGATGCCATTGTTGTGATTGAAAACAGCCACCGTATTTTCAACAAGCATAAAGAGAAAAATATTATGGAGGCAGTAAGAGAAGCCGCTGGAGAGGTTTTTTGGCCGGTATTAACCGGTACATTGGTAAATGTGGCACCATTTTTTCCTCTGCTTTTCTGGCCGGGCATAGTTGGTAAGTTTATGTACTTCCTACCTATGACTCTAATAATTACACTTTTTGCTTCGTTGGTAATTGCGTTTGTGATTAATCCGGTTTTTGCCGTTTCATTTATGAAACGCGATGATGAATATAAAAATGACAGTGTAAGTCGTTATAAAACTACGTTCATTGTTCTTGGCATCTTGGCTCTTGTTTTCTATGCAATGTCCATCAAGGGTTCTATCACCATGTTTGGCTTAGCCAATTTTATGGTATTCATTATTCTATTACTGTTGGCTGTGCATTTTTTACTCAACCCACTTATTCATCGCTTTCAGGAAAGTACATTACCACGACTTCGTAATGGCTATCGCCGAATGATCAAATGGGCTGTATTTCATCCCTGGAAAATTGTTGCCGTATCTGTTATTATGTTGGTTGTAAGTCTGTTTTTACTGATTGCCAGAGCACCCAAAGTGGACTTTTTCCCAAGTGGCGAACCGAATTTTGTGTACGTATATGCTGAAGCGCCTATAGGCACAGAGGTTAGGGTGACAGATAGTATTACCAAAATACTCGAATCAAAAGTGTACGAAGTTATAGGAGAGAAAAATCCAATAGTGGAGAGCGTAATTAGTAACGTGGCTATTGGTGCCGGCGATCCCCGAAACCCTGATCGGACACCTCAATCACACAAATCAAAAATTACTGTAGCATTTAAATCGGCTGAAGATCGACACGGTGCTCCCACTAGTCATATACTTACTGAAATCAGAGAAAAGGTTAAGCAACTACCGGGCATTAAGGTAACCGTTGATAAAGAACAAAATGGACCGCCTACCGGCCGTCCGATCAACATTGAAATAAGTGGAGAAAGTTTTGATTCCTTAATAGCCATTAGTGCTCGTTTGAAAAACACAATTAATAAAAGCGGAATCAAAGGAATAGAAGAACTAAAAAGTGATCTTGTGTTGAACAAGCCAGAACTAAGAGTAGAAATAGATGTAAATAAAGCACAACGTGAAGGTTTGAGTGTTGGGCAAGTAGCCAGTGCTTTGTATCAATCGCTCAATGGTAATCGTAACTTTAGTAAATATCGCGATGGTGATGATGAAATCCCAATTATGGTTAAACTAGATAAAAAATATCGTGATAAACCGGAGGATCTACTTAACTTGATAATTTCATTCCGTGATATGACTAACGGGCAATATCGACAAATACCACTTAGTAGCGTAGCTAATGTTAAGTTTGACAACAACTTCAGTGGTATCAATCGTAAAAATCAAAAACGGGTTGTAACATTAGGTAGCAACGTCATGGAAGGTTACAATGCCAACCAAATTAATGCAGAACTTAAAACCTTATTCGCCGATATAAAATTGAGTGATGGCTACGAAATAAAGCAAACCGGAGAACAAGAAGATCAAGCAGAGACAAGTGCCTTCTTGGGCAAAGCATTTGCCGCCGCCATTGCATTAATGTTCCTAGTAATTGTCATTCAGTTCAACTCGACCACTAAGCCACTAATAATTTTCTCTACCATAGCTTTCAGCCTGATTGGCGTATTTTTAGGTTATGCAGCCACCGGTGATAATATGGTAATTGTTATGACAGGTGTAGGAATAATGGCCCTGGCTGGTATTGTAGTTAAAAATGGTATCATACTCATTGAGTTTATTGACGAATTAAAAGCACGAGGAATGAAAACTCGTGAGGCGATTATTGAAGGCGGAGTAACTCGTATGACGCCAGTTATTCTAACTGCCTGTGCTGCTATCTTAGGCCTAATTCCATTGGCCATCGGAATGAACATCGATTTTCCAGGTCTGTTCACACACTTTAAACCAAAAATCTGGTTAGGTGGCGATAGCGTTGTTTTCTGGGGACCTTTGGCATGGACCATCATCTACGGGCTAATATTTGCTACGTTCCTTACGCTCATTGTTTCTCCGTCTATGTATCTGATACGATACCGATTGAAAGTTCGACAGTGGCGCCGACGCTTACACAAAGAAATTGAAGCAAGAAATAAATAGAAGCCGATCATTTTATAGGCACTAGTAGACAATGAAAAGGTCATCCAAAAATATTGGATGACCTTTTTTTGTAACCACTATTTATTCAACAAGAGCCTACTTTGAAAATATTCAAAAGCAATCACGTTTAGCAAAATCAGTAGCATTCCATAGAATATATCCTCTATTGGAATTGTGAGAAGCCGAATGCTTAGATTTTCAGCATTGTTATAATAAACTACAACTCTACCAATAAATGAGCCTGTAAGCAAGCCGTTAACTAAGAAAAATGGCAATAACAATATTGCATAAATGGTAACAAATCTTCCTAGCTCAACCATTTTAAATAGATAATGGCAGCATGCTAGTGCAATAGATAATCCAATGAACGTGGTAGCAGTGTACCACCTTGAATAATTAATTAATCCAATACAAAATAAAACGATTGCAAAAGATGGCATCACCAACCGATTATCGACAGTAGGCCATCGAATGCTAAAAACTCGGGTGAGCACGAAATAGGTGAACATGCAGGCATAAGGTATACATATAAAAAACATCACCTCTTCTATTGGTAAAAAATCAAGATAATAGCCTGTTACAAAATCTTTATTAAACCCCCAGACTTGCCACCTTGTAAAAATGATATCCCAAACAATAAAGAGAGCGGCAATCAAAAAGGTGGATGGCAAAAAATAATGCCAGGTTTTATAAAACTTAATCCTTGGATGAAAGCTAAAAAGAAAAGGAAAAAGAATAGTAAGTAAATCAATAATTAGATAGGTGGATTTTTGCAAATCAGTCTTTCATTTTTGCTTCTTTGAAATATTTTAAAGGCACCCACAACATTCCAAAACATTCACCATCTTCTTTAGTAAGATGCTTGTGGTGCACTTTATGTGCTTTTCTAATAGCTCTAAAGTATACGTTATCGGTACGTTTTAAAAATGACAATCGCTGATGAATAAAAATATCGTGAACAATGAAATAACATAATCCATAAAGGGCAATTCCTAAACCTGCCCAAAAAAGCCAGTTGTAATGATTAAAGACTCCGCCTAGCATGAGCGATATACCCGGTGTTGCAAAGATGAGAAAGAAGAAATCATTCCTTTCCCAAAACCCGTACACATCTTTCTTATGATGATCGTGATGCAGGTTCCAAAGCAATCCGTGCATAATGTACTTGTGGCTAAACCAAGCCACTCCTTCCATTAACAGAAAGAAAATAAGACAAACCGCGATATGAATTATTGTACTAATCATGATTTTGCAAATTTAGGTTGATTCTGCAATACTTCCTGTATGGCAATTTTGAACCACGGTGTATATTTTTCGGGGTGCAGAAGTAAACTCGTTTTTAAGGCCTCTATCTCAAAGTATGCATAGCTATCTACCTCCAAATGATTTATTACCGGCAACTCATCGCAGATGCCAATAAAAACATAATCATACTCATGCTCAATTAGTTGATTAGAGAGTTCGGCCTTATACATAAAAGAAAAGGCTTGTTTTAAGTTGCACTGTAGCCCCATCTCTTCCATCAATCTTCGATTGGCAGCTTCCAACACTGTTTCTCCTACTCTTGGATGGCTGCATGCAGCATTGGTCCAAAGGCCACCACAATGATATTTTACAAAGGCTCTTTTTTGGAGAAGCATTTCCCCTTTTGTATTGAAAATGAATACTGAAATGGCTCTATGTAATCTACCTTCTTCATGGGCTGATAATTTTTCCATGACACCGATAGGTTGGTCTAACTCGTTCACTAAAATTACTTCTTCTTTCATTTTAATTATATTAGGTTAAAATTATGGCTTATATAACAACGAATCATGATAAGGTACTTCTCTAAGTCTGGAATTCTGATTCGCTCTTTGAGTATTCGGGTAGCCGACACCGTTTTTATTTTTTTAAATAATGAATAATAGTAGGCATAGGCTATATAAACTCCTATTCTGGATCCTGATGGCAATTTCAAAATTCCTTCGTAGCCTGCTCTAAAATCTTTTTCAATATCTAGTTCTATAGCACGTTTGGTGTTATCGTCCAGATGTTCAATTTGTACATTTGGAAAATAGGTGCGACCTAACGTTTCATAATCTGCTTGAATATCTCGAAGGAAGTTTATTTTTTGAAAGGCAGCTCCTAGTTTCATGGCTGGTGTTTTAAGTTGATTGTATAGTTTCAAATTTCCATCACAAAAAACCTTTAAACACATGAGACCTACCACCTCTGCCGAGCCTAGTATATATTCATCATATTTGGCGCTATCGTAGTACACTTTTGCCAAGTCCATTTCCATGCTTTTCAGAAAAGTGGCTATCAGATCGTGATCAATTTTATAGTGATTAACTACCATTTGAAAACTTTGTAACACTGGATTTAAACTGATCCCTTCGTTAATGGCCAACCAAGTGTCCTCCTTAAATTTCTGGAGAAGTGCAGCCTTGTTGTGCATATGAAAGGTGTCCACAATTTCATCAGCTAACCTTACAAATCCATATATTCCATAAATGGGGTCATGAAATCTTTTGTCCATCATTTTGATTCCGAAGGAGAAAGATGTACTGTAGCGTTGAGTAATAAGTTTGCTGCTGGCTAAACTTATATTGTTAAATAATTCCAAGTTGGTCATCGTTAATTTTTATTAAAGCTTTTAATAATTTGATTGGCGGCTATCTCACCGGAAATAATGGCCGGTGGTACACCGGGCCCTGGCACGGTGAGCTGGCCTGTATAGTACATATTCGATATTTTTTTGCTTTTGATTTGGGGTCGAAGGAATGCTGTTTGAAGTAGTGTATTTGCTAATCCGTAAGCATTACCTTTAAACGAGTTATAGTCTTTTACAAAATCACGATGTGCATAACTGCGCTTCACAATTATGTCCTCTTTAAAACGGATTCCAATTCGTTTTTCGATGCGGCCAATAGTCAAATCAAAATAGGATTCTTTAATTGCATCGGTATCTGGCAATCCGGCTGCCACCGGAATAAGGATAAAAATGTTTTCACAATTTTCGGGGGCTACTGTTGCATCGGTTATTGATGGGCAACAAACATAAAATAAGGGATTGCTAGGATAGATGGGTGAGTCGTAAATTTCTTCGGCATGCTTTTCAAAATCGGTGTCGAAAAACAAATTATGATGCAGCAGGTTTTTCAATTTTTTATTAACTCCTACATAGTAAATTAAACAGGAAGGTGCCATCACTCGTTTGTCCCAATATTCACTGGTATATTGCTGATACTCTTTTGGCAATAGGGTTTGATCCACGTGCTGGTAATCGGCACCAGCCAATAGATAATCAGTTGTCAATTCTTGAGCATTGGCAACAACACTTTTCACTTGCCCTTTTTCTACATTTATTTTGCTTACCGCCGAGTTGAGCTTGATTTTGGCACCTTGCTTTTCGACAATCATTTGCATGGCATTAGTAATTTGACTCATGCCTCCTTGTGGGTACCAAGTACCTAATTGCATATCGGCATAATTCATTAAACTGTACAAGGCTGGCGTATTGGCTGGCTTTGCTCCCAGAAATAACACCGGAAATTCAAGCAGTTGCAACAAAAAAGGATGTTTAAAGTAGTTGCGTATGTGTTTGGAAAATGAATTAAAAATTTGAAGCCGCAGCACACCAGTAATGGTTTGCATGGTAATCAATTCGAGGGGCGATAATCCGGGCTTATACACCAGGTTTTGCATACCTACTTCGTACTTATATTGTGCCTCTTTTAAAAATTTACGCAGTTTGGTGCCGGCACCTAGTTCATATTGTTCGAATAACTGCTCCAGCTCTGACATATTATCTGGTATCACTTCATCACAGCTGTCTTTATAAAATATCTTATAGGATGGAGATAGCCTGGTAAGTTTATATAAATCTGTTTGACTGTAGCCAAAATGGTTATAAAATTTTTCAAAAACATCTGGCATCCAATACCAACTAGGCCCCATATCAAAAGTAAACCCACCTTGCTGCCAAACTCCAGCCCTTCCGCCTGCTTGCCCATTTTTTTCAAGCAGAGTCACCTCCATTCCCTGCTTGGCCAAAAATGCGGCTGCGGACAGGGCTGAGAAGCCGGCTCCAATAATTATGGTTTTATTTTTCACTTATAATTAATTGACGATGCTTTTTTGTTTAATCTTTTTTATTATTTGTTAAACAAAAATAGTGGATATGACCGTGTTTTCCAAATATTAATTTTTGTTGACTCATTAGATTAGAGAAGATTAATTTCTAAACTCTTGATTTGCTGTTGTTTAGACTTAACTTAAATGCGTTAAAATCCTTTAGGTGATGCAAATTTGGAGCTGGCTCAAATGAATTGATGAGCTCAGGATTACCACTAAAATATATTTTTGACTGTGGCCACAGATTACTTACCTGCTTTAAATACTGCGCCGGCTCATCCAGATTCTGCGATGAAATAAAGAATAACAGGATGTTATGGGGTTGAATCGTTTTGTAGATTTGATCCAACGATTCAAGAGGCACACTTTGCCCCACATAAAACACTTTGTAACCATTTTGCCTCAATAAATAATGAGCCATCAATAGGCCCAACTCGTGCCACTCACCCTCGGGTAAAAAGAGCAGGTACGTTTCATTTTTGGTGACAGATGACAACTGACCATCTATAGCTGCTATTACTTTCTGACGAATTAAATTAGTGACAAAATGTTCCTGTGCCGGATTAACCTGGTTCACCCTCCACATAACCCCAATGCGCTCTAAAAAAGGATAAATAAGCTTTAAAATGGTTTGTTCAAAACCGTTCCGAAGAATGGCATTATTGATGGTTTTATCAAAATGGGCTTCATTCAAATCGATGGTGGCGCTAAGCAAAACCTCTATGAGATAGTTTAAATCATCGCCATGATTACCACTATTTTGAAACTCCATTACAGCCTGACCCAGTTTTTGGTCATCCAAGGTGGCCACTTTGGATATCTTCTCTCCATTTTTAATCAGGTAGCTTACATTTAAGATTCGTTTTAGTTGGGCATCGCTGTAACTTCGAATATTAGAATCGGAGCGAATAGGGCTAACCAGCTTGTAGCGCTGCTCCCATATGCGGATGGTATGTGCCTTAATACCCGACAACCTTTCAAGGTCTTTAATGGAGTAAGAGTTTGACATGATTGTTGATTGCATGATGCAAAAGTATATTTTGTTTAACATTATTAGTGTTTATTTAAACAAATATTTGTTCAACAATAAATAAAAGCGCAACAACTGGCCACTAAGTAGTTAGCCATGTAGCTGTAAACCAATAAGTTAAATGGAAAGACGGACTACTATCGGTAGCAAGGGGCAATCATAAAATAAACCACCACCCCGGTAACTGAAACATAAAACCAAACCGGCCAAACCCAACGGGCCATACGTTTATGCCTATCAAACTTGTTAGATAAGGCTCTTGATAAGGTGATTAATATAAAAGGTAACGAACAAGCAGCCAGCAGAATATGGCTTATGAGCAAGAAAAAATAAACCGGTCGAATCCAGCCGGTGCCACAATATTTGGTTTCGGGAGCCAAACTATGATAGGCCACATAGATGATTAAAAATAAGGAAGACAAACCAAAAGCACACAACATGGTAATTTTATGAGGCTGTATCTTCTTATTTAAAATAAAGTACAATCCAATCAGCAGCAATACGCTTACCATGGAGTTGATAATAGCGTTGATAAACGGCAACAAATGAATATCAAATCCCAATGTTACATCAGGTTTTGGCATAAGGTACATAACAGCCACAGCCACTACTACCAGTACAGAAATTAACCATACTAATTTATTGTTGAGCATTGTTCTTAAAGGTTTTTTGGGGGTTGCAATTCGTTTACATCATCAGCCAACTCATTGAGGAGGTTAATAATATCTTTTCTTAATCGATTAATTTCGGTAGTGTCAGTACCCACATAATAGCCCCGTATAATGCGGTGATTATCTACTAGCACAAACTTTTCACTATGGTCAAAATTGTCAATGCCGCCATCATCCTGTGCAGCCAGAAAGTAACTCCTCATTGATAAATCATACAATTGCTGCTTATCGCCGGTTACCAGGTGCCAGGTGGAATCTGTAACACCAAATTTTTGAGCATATTTTTTCAAAACTGCCACCGAATCGTGCTCTGGGTTTACCGTATGACTTAGAAATTTTACCCATTTCACCCCTCTAAAATCATCCTGTAGGCGCTTCATGTTTTTGGTCATTTGCGGACAAATACCCGGGCAAGTGCAGAAGAAAAAATCGGCAACATAAATTCGATTTTTAAATGTGTCGTTAGTTATAATGTGGCCATTTTGGTCAATAAGTTTAAAATCGGCAATGGTATGATAAACCGAATCGGTTTTTATT
>DAIMNW010000276.1:0-2718 GCA_036719905.1 Chitinophagales bacterium
GTTTTATGTATTTGTTATTGATAAAGACAACAAAGTTCATTCTAGAAACATCACAATCAAAAATGCACTTAATGATCTCTATATCATTGATAGTGGCTTGAATGCCGATGAAAAAATTCTACTGGAAGGTGTTCAGAATGTCAAAGACGATGATAAAATAGAATACGAATTCTTAACGCCCGAGAAGGTGATTTCCAGCCTGCAATTAATCCACTCATAGTTCACCCTGTTAAGAAACATAAAAGAAATGTTCAAACGATTTATACATAGACCTGTCCTTTCCATAGTCATATCATTGATTATTACTTTGCTGGGAGTAGTTGCTCTATTTCAATTGCCGGTCACTCAGTTTCCATCCATTTCACCTCCAAAGGTGAATATCACCGCGGAATATCCGGGTGCCAATGGGGAGTTGATGATTAAGTCGGTGATAATTCCACTGGAGAGAGCCATTAACGGTACGCCAGGTGTAAAATATATTGCATCAGATGCCGGAAACGATGGTGAAGGAACTATTCAGGTGGTATTCAATTCCGGTACCGATCCAAACATTGCCTCGGTGAGTATTCAAAATCGTGTGGCTTCTGTAATCAATAAATTGCCGCCCATTGTAATTCGTGAGGGGGTTAAAATTACCCGTGAGGAATCAAACATGTTGATGTACCTAAACATCTTCAGTACCGATCCAAAGCACGACGAAAAATTCATTTTCAATTTTGCAGAGATTAATCTTTTGTCAGAATTAAAAAGTGTAGATGGTGTGGGTGTGGCCGATGTTATTGGAAACAGAGAATATGCTATGCGTATTTGGCTTAAGCCTGATAGAATGGCCGCCTATAAAATTTCGGCCGATGACGTTTTGAAGGCGCTAAATGAACAGAGTTTGGAAGCATCACCTGGCCGAACAGGTGAATCATCAGGCAAACGCTCACAAACCTTTGAGTACGTATTGAAGTATCCCGGTCGCTTTACCACTAAAGAAGGTTACGAAAATATTATTCTCAAATCGGATGTGAACGGCGAAATACTTCGCATAAAAGATGTGGCCGAGGTTGAATTTGGAAGCAGTTACTATGATATCTATTCAAAACTGAATGGCAAACCATCAGCTGCCATCATGATAAAACAATCCTATGGTAGCAATGCCAGCCAGGTGATAAAGGATATTAAGGCTAAGATGGAGGAAATAAAAGCCAACTCATTTCCGAAAGGAATGGATTATGAAATTAGTTATGACGTTTCGACTTTTCTCGATGCTTCAATGGAAAAAGTATTGCACACCTTAATAGAAGCATTCCTTTTAGTAAGTCTAGTTGTATTTATCTTTTTAGCTGATTGGCGTTCAACGCTTATACCGGCCATTGCTGTTCCTGTTTCCTTAATTGGAACCTTCTTGTTTATGCAGCTTTTCGGACTTACACTTAACTTAATTACCCTTTTTGCTCTTGTACTTGCCATTGGAATTGTGGTAGATAATGCAATTGTGGTGGTAGAAGCTGTGCATGCCAAAATGGAAGAGAAAAATCTTTCACCAGCTAATGCGACTGAAGAAGCCATGCATGAAATTAGTGGTGCCATCATTGCCATTACCTTAGTAATGGCAGCTGTGTTTATTCCTGTCGCTTTCATGTCTGGGCCGGTGGGCATTTTCTACCGACAATTCTCCATCACCATGTCTACTTCCATTATTCTTTCTGGTTTGGTGGCCCTTACACTTACTCCTGCGTTATGTGCGCTCATGCTCAAAAACACTCACGGAATACCAAAGAAAAAGACTTGGTTGAACAGCTTTTTGACTGGTTTTAATAATGGATTTGGAAAAGTGACCGGTAGATATAAAACTATCCTTGGTTACGTAGTTAACCGCCGAGTAGTCACTTTTGCTGCCTTAATCCTTTTCTGCGCCGGAACTTGGTTTTTAAACACCAAATTGCCTTCCGGTTTTATTCCCAATGAAGATCAAGGAACGTTTTATGCTATCGTGCAAACTCCTCCAGGCTCTACACTTGAACGTACCGATGCAGTGGTAGTTCAACTGCAGAAAATAGCTGAAGGAATGGAAGATGTGAAGTCGGTATCGTCACTTGCAGGATTTGAAATACTATCGGAAGGAACAGGCTCTAATTCGGGTACGTGCCTAATCAACTTAAAAGACTGGAAAGATCGAAAGCACGCTGTGCAGGAAGTAATTGATGAATTTGAAAAAAAATCGAAAGACATCCAAGGTGCTACAGTAGAGTTTTTTGCCCCACCTGCCGTGCCGGGTTATGGAGCAGCCGGTGGATTTGAGTTACGACTACTCGATAAGGCCGGAAGCGGAGATTATAAAAAAATGGAATCGGTGAACACAGATTTTCTAAAAGCCTTGAATAAGCGCCCTGAACTCTCTTCTGTTTTTAGTTTTTATAATTCAAGTTTCCCTCAGTACATGCTCACAATCGATAATGATATTGCACAGCAAAAAGGAGTGACGATTGAGAACGCCATGGACAACCTATCTACCTTGATTGGAAGTAATTATGAAACCAATTTCATTCGATTTGGAATCCAGTATCAGGTGATGGTGCAAGCTTTGCCGCAATATCGAGCGCTGCCCGAAGACATTCTGAAATTATCAGTAAAAAATGACAAAGGTGAAATGGTTCCCTACTCTGCCTTTATGAAAATGGAAAAAGTGTACGGATTGTCTGAAATTACGCGACACAACATGTACAATTC
>DAIMNW010000277.1:0-2713 GCA_036719905.1 Chitinophagales bacterium
CAATACCCCATCGGGCAAGCCCGTGTATTGCAATACAGAGCCGGGGGACATTGTCATTTGGAATATGCGTACCCTGCACAGTGGCAATGCTGTAAAACTGAAACTTTTTCCCAATTTGTCGATACTAAATACAGCCGGAAAAGAGAAGCTGGTGCCTAAATTCTTACAAAAATCGCACGAAAAAGAGCGAATAGCGTTTTTCTTCTCGTTTGCTCTACCATCAGAACATTATGAGCGGTTTAAACGCGATTGTGCTTCGGAAGCTACTTATGCACGTTCTTTGTCTAGTTCCAGATTTAATTTTCAGGAAAAATCTGAGAGTTTTAATCAACTAGGGGTTCAACTCGATAGGTTGAATGAAAAGTACGGCGATTAATTTTTTACAAATGAAATTGTGCTAAGCGAATTTCCCTGTTGTTCAATTTTCAGATAAAATAAACCGCTACAAAGTTGGCTTACATTTATTCTGACCAACCCATCAGTTTGTGACTCAGAGGTTAAAAGATACCTTCTTCCAACCAAGTCAACACAAGAAATTTTACTTGAAGGGCTTATTCCTTCAATATCCAAATAATCATGTGCCGGATTTGGCGACACTTTAACCAGAGTACCAACGGATGATTTAATTCCATTGTAAACCGGATCGAAATAATCTCCTTGATTTTCACAAGCCCCAATGTCTATCATTCCTCCATAAACACGAGTGGTACCAAAATAATCGGTACTACCGGCTAAGGCGTTGTATGAAGCACTGCCAGAATTTATGGCAGCAGAATTATTATAGAGATGCAAATCAGGTGAGGTATTGTATCGATCTACAAAAAGAGGGTCGCTAAATATTGTATGAGTGTCGTAGCCGGAAAGCGCTTTATACATTCCAAATCCAGTGGCTGTGGTTCCATCCCAATAGTATTGCACTAAAGCAGGATTGGCCACATCAGAACCATGTATATTGTAGTCAATCACATTAGCCGGAAAAGAAAGGTTGAACAGAATAGAGCTCACAATCCTGCCTTGCTGGTTTGCAAAAAATATATTGTGGACCACTTTGCAGCTATCCATAGGGGTAAACAAAACCTCTCCTCCATTATTCAACAAAAGGTCATTATGATAAAAAGTGTTATTTGCCACCTGACAGTTATTGACCCTGCCGAAAGCCATATTGTAATTAAATACGCCCATAGCCAGTCCTTGCTGATTATTTTCATAGACCATATTATTGGTGAATGAAATCAAACGTGTTCGGGCCGAATCAGAGTAAGCGGCTAAGTTAAATCCAAAATCACAGTTAAAAATCCTATTAGCGTTGATGCTGCAAGCACGAGCGCCAGAAACAATTATTCCGGACTTGTATTGTCCGGGATTAGCAGGATTGAATATATCGTGAATTGAATTATTTTGGACAGTAATATTTCTGGCAACATCCAGGTTGCCTTTTACACAGGTACTATCAGAACCCACCAAAGCTATTCCATTATCACGTTGATGAAAAATCTCATTATTTTTTAGTGTAACATTGTACACATTGCCGGACAAATAAATACCGGTGCCCATATGCCATATATTCTGGCTGCCAATGGTACAGCCTGCTATAGTAATATCATGATTGCCAGCCAAGGTATCGCTTCCATAAATGGCAATACCTGCTCCATTCAGGTTCCACATTCCATCTATTTTGCAGTTATTAATTTGGATATGATGTGAGGTGGAAGATATGACGATGGCTGGTTGATAGTTATATTGTGTACTATCACTTATGGCAAAATGAATTCCCATAAGTTGCAAATAAGCAGGGCCATAAAAGGTGAACACTCCATAACCCGAACTTCCGGCTCCATTGATGGTCACAAAATCGGTTTGATAATTCTTAAAAGTGATATAGGCGGATGGCAAACCAGTTACAAAAGGAATTACTCTTTCGTTGTAGGTACCGGCCATAATTTGAACTGTATCACCGGGCAAAGCATTTTGTGCAGCATACTGTATTGTTTTCCATGGGGAAGTCAATGTACCTGCATTGGTATTATTGCCTTGTGGTGAAACGTATCTATTTTGTGCAAAGCCTGTAAATCCGGTCATCAAAATGATGAACAAAACTGTTAGAGAGACAATTCTTGTAGTTCGGTTTACAGTCATGGGGTAATAGTTTGCTTTTTTAGATGACTTAAATATAATCGATACCTAATCAACAATGCAAAAAATATTCTCGAAAAAATCTGGAAAAGATTTTGTCACCGCTTCCGGATTTTCAATTACCAGTGGCCCTAATTTTAAAGCTAATGGAGCAAAAGCCATCACCATTCGATGGTCGTTGTAAGTATGAATAGGTTTAAACCGGGCTAAGGAAGCAGTTGAAGGTAGTACTTCAATCGTATCATCAGTTAGATTTGCTGTAGCACCCAAGTTCTCCAATTCATTTTTGAGAGCAATGAGCCTGTTGGTTTCTTTATACTGTAGATGTGAAATACCATCAACTTTAACTTTGATTCCTAAGCCAAAGCAAGTACAAATTAATGGCTGAGTGAGGTCGGGGGTACTTCGTAAATCGAACTCAATTGAATCCGGCAAATTGATTGCATTCTTCGACAATATAATCTTCCCATCCACTTCCTCTGTGATTACGCCAAGCTTTGCCATATAATTAGCAATGACAGCATCTCCCTGCAGTGACTTTAAACTTGGATTTGGTAAATCAACTTCAGCTTTATCAGAT
>DAIMNW010000082.1:0-9653 GCA_036719905.1 Chitinophagales bacterium
TAATTAACTCTATAAATCTAACAATATTGTTCAAAAGCCCCTACCAAGTTCTGGGCAATCATCTCAGCCGTACGTCCTTCAATGTGATGCCGCTCAATAAAGTGAACCAATTCTCCATCCTTAAACAGAGCAATGCTTGGTGATGAAGGTGGATATGGCAAAGTGTAGGTTCTTGCTTTCTTGACAGCATCTATATCAAAACCGGCGAACACGGTGGCTAAATGCGCCGGTCGTTTGGTGTGTTGAATGGCTTGCCTTACACCCGGACGAGCGGTGCCGGCCGAGCAACCACAAACCGAGTTAAAGAATAATAATGTGGTGCCTGACTTGTGCAGGGCTTCGTCAACCTTTTCGGGTGTTGGAAGTTCTTCAAAGCCCACAGCCGTCATTTCGGCTTTCATGGGTAGTACAATTTCTGGAGGATACATAGTAAGTTATTTTGCTAGGGCACAAAAATAAGCGATTTCTGTAAACGGTAACAAGCCCAAAACGGAAAATTTTAAAATTGAGACCGTTCCTTATTGTATAAGTTCTATCTCCACCCTGCGATTTCTTTGTTTTCCTTCTGCAGTATCATTTTTTTGCAAAGGATTTGCTTCACCAAACCCATAGCCTGATATGCGATTTTCATTGATACCATGTAGGACGAGGTATTTTTTAACGGCATCTGATCTGTCTTGGCTGAGTTCCTCATTGCTTTTAAATCCACCTTCGCTATCGGTGTAGCCACGAAGCATTGCACGGTATTTTGGGTGAGCTGAAAGTACGTTGGTCAATGAATCCAAGGTTGGATAATCAAACTCTTGTATTTCAGATTTTGCGCTTTCAAATTCTATATTTCGGAAACTGATTTCAACTTCCTGCTGTACATCAGGACAACCTTTGTTAGCTCTTGTTCCTTTGACCGAAGGACATCTATCAGCATAATCTGGTATACTGTCATTATCTCTATCCGGACAACCTAATGTATAAATTGGTCCTTTCTTCTCTGGGCACTTGTCGATATTATCCCCAACTCCATCTTTATCCTTATCAGGACAGCCATGGGTTTCAGCACTTCCTGGCACATCCGGACACTCGTCTTTATCATCTGTCACTCCATCTTTATCTTTATCTGGGCAGCCATGTAATTTTTTATCTCCTGGCAAAGTTGGGCAGGAGTCTTGTGCATCCGGAATCAAGTCTTTGTCAGTATCAGGGCAGCCTTTAAATTGCTTTAATCCTGGAGTATCAGGGCACTCATCCAATGAATCAGTAACGCCATCACCGTCTTTATCGGGGCATCCGGCTAGTTTTTTATCACCTGGCACATCAGGGCATTTGTCCTTACTGTCAATAATTCCATCACCATCTCTATCAGGACAGCCTTCGGTTTCACATGTGCCGGGTTGATCAGGACACTTATCATGCTTATTGCTCATCTTATCCTTATCCCTATCATGCTTCATGTGTTTTCCAATGGGAATAACAAATCCACCATAAAAATCAATTGCGTTCAATGGCTTTGCATTAATCAGTCCTAATAAATTATCTGAACCTATATAGAATGGGCCAGCTTTAAAAGCCACACCGGCTTCCAGTGTTTTCCAACCTGTATTGATAACAATTGGAACGGCTGCTTCAAACCAACGACGTTCATAACGTGGGGTAAGTGCTAATACAGTATTGTTGAGTATTCCCTTACCATACCTTTTTCGTAAGCTTTGTACATAGGTTGCGTTCATGTATACGTGGTTTACAACCAAATAATCTGCCGAAAGAATCAAAGAAGTAGGAAGGCCCATTCTAAATGCATTACTTGTAGAAACAATGCCTCCACCGGTTACTTTGTTCAACCTATTCAAAACAGAATCAGAGTTTCGGATATCTTTCATTGTATCTATGCGTCCCCAAAAAACGGTGTCATATCCTACTGTATTGTAATCTTTACCGGCTTTAATCTCTATTTGACGAGCATACTTATTACTATATTTTATACCCCCCAGATCGACAATAGATGCCCCTACTTTTAACTTGTATTTATTTACGCTTGGATTAGTCAATTTTTTACAATCCATGGTGTAGTAATATTTTCGCTTAGGTCGCCATTCATATTGCAGGCCCAAATCGAAACCTAAACCACCCCCAAGTTTGTTAGCTCCGAAGAGCATGCTCTTAACTTGTGCCTTGGGATCTGTAATTTGCTTGTCGGCCTGATAAAAATCGGTTACCCCAGCATAGCTTTCATGAGGATAATTGACAGTAGCATCTGCTTTATAAACTACTACGCTATCGTGACCTGGTATATTGAAATCTAATAATCTGTTGTCATATTGAAAGTAAAAGAGGCCGCGAAGTTTCTTCACAGTGATACCTGCCTTTAAAAAATTCTGCTTGTTGCTATACAGCACTCTTCCATAACTGAATCCCAATTCAGAAAAAGTTTGAACATTTATCTTAAAATTATCCTTTGGTAGGCCTTGATAAACATTTACCTGTCCGCTCACGTAGCCATTCTGCAAAGTGAGAATAAGAGGTTCGGCGACTTCGTATGCCTGTATACTTGTTCTCAATCGGGTTGTTATGGCAATACTATTTTTCTGATTCCATGAAACCATTATTCCTGGGCCGCGACCTTCCAACTCCAAATCAGCATTATGATTTAGTCCATTATGGTTTTGCTTAATGGCATTTCCCCAATTAAAACTTGAGTCTAAAGCGGCCTTGTAGATAGGTATACCCCCATCATATGAGATATAATCATTATGAAAAGTCATGCCTCCGCCCAACAGATTGGCATATACCATAAATCGATTATCGGCAATACTGGCAGGGTTAAGGTACAAGCCACCGGTACCGGAATAATTTGAAGTAGCGTAACCAAACTGTCGCTGAGCTATTACTTCTGATGAGAAGAGGGAAAATACAAATATCAGGCAATATACCGGAAGCAGGGAACGGTTAAACTTGTGCATGATTTATTGTAAAAATGATAAGGCGAAAGTATCGAAATGCCAAGAGGCCACAAAACGAAATGGTGAAAACTCCTTCGACGTTAATAACACTAAAATGTTGATGATAAGGAATTTAGTCTCATCCTTCGCATCAACATTTTGTCCACTCAAAAAAAATCAATTAGTTGGCAACTTTCTCTACTTGAGTAAAGCTGAGTTCAACAGGTGTTTTTCTACCAAAAATCAGAACGCTTACTTTTAGTTTTTTCTTTTCCTCAGAAATTTCGTCAATGGTACCGTTGAATGTATTGAAAGGTCCATCCGTAATTTTTACTGATTCGCCAACTATGAAAGGTTCGTCCATTACCAGAGCACTATCCTGACTTTCATCCACCACACCTAAAATTTTGTTGACTTCTGATTTGCGAAGTGGAGTAGGTTTTGCATTGCCTAAGAAGTTGATTACGCCTGTAATATTTTTAATACTCATCAAAACTTCTCCTGATAAGAATTTTTCATCAGCTTCAATCAACACATAGCCGGGGTAGAAATTTCTTTCCTTAATTACCTTCTTGCCATCTTTAATTTTGTAAACTTTCTCCATGGGTACCAATACCTGCGACACCTTTTTATCCCAATATGACCGACGAATTTCGTTATCGAGATACTCCTTTACTTTTTTTTCTTTGCCACTCACAACTCGAAGCACAAACCATTTTTTATCCGGTGATGAAACAATTGTTTCCATGTTAATCAATTAGTATATTTTAAAATAATTTATAAAAGGTGCTTAATGTAAGGCTGCTTCCTTTGTCCATTAAAAATACGAATAAGGAAATAATGAGTGCAGCTACGGCTACTACTAAGGCTGACGATTGAAGTTCGCCCCAAGTAGGCCAAGAAACTTTGTGCATCAATTCGTCATAAGCTTCGAGTAGATATGATTTTACTTTATTCATTTTTTATTACTATTTAACTGGTTATCTATTATTTAAAACTATTAATTTTCATCAATTATTACTCTGCACGGGTACCAGGATTCGAACCTAGATCGGAGGTTTTGGAGACCACAATTCTGCCGTTGAACTATACCCGTAAAAAACAATTAGCTAATTAGCTGATTTGCTAATTAGCTAATTGTTGATTAAGAAAAGCTAAGATATCAAATTACTTCAATATTTCAGTAACCTGACCGGCTCCTACGGTACGTCCACCTTCACGAATCGCAAAGCGCATTCCTTTTTCCATAGCCACTTTTGCAATCAGTTTCACGGTTAAGGTAACGTTATCGCCCGGCATTACCATTTCAACGCCTTGAGGTAAAGTAACTTCACCGGTAACGTCAGTAGTACGGCAATAGAATTGAGGACGGTACTTATTGAAGAATGGAGTGTGACGTCCACCTTCTTCTTTGCTCAACACGTACACTTCGCATTTGAATTCAGTGTGTGGATTGATAGATCCGGGTGCACAAATAACCATACCGCGTTCGATATCAGTTTTTTCAACGCCACGAAGAAGAATACCGCAGTTGTCGCCTGCTTCACCTCTTTCCAATAATTTACGGAACATTTCTACTCCGGTAACTGTTGATTTAATTGATTCATCGCGAAGACCAATAATTTCAACTGGATCGCCGGTATTGATTACACCTCTTTCGATACGTCCGGTAGCAACTGTTCCACGGCCGGTGATTGAGAATACGTCCTCAACTGGCATCAGGAATGGTTTATCCACTTCACGTGGAGGCATCGGAATGTCACTATCTACTTTTTCCATCAATTGTTCGATAGCAGCCACCCATTTAGGATCGCCGGCTAATCCGCCAGTAGCAGAACCTCTGATGATAGAAATATTGTCGCCGTCAAATTCATAGAATTTAAGCAATTCACGAATTTCCATTTCAACTAGATCCAACAATTCAGGATCTTCAACCAAGTCAACTTTATTCATGAAAACTACAATTTTAGGAACGCCAACCTGACGAGCTAAAAGAATGTGTTCACGGGTTTGAGGCATTGGACCATCAGTAGCCGCAACCACCAGAATGGCACCATCCATTTGTGCAGCACCTGTAACCATGTTTTTCACATAGTCACCATGTCCTGGACAATCAACGTGAGCGTAGTGACGGTTTGCCGTTTCGTACTCCACGTGGGCAGTATTGATAGTTATACCACGTTCTTTTTCCTCAGGAGCGTTATCGATAGAATCGTAATCGCGTTTTTCTGCTAAACCTTTATCAGCCAACACCTTAGTGATAGCGGCTGTGAGGGTTGTTTTACCATGATCAACGTGACCAATAGTTCCGATGTTTAAGTGAGGCTTGTCTCTTTTGAAGGTTTCTTTAGCCATGATTAATTTTTAGTTTATTTGTTTTAGAAAAATGATTAAAAATGATTGTACTCTTATTTTATTACTATTAATTGAGAACTAGTTCTCGGGTGTTATTTTGAGCCATTGACGGGATTTGAACCCGTGACCTCGTCCTTACCAAGGACGCACTCTACCAACTGAGCTACAACGGCAATATTTAGTTATTAGCATTTAGTTATTAGTTATTAGCACTGAACTAATTCCTGATTACCAATTTCTAAACAACCATTGTCGAGCAGGAGACGAGGCTCGAACCCGCGACCTACAGCTTGGAAGGCTGTCGCTCTACCAACTGAGCTACTCCTGCAAAAAATATTACCTAACTAAATTAAGAACGTTTATTACTCTTTATTGTGTTATCCGGTTCAGCGCAAATCAAAAAATATTTAACAAATTTTGGATGTTTTTGTTGAGTGGAGAGTGGTGGATTCGAACCACCGAAGTCGTAAAACAGCAGATTTACAGTCTGCCCCATTTGGCCACTCTGGTAACTCTCCTGGTTAAATAAATATCTTGAGCCGAAGAAGGGACTCGAACCCCCGACCAGCTGATTACAAATCAGCTGCTCTACCAACTGAGCTACTTCGGCTAATATTTCTATTTTTCTATTTTTTTAGATTCTCAATTTAAGTCAGGTGCTTCAGAAACTGCACCAAACGTAGCATTAAGCCATGTAAATCAATAGATTATATAAAAGAACTTTAGTATCTGCCTAAAAAAGGATTGCAAATATACTTAGATTTGTTCTCCAACAAAATTTTTATAGAAAATATATTCTTTAGGAAGAAAATTGGTCTGGTTGGAACAAATACTTCGGAGCTTAACCTAATCTTTATATATGCCCAGATTCATGGTTTTCAAAGCGAAAGTGTACTTTGCAACCTAGCTCAATTGATGAACTAACTAAAAATATCTCGGGGTAAGAATTTTATCACGTTTTTGATCAAAATCGTAACCTAATAAGAATTCATAGGTGCCCTTGTTGAATCGTCTGATATCACTCATGGTCATATCGTAGGCCATTCCGGCTCTCATGTTTTGGTTCAATTCATAAATAGCCATAAAGTCTATGCTTTCTGTGCTTTTAAGCTTCGCTGCGCTGAAATCGCTACGCCAGGTGGCGCCTAACCATAAGGCATTTACAAACAAAAAACTTGCATTGGCATCCAATTCGGCTGGTGAATTGGGCGCATATTTTAACAATACACTTGGCTTGAATTTTACATCATCCGTCAAGTCTACTACTATACCGCTCATCAAAAAAAGGTGACGGAATTGCTTGGCTGCTGCGGTGTTAATTACATTGTTGCTCTTGGCCTCTAACTTGTTATTAATTAAGTGTGGAATGGTAGCTCCCAGATAAAAGCGGCCTGTGGTGTAGTAAATTCCAGTACCAAAATTGGGTAACAAAAGGTTCTGATTGTTTACACTGCTAAAGGTTTGGTCGGCTTGCTGAGTGGTTACCTTGCTCAAGTCGTTGACGTAATTGGTGATAACAGCTTGCAAACCTATCGACAAGGTGCCTTTATCACTCACAGGTAAACGGTAGGAATAAATGCCGGCTATATTGGTGCTGTTAGTTACACCTAGTTGATCATTTACCACTTGCAGACCCAACCCTACTTTTTCATTTCTTAGAGGGCTATGTAAACCAAATCCTAAGGTTCGTGGCGCTCCATCAATGTTTACCCACTGGGTTCGGTAATGCGCTGTGGCGCTTAAGCAGCCTCGGCTTCCGGCGTAACCGGGGTTTACCGCTAGCTGATTGAACATGTACATGGTGTACTGTGGATCTTGTTGAGCATAGGTTTGAATACTTATAAACCCAAGTAATAAGATACTTAAAATTTTAAAGAAGGAGTTCATGATAAAGAATTAAAGTGTTTAAATGCTTAGAAATAAACACCGGACCAAATTGATACGGTCCGGTGTTTTGATTTCAATTTATCGGCTGATGACTACAAATGAAGAATGACGGGTATTGTCCTGATCATTGAAACTAAATATATAGAAATAGG
Source organism: Chitinophagales bacterium (assembly GCA_036719905.1). GTDB lineage: Bacteria > Bacteroidota > Bacteroidia > Chitinophagales > CAIODY01 > DAIMNW01. Next base: position 7,328 of record DAIMNW010000082.1, read on the forward strand.
TTCCATCTGGTAAAGGCTTTCCTTTATAAGTACCATCAAAATTATTCTTGTAACCACCTTCGCCTGAGTTGAACACAATATTACCCCATCTGTTGAAGATGACCATTGTGCTGTTAGGATAATCTGGAGCACATGGAATAACGAATAAGTCACCATTGTTATCTCCATTAGGTGAGAAACCTGTAGGGAAGAAACAAGGAGGGACAGTATCACGTGTATAGGGCGACATACTTAAGCCGTAAAATACATCAGATGCTGTTGAACCAAAATACGTAATGGCCAATACCGAGGTACCTTTTGGACTTAACTTGTACAAAATGGCATCCAGGCCACCTGGTGCTGTGGTATTGGAATATCCATAATTAGCCGATGGTATGTATGTAGCTGACATCGCATTATTTACATATCCAGCGCAGTAAATATTGCCCAACTTATCATAATCAACTGCAAAAAGATAAGCGTCAAAAGCATTATCATTGTCATCAAACCAAGTTCCCCATTTTAAATTGGGGTCAATGATGAGCGGATAAGCTGGGTTAACAGCATCTTTGGTGGAAAAGGCTACTTCGTTTATTCCAACCAAATCAAATTTAAAATTCAAGAATGTTTTTTGCCCATTAATCAGCTGATAACATTCAGGCATATCAAACTTTACAGTGTTGAAACGTAGACCAACATTTAGCTTACCGGCTTCATCGATTGTTATGTTATCCTGCCCTTTGTAGTGCATTTTTATTTTAGAGTAGTCGGCACCTGGCATTACTATCCAATCAAATTCCATTACACCGGCTTCCACACTATATATTCGAAGATCAATACCTGGATATAGATTTTCCATTACCACATCACCATAACTTTTTGCGCCTTGGGCATAACGATCGCGGTTGCTTCCCAGATAGTAGTTTCGGGTGGCACCAATTGCCTGTGAAGTAGCTACACGACAGTTTGGGTTGCTGTTTTCAAATTCCAAACCCCATACATGGGTTTCTCTTTCTTTATCTTTCACTTCATCTTCAGCAGTCTCAGGTGCGGTAGTAACTAGTGGCTTAAGGGCAACAAATTTTATTTCGTTGTTTGTCACAATGAATTGACCAGTGCTGCTATTTCCAGCAAACTTCACTGAAGGGTCCCATTGACCATTGTTTTCAATAAAATGAACAGTTGCTTCAGTTTTCTTTAAGGTTTGAAGAATAGAGCTTTTATCAACTGTCTCCTGACTGTTGGTTTGAGCGAAAGACACACTTCCCAAAAGTGACAAAGTGATAGTAACAACTAGAAGTTGCGCTGCTGTAAATTTTCTTAACATATAAATTGAATTGATAGGTGTTAGTTTATACTGTATATCTCCCTGAATATATTTTGGAGTATTATTAGGGCTGTAAAGCAACGCAAAATCCTAAGTTATTTATTAATTATTTAAGTGCAATGGTTTATTATAAATAGAACTTCGTAAGCCCCCCTCTTTTGGGCATAAAAAAACCCTTGTGCAGTACACATAGGGCGGAAATTATAAAACGAAAGGGAGGAGGTAGCTAGAAACTCTGCAATATCAGGTTGATGTCCCTACTCATCAACCTGATAAAAACTTTTTTTACGAAGTCCGAAAGTTTTGCAGAGTATAAAAGAACGTTTGTTTATTGTTGTATAAATAAGGTAACTAAATGATTACCACTTATTTCTGTTGGTCTTCTTTTGTTGATCTAATCCTTTGCTAAAGGCTGAGGTGTTAAACTTAAAGTCAGTTCGCTTACCTTTAATCCGGCTCAACATTTTTGTCTCTAATTCTAAATTTCGTATCTCTTCTTCAGACAATTTAACCTCGGATTTTGTTGCATTGTGGTTACTGTTTTTTGAAAATAACTCTGAATCATTGCTCGGTTTTGCCTCTGAATCATTTAATTTACTAATAGCTTTAGCATTGTGACTAGTCATCAATACTGGTTTTTCATGAATAACATTAGCTCCATTAATTAAATCTGCCTTGTCTACATTCTCAGTCAAAGAAACGTTCTCGTTTTGGTCGTCAAAACTGTTGCCTACCACATCAACGGCAACCGAGGTGGAAGCAAAACCCATGCTATTATCAGAAGTTAAATTATGACTCAATGTTTTGGCAGTAGTATCTCCATTAATTTGGTTAAGCGCTAAGCCAGAACCCACCATGATAACGGCAGGTAAAAGAAGATTGAGGGAAAACTTTACCCATGAAAATGAAGAACCAAAATTTCCGGCTAAACTTGCCTTAGATTCCACTCCTTGCCAAACATTTTCACTTGGTTGCAATGTGAATTTATCGGCCCTTTTTTTTAATTTTTTTTTAAAATTT